>CBFHIN010000021.1:0-27583 GCA_965655875.1 Litorivicinaceae bacterium | reverse complement strand
AACATTCATCGAAGCCTTTGGATTATTTCTCATCAGCCTTGGAAAACGTGTTGGCGTACTCGCAGTTGATCCCTCCTCGCCCTTACATGGTGGATCAATCCTTGGCGATAAAACGCGCATGGAGCATCTATCACGCGAAGACAATGCGTTCATCAGACCCTCGCCTGCAGGCCGATCTTTAGGTGGCGTTGCCAACCGAACACGTGAAGCAATTTTAGTCGCCGAGTCAGCGGGGTTTGATGTAATCCTGGTCGAAACTGTTGGTGTTGGACAGAGCGAGTACGAAGTGCATTCGATGACCGATCTATTTTTGGTTTTGATGCAACCAGGAGCTGGAGACGAGTTACAGGGAATTAAAAAAGGAATCTTGGAATTAGCTGATTTCATCGTCGTGAATAAAGCAGACGGTGATGCGGAGCGGCTCGCTAGCCAATCGGTGGTGCATTACAAAAACGCAATGGGATTCCTGAATCACCAAGGATTTTGGACGCCAGAGGTCCTATCTGTCAGTTCGCTCCAACCTCGTGGAATCGATACCCTGTGGGACCGCGTTGAAGCCTATCGTGAAGCTGGAGCCGAAGCGATCACAGAACGTCGTGCGCAACAAGCCAATCAATGGTTCGAACGGCTATTAAACGATGGCATCAGCGATCTTCTGAAAGCAAATGCGAGCTGGGCAGCACTTTACAATGAGCAAAAAGCACGCGTTGCCGCGGGCGACGTTGCGCCTCCGCAAGCGGCACTGGCTTGCATCGCTCCACTGGAAAAAGCGCTCAACGCTTAATGTGATGGTTCCTCTTCAGGAATCTCATAGGCCCTCACTGCACGTAACAAATCACTGCGCGAGATTTGACCGACCAATCGGTTCTCAGAGTCAACCACCGGCAAACGACGACGACCTGATGTGACCATTTGATGAGCCGCTTCGACAATACTGGTGCCGATTTGAATCGTCTCGACCTCGGAAGTCATTACATCTGAAACGCTCCCACCAACATCACCTTGGTACGTCCCGACTAATATCGACTCTAAACAGTCGTGCTCGGAAACCATTCCCACCAGATGACCGGATTGATCAACCACCGGCGTTCCAGAAATACCGCGTCTCAGCAAAAGATCAACTAGCGCGAGCAAATCCATCTCTCGAGTCGCAGTCGCTAAGTTTGTGGTCATAAAATCGTCTATTAGTATTGACCGAAACATGTAAGCCTCCTTTTTTCTTATATGCTTACGATCAGAATACGCCTAAGACATAGGAGAACACTAGGCATGTTGCACAAAATCGATCATGTCGGGATTGCTGTCAAAGACATTGAAGCAGCGATTGCGACGTATGAGGGACTTGGATTCACATTGAAGGGCCGTGATCGTGTCGACTCTCAAAAAGTGGAAACTGCATTTTTTGAAATTGGCGAATCATGTATTGAGCTGATTGCCGCGACCGAACCCGATAGCCCTATCGCAAAATTTATTGATAAAAATGCGGGCAAAGGCGGTCTCCAGCAACTCGCCATCACAGTGACCGATATCGAATCCGAGCTCGCTCGGCTCAAAAATGAGGGCTATACACTCATTAACGAGTCACCGGTTCCAGGTGCACACGGAACCAAAGTCGCTTTTGTCCACCCAAAAGATACCGAAGGCGTACTGCTCGAACTCTGCGAACACCCAATCGAGACCCCGTAATGAATCTTGTTTCAATAACGCGCTATCCCATTAAGGGCTTTGCAGGGGAACAGGTGCCCACAACTGCCGTCCATCAATATAAAACGCTGCCCGGGGACCGACAGTACGCGCTTCAATATGCCGACCGAATCCCCCCAAAAGAAGGTTGGCGACCCAAGAAATATTTCCTGCAGTCAGTGCATACCAACCTGTGCTCTCAGATCTCCATTGATTGGGACGATGACACATTCACGTGCCGATATCAGGACACAACGATTCAATTGGCGAGACACCCGATTGATACGAGCGAATTTTCTCGCTGGATTACATCGCTCGAACCAAGCCTAGGTGAATTTACCCTAGAGCGCCTCGACAGCGGATTTACTGATGAACCAGATGCGTATGTATCGTTGGTAAATCAAAACACTATCGTGGCGATCGCAGAGGCAACCTCAACACCCGCGTATGCAGAGCGTTATCGCGCGAATCTACTGATTGAAGACGTCCAAGCCTTTGGAGAGCTCGATTGGGTTGGTAAAACGCTGATCATCGGTTCACAACGATTTGAAGTGGTTGAACCGATCGTTCGGTGCCGTGCAACCGAGTGCGATTGGCATGGCGGTCGCACTGACGACTTTTTACAACGCCTTGACCAAGCGCTCAATCTCGACACCTGCGGGTTATTTTTGAAGGCTTTAGACAACGGAACAATCACCGATTCCGATGCAATCGAAATCATCGATTAAAGGTAGGTGAGTTCGCGATTTTTAGGTCCCTGTTTGGACTGTGTCAAAAGCAACGGGACGATCCGGGTCATCGATTCGACCCACTCGTCTTCATCAAATGACTCGAATCTCAGTGGGGACCCCATTTCGACTAAGGCGCCTTGTACCAAGGCATCCAACCACATCGCACGTTCCATGGGTTTTCCTCGCGCCCTTGAGGAGCCGCTAAGCACTTGAGCCAAACGCTTCCGCATTTGATACTGCGACTCTTGAATACGGCTAAGCGCAGGAGCATCATCGGCCAGAGTATCGAGTAATTCGTGCATCATGAGTGCACGCTTTACCGCATAGAGTTGTGCTTCAATCCAGTCTGAAATAGCACGAGCCGGATCTGGTGAGCGCCCGAGTAATTCAGTCAACCGAGCAAAGTATTGTTCTGCAATCGCAACCAACATGTCGCGCTTACTGTCGAAGTGCTTATAAATCGTGCCTTTGCCGATGCCGGTTCTTGCCGCGACCATATCAACAGACACCTGCCGAACGCTCTTCTCTGCCATGAGGCTTTCACACACAGATAAAATGTCATGCTCACGGCGAATAAAAGCTTGTCGCTTCCGTTTTTCTCGCTCGATCCGAACAGCCTCAGACAGGCTCACGAGTTTGCGGCCCGGAACAGTCGATAAAAATTGTCAGTCGTTTGCTCGGCAATTTCCTCTGCTGACGTGCCTCGTAATTGAGCGACTGCTTCAGCAACGTGGCTAACAAAAGCCGGCTCGTTCGTTTTCCCTCTGTAAGGCACCGGCGCAAGCCACGGTGAATCCGTTTCAATCAGCAAACGATCCGCTGGAATTTTACGGCATACCTCGTGAACGTTGGTTGCCTTTGGGAAGCTCACAATGCCGGACATCGAGATGTAATAGCCTAAATCGATAGCTTGTTCAGCCATTTCCCAAGATTCTGTAAAACAGTGTAAGACGCCAGCCACATCAGTCGATCCATGCGCTTTGATCAACTCAATCGTTTCTTCACGCGCATCACGGGTATGTACAACAATCGGTAAGCCTGCTTGCTTACCAGCTTCCAGGTGAGTAACAAAACTTTCTCGTTGCACATCAGTCACCGGATCGTGATACCCATCAAGACCGGTTTCACCCAGGGCGATCACAGAGTCTGCTTTAGCGAGCTCTAACAAATGCTCAACCGTGACACCGGGTTCTTCGTGGGCATGACATGGATGTATTCCGACAGTTGCCCATACAGATTCATGCGCTTTCGCCAAACGACGAGGGCCATCGTTACCTAGCGTAATTGAGATGCATAACATGCGCGTCACGCCATGGGCTTTCGCTTGATCCAGTACAGATTGGACGCCACCCTCTCGCTGAGAGACATCAATACAGTCGAGATGACAATGAGAATCGATCATGAACTTCCTCCAGTCCGCATTGTAACAGCGAACTCCCGGTAATTTGAGGATTGCTCTTGGTCAGAATTTCAAACTGATCAAATAAATCGACGTGATCCAGGACTAATGACACACCAATACCCGGGACAAAGGGATCAATCACTCCGACTGGAGCGATCCAGAAAATACGGACTTGGGTGTGAATCACACCCAAGTGATAATGATGGAGCTCAAGAGGATGAACACCACCGACAACAGACGCTTCGAATTGACCAGGAAGGAAGACAGCAGGTCGTAATCCAAATGGTAAGAAGTGAGCAATCACATCGTGATCTGAATTCAGTTTGAGAGTGAGTTCCATGCCGGGAGCATAGTTGTCATTCTCACAGATAGATTACGGTTGGACTCTAGTCCAAATGAACCCCCATGCGGCGAATAGTGATCCAAGCGCGAGTCCGGAATTAACGGTGATCCCAGCCTGTGCCTGCTTTCTCACTTCAGCAATTCGCTCTTTTAACTGATACACCATCACAACAGGCGGATAAGGCGCTTTTAAAACGGATGTCACCGAATTCTCAATCGCGCCATACTGCGCGCGAATCATATGTTCACACACCCGTTCCATCACCGTTGAAGCAACAAGCGCATCCGCTTTCCCAAGTGATTTAACAACCACCTGCGAGTCCGCACCCTGTCTTACACGTGCCATCGCGTTTAAAACGTCCTTCGCGAGCCCAAAACGGTCAGGATCCGTTTTCAACGCCATCGGTTCAGAAAGTAGCGCATCGGCAAGGTCCATATCGGAATGAGAGACGCCGAGTGACTCAGCTGTCTGTTGCAATATTTCAGGACTTGGGTTTGGAACCTTCACCATCCGAAGCCGGCTGACCAAGGTCGGGAGCAGCTTACCCGGAAGTGAGGTTTGGAAGACAAACACGGTACCAGAAGGCGGTTCCTCAACCACTTTCAAAAGCGCATTGCTCGAGGCTTGATTCAGGCAATCACATGGCCGAACTAAAATCACGCGCTTTCCGCCGAGTGAGGCTGTGGTGTAAGCAACCTCAATCGCATCCCGAACCGAATCGACCTTAATCATACCCGCCGCCCCTTCAGGCTGTAGCAACAATAAATCCGGATGCGATTCGTCAATGCGACACGATACGCATTGCCCACATGGTTCGTTCGAACTTGGTGCCTGGCAGAGTAAGGTACGCACCAGATGATCAGTTAATTCAGACGCGATCACACCCGGCGGATGCACAATACACCACGCATGAGGTAATGATTGAGAGCGCAGGCCATCGACAATCTGATGCCAAGACGACCTTAACCAGGGTGACATGACAAATCCCACCGATGCATTAATTCTGAAAACATCAATTCAGTGACCTGATTCGCATCGGGTGTTGCATCCAATGTCACCACACGCTCTGGATTTTTCTCTGCAATCAGTCGGTACATGGCCCGGACACGTTCGAAAAAAGCAATATCTTCAGACTCGATCCTATCCAGGCTCCCTCTCCGTCCTGCACGCGCTAAACCAATCTCGACGGGAACATCAAAAATAAGCGTTAGATCCGGGCGACGGCCCTCTTGAACCAATGACTCCAAAGCCACAATCCAATCAAGCGGGAGTTGACGCCCTCCACCTTGATAGGCATAGGTGGCGTCGGTGAATCGGTCACACACAACCCAGATACCTGATTCAAGCGCCGGTAAGATTTTTGTTTCTAAATGCTGTGCGCGGGCCGCAAACATCAATAAAAGCTCTGTTTTCGAGCATGGTGAATCATCGCTATGATTCAATAACAACTCGCGAATGGTCTCGGCATAGGGAGTCCCTCCAGGCTCACGCGTCTCAATAAACTCGATACCGTTGGCATCTAATAATCGACACAACGCATCTTTCTGAGTGCTTTTACCTGCTCCCTCAACGCCTTCTAGAGTGATAAATTGAGCTTGTCGTTGGTTCATCGCTTCAACTGATACTTCCGCACATTGGCATTATGCTCCTCTAGAGTCCGAGAGAACACATGCCCCCCGCTCCCATCAGCAACAAAATACAATTCTCCAGTGATCTCAGGTTTTGAGACAGCGTAGAGTGCATCCGGTCCAACCAACGCAATTGGAGTCGGTGGTAATCCATCAATTCGGTAGGTGTTATAGGCGGTTTTTTCGCGCAAATGCTGACGCGTTAAATTGCCATCAAAACGGTCGCCGAGCCCATAGATGACAGTTGGATCAGTTTGTAACCGCATCTTTCGCTTTAGCCGCTCAATAAATACCCCGGCAATTCGCGGACGTTCGATGGCGAGCGCTGTTTCTTTCTCAACGATCGATGCGAGTATCAACATCTCATAGGGTGAGGCAAGGGTTGACCTGACCACTGGATCAGCATCGCGCCATGCCGAATTCAACGCATCGGTCAGATTGTCATGGGCTTGTTGAAGCAATGCGTCGCGCGACAGGTTTTGCCGCCATAAATACGTCTCGGCCAGAAATGCTCCTTCATGTGCGGGCCACTCAGCATCGAGATTCGCCCAACGGCCCTCAATTAGACTAATCTCGCTACTGAGACTTGTATGCGCGTCTAATCGATCAAACAATTCACGCGCAGTAATACCTTCTGGAATTGTAAGCCGTTCAATGATGGCATCCCCGCGATGGATCTGAGCGAGCGCGGCCAGTACAGTTGAATTCGCTCTAAAAGCATATGTTCCCTGTTGAACACGCGTAAATTCTGGATAAAGAAAGAAGATCAACGCGCGCTCACGCGCCGAGAATGCAGGTTGCAATGCACTCAATACATCGCTTGCAGTTGACCCAGCGGGGATAGACAGTGTTTGTGTTGCGACGGGGCTGTATTTCAGAGACTCAACCCAAAGCCGAGCTCCGATCACCATACAACTAACGATCAAAAGCCCAGCGATTGATAGGCGAGTCAGCGCAAGCATTACACCCGCTTAAAGATCAGCGTTCCGTTTGTGCCACCAAATCCAAAACTATTGGAAAGCGCAACATCAATAGAGGCTTCTCTCGCAGTATTTGGAACGTAATCCAAACGACACCCCTCATCCACAGAATCTAGGTTGATCGTTGGCGGTAACACCTGATCACGAATCGCAAGCGCACTGAAGCAGGCTTCTAAGGCGCCAGCAGCGCCTAACCCATGTCCAGTCATCGATTTCGTAGAGCTGACCGCAACCTTTGCCGCATGGGATCCCATCAATGTTTCAACAGCTTGTGATTCAGCGACATCGCCGAGAGGCGTCGACGTACCGTGAGCATTCACATAGTCGACTTGATCCGCGGATAGTCCTGCATCTTTCAAGGCATTAGCCATTGCTGCACGTGCGCCGCGGCCATCCTCAGCTGGCGCTGTCATGTGGTGCGCATCATCACTCATCCCAAAGCCGACCAACTCACAAATGATATTGGCACCGCGCGCTTTGGCCGATTCATAGTCTTCAAGAACCATTGTGGCTGCACCATCAGCCAACACAAAACCATCGCGATCTTTATCCCAAGGGCGGCTCGCCGCTTGTGGATCTTCATTTCGTGTTGATAATGCCCTGGCTGCAGAAAAGCCTGCAATGCCAAGTTGCGTTGAAGCTTTTTCAGCGCCACCTGCGATCACCACGTCCGCATCGCCGTAGGCAATCATGCGTGCACCGAAACCGATACAATGTGTCGATGTTGTACATGCTGTCGTTATTGCGATGTTCGGACCCTGAAAACCGTACTTAATCGCTAAGTTGCCGGAAATCATATTGATGATCGATCCTGGCACAAAGAATGGAGAAACTTTGCGTGGGCCGCGCTCGTTGAGGAGTAACGTCGTGTTCTCAATCAATGTAAGACCACCAATTCCCGAACCAATTGAGACACCAACGCGCGTCGGATCAAACGTCGAGTCCATCAGCCCCGATTGCTCAACAGCTTGAATCGCGCTGACCATTCCGTACTGAATGAATGGATCCATTTTGCGAGCATCTTTGACAGACATGTAGGTTTCTAAATCAAACTCAGGAACTAAGCCTGCGAATTTCGTTGGATAGTCTGATGTGTCGAACTCTGTAATCGCAGAAATCCCGCTCTGCCCATTCAGTATCGCCTTCCATGACTCTTCGACGGTGACGCCACACGGACTCAACATCCCTAATCCAGTGACTACAACACGGCGCTTTGACATAGTTTCTCTCTCAATAACTGACACAAAAAAGCCGCGCAAAACGCGGCTTTTCAGTATTTATACGTCGATAGCGAGCCTGCTTACAGGTTTGCTTCGATGTACGAAATTGCTTGTTGAACTGTCGTGATCTTCTCAGCTTCTTCGTCAGGGATTTCTGTTTCAAATTCCTCTTCCAAAGCCATGACCAATTCAACTGTATCGAGTGAATCAGCACCCAAGTCATTAACAAACGAAGATTCAGTTGTTACTTCTTCTTCCTTGACGCCAAGTTGTTCACATACGATTTTCTTGACGCGTTCTTCGATATTACTCATCGTTCAGAATTCTCCTAATGATGTTGCTGCCACTGTACGACGTGGCGACATTATTACTGATGTTCGAAATATTACAAGCACCAGAACATCAGACTTAGGCCATATACATGCCGCCGTTGACGTGTAACGTAGTGCCAGTCACGTAACTCGCCTCATCACTTGCGAGGAAAGCAACGGTTCCAGCAACCTCTTCAGCTGAGCCCAACCGGCCCAACGGAACCTGTGACAACAGCGCTTCTTTTTGAGCTTCAGGAAGCGCATGTGTCATATCTGTTTCAATAAAACCGGGTGCGACAGCATTCACTGTAATCGCTCGGCTTCCGAATTCTCGCGCCATAGCGCGTGTCATCCCTTCTAAGCCTGCCTTTGCCGCGGCATAGTTCACCTGTCCTGCATTACCCATCGAACCAACCACTGAGCTGATATTAATAATGCGGCCTGTGCGAGCTTTGGTCATCGGCTTAATAAACGCGGATACGACAGTATAAATGGACGTGAGATTCGTCTCGATCACAGCGTGCCAATCGTCGGGTTTCATACGAAGCATCAGCGTATCTTTGGTGATTCCTGCGTTATTAACTAAGACCAATGGACTTTGATCTGAATCAGCGAGTGATTTCGCGAGATCAGAAACCATCGCGGCATCTGTCACATTCAAAACGCGACCCTCGCCCTGGTCTCCTAGGCGATCTGAGATTGCTTGTGCACCACCCTCAGAAGTGGCTGTCCCAATCACATAGAAGCCTTGAGTGACCAAACGTTCAGAAATTGCCTGCCCGATTCCGCGGCTTGCGCCTGTCACAAGTGCAACTGTCATCCGTTGATTTCCTGTAGTGCTTTTGAAAATAGCTCATGTGTTCCCAATGGGAAGTGCTGAGCAGTTGTCTGGATTCGTTTGGCCAGACCCGAAAGGACGGCTCCGGGGCCAAATTCTGCGGCTGCTTGAACACCAAGCCCTTCAAAGCGACGGACTGTTTGTGTCCAACGCACTGGCGAGAAAGTTTGTTGAATCAGTTGCGCTCTGATCACTGAAATATCGGATTCTGGCTCAATACTGACGTTTTGAATCACAGGAACCGACGGCACTTTGACATCGATCGCATCGAGTTCAGTCTGCAAACGTTCAGCTGCAGGCTTCATGAGTGCGCAATGAAAGGGGGCGCTTACGGGAAGTGGTAAAGCCCGCTTCGCTCCAGCTTCCTTCAACATCGGAAGTGAGGCCTCAATTGCGTCAGCATGACCTGCAATCACTAATTGCCCAGGTGCATTGTAATTCACGGGTTCAATAACAAGACTAGTGTTTGCTGCAACTTCTGCACACACTGATTCAATTTTATCATCGTCGAGACCAATCACAGCAGCCATAGCACCAGTTCCTTGTGGAACGGCTTCCTGCATGAACTGACCGCGAGATCGAACCAAACGCACTGCATCGGCTAACTGAAGACTACCGGCCGCTGTTAAGGCAGTGTACTCGCCTAAGCTGTGACCAGCCATAAATGATGCCGACGCACCATCGCGGCTCAACCACGAGCGATATAAAGCAACTCCAGCGGTGAGCATGAGTGGTTGCGTAATCTCGGTAAGCGACAACTGATCGGCCGGACCGTCTTGCGCAACCGACCACAGATCGTAACCAAGTGCATCGGATGCTTCGCTGAAAGTCTCTTTAACTTCGGGACACGATGCCTCAAAGTCAGCCAACATGCCGACCGCCTGAGAACCCTGCCCCGGAAAAAGGGCTGCAAAAGCCATCGACTTATTCGTCGTCTTCTGCAACTTCTTCTTGAGGCGGTACTACAACCTGACGTCCACGATAGAACCCGTCTGGGCTGATGTGATGACGACGGTGGACTTCACCTGTCATTGCATCCGTGGTCAACGTAGGACCTGACAGTGCGTCGTGCGCACGACGCATACCGCGACGCGAGCGAGATTTTTTGTTCTGTTGAACGGCCATGATGATCTCCCTTCAGGATCCCTGTTCATTCTTTAACGCAGCGAGCACCGCAAACGGGCTCTCTTTTTCCGAAACATCTCCGGGTTCCGGATCCGGTGTCCATCCGCTATCACATGATTCATGCATTGGCATGATCGGTAATAACAAAACCAATTCATCTTCAATGGCTTGTCGCAAAAGAAGCTGTCCTTCTTCGACAAGAACGGGGTCCAACTCTTTGACCAGGCTCTGCATCTCCGTTTCAGAAAACACAAGACCCCATCGAATCGACCCTTCAAGTGCGACGGTGACCGGCTGCAGACAACGCTGACAGGTCATAGTCGCTTCACATTGAAGTTCACCAGACACCACACGAGGACCAAATGGTTCTCTCGATCCACTCAGTCTTGCCCGTCCGCCCGGCAACATGGTCGCCATCTCGGCAAACCTCTTGTAATGTTGAGGCTCGATTGGGCCAGATAGCTCTTCCTTCGCATCGATGAAGCGATTCGCGTTCAGGTGCTCAGGCAGGGTGTCTGAAAACATAGGCGGGGGATTTTAGTGATGCATCGCGTCCCTGTCAAAGACTAAAGTGCTGAAATTCAACGATGAATCATGAACTGATATTGGCAAGTGAAAGCCAATACAAAAAAAATCTCTTAAAACGGCTCGCAATTGAATTTTCAACAGAGGCGGCGTCAATCGATGAAACCCCGCACCCGGGCGAGTCGGCCCGCGCACTCAGCATTCGCCTCGCGCAACAGAAAGCTGAGACAGTCGCTGCTAAACACCCGCACGCAACCATCATCAGTACAGACCAATCAGCTGAAGTTTCCGGCAACATTTTAGGAAAACCGCTCACCGTCGAAAACGCGCACGCCATGCTTCAGAAGCTATCCGGACAGACGGTCTCTTTCTTCACCTCAGTCGGATTTATTGCAAGAAAACACAGTTACCGTGTTCACACCGAAGAGGTCGTTGTCACACTTCGCAAACTCAACCGCGACGAAATAGAACGCTACGTCAGATTCGACAACCCACTCGATTGCGCAGGGAGTTTCAAAGTCGAAAGCTTGGGGATCAGCTTGTTCACATCTGTTCGAAGTGAAGACCCCACAGCACTTGAGGGCCTTCCTCTAATCAAGCTCTGTCAGTTATTGAGAGACCAAGGATTTAAAATACCCTGACGCGTCAACCATGTGAGTGCGGTCCCAAATCCGAATCCAAACTCTCGCGAGAATTGATTGAGGAGAGGTTCATCTTGAACGTAATACACGCGCTCTTCTGCACCAATCCACTCACGAGCCACCTCAAGCGGACCAGCAAGTGAATCTACTAGCCCAAGAACTAACGCTTGCTCACCGCTCCAAACACGGCCGTCAAACACATCCTCTTCACCAGGTGTCAAACGCTCACCCCGCCCTTCGCGCACCCGAGCAATAAACTGCTCATGAGTTGCATCAAGAAGACTTTGCAGATGCTTGGTATCAGCCTCAGATTCAGGCATGAAGGGATCCAGCATGGCTTTGTTGTCTCCAGCCGTTCTCACGCGACGGTCGACGCCAAGCTTCTCAAGTAGCTCATGGAAACCAAAACCAGACGATACAACCCCGATTGATCCGACAATTGAAGCCGGTGCGGCATGAATCGTATCGGCCGCTGCAGCGATGTAGTAGGCGCCACTCGCGCCAATGTCTCCAATGACCGCATGCACGGGTTTGTCAGGATATTGCGCTTTCAGATCCAAAATAGCTCGAAATACATATTCTGATTGGACGGGACTCCCCCCAGGTGAATTGATCTCCAGCATGACGCCCTTGGAACCTGGCGCCTTAAATGCGGCCTCCAGATTCTGCTGAATATCAAACGCGTTTGCAGTTTCAGCTGGCGCAATCACACCATCAATTGGAACAACCGCCGTATGTGATCCCGAACCGTGACCATCAACCGGTAGTTCGGCACGGTTGAACAGCAAAACACTCACAGCAATGATGTAACTCAATGTGATGGTCTTAAAAAAGATGCCCCAACGACGCGCACGACGTTGTTCTATTGTCGATTGAGCCAGTGTTTTCTCGAGGACAGACCACAACCGATCTTCTTCTTTCTTTTGACGAGGATCCTGCATGGGTTCATCACCCTCGGTCCAAGGATTGTCAGCCATTCAAAACCTCTTTCTAGTAAATGTCTGGATCACATCCAGATTCGATTAAAAATCGATGCATCGGATCAGGTATTGGTGCAACAACCGTGATCTGATGACCCGTTGCACCTTGAAAACCGATCGAGCGACTATGCAAACACAGTCCATTAATTCCGCGAGCACGCCATTGATCCCTTAAATCATCATGTTGATACTTCGGATCACCCAATATCGCATGCTTATGATAAGCGGCATGTACACGTATTTGGTGCGTCCGCCCCGTGACTGGCTCCGCTTCAATTAAAGTACACCCATCAAGCGGTTCCAAGACACGCATGCGAGTATGCGACGGCTTCCCGTTTTCAGTGACCTGCACAATCCGCTCACCACCACGCTCGAATTTTTCGAGCGGAGCTTCCACATCAACTAAGTATTGCGGCCATTTTCCAGCAACTAAAGCCACATAACGTTTTTGTAACGTCTTATCCTGATCTCTTAACTGCTTGTGAAGACGTCTTAATGCAGACGGTCGCCGTGCAACCAGTAAACACCCACTGGTCTCACGATCCAATCGATGCACTAATTCCAAAAATTTTTCTTCAGGACGCGCTAGTCGCAACTGTTCAATTAAGCCAGTCGACAATCCAGATCCACCGTGAACAGCCAAGCCGGCAGGCTTATTCAAAACCAGTAAATCCTCATCCTCGTAAATCAAAGCATCCGACAGCTTCATTTGAATGCCTCGATGCGCGATCTGCTCACGTGGCGGATCCAGATGCACTGGTGGAATACGAACAATATCTCCAGATGAAACACGCGAATCGGGCTTACAACGACCCTTGTTGATGCGCACTTCTCCGGTTCGAATCATCTTGTAGATCCGTCCTTTCGGAAGGCCCTTTAGCTGATTCGCTAAAAAATTATCAAGCCGCTGCCCTTCTTTGGCGGCGTCCACAGTCACAAACTGGACTTTCTTTTCCACTCACTTTCTCCATGACGCATTGCCGCAAACGACATGCGCTGTTATGCTCAAGCCTGCTTTGGGTTGAGTCAAGACTCCCCATCGCCG
Source organism: Litorivicinaceae bacterium (assembly GCA_965655875.1). Lineage (GTDB taxonomy): Bacteria > Pseudomonadota > Gammaproteobacteria > Pseudomonadales > Litorivicinaceae > HIMB30. The sequence goes on along the minus strand of CBFHIN010000021.1, from coordinate 14,131 downwards.
AATGAGACCTCCGGAAGAACCGGAGTAGAAATAATCCCCGCCCGATCTTGGCGGGCCAGCAACGCTGGGACAAACACATCTCGATGTGTCGGCAGGATAACCTGCAGTAACAAAGAAATTCCGGGCTCCCGGTTTACCGGTTGAGCCTAAAACATTGTGTCTTGTCGCCTGACCGTCTATCGCGGTTGGGCCATGGTTAGTATAGCTAGCCCACTGAGATCGTGGCGATCAGAGCAAAAGGTTGCCGCAATTATGAAACGTATATTAATCAACGCCCTGCAAGCGGAGGAAATCCGTGTTGCAATGGTTGATGGTCAAAAACTCTACGACCTCGACATTGAATCATCCGATCGCGAACAGAAAAAAGGCAATATTTACCGTGCAAAAATATCGCGGATTGAGCCCAGTCTAGAAGCTGCTTTCATTGACTTTGGCAGCGAGCGCCACGGATTTCTCCCGCTAAAAGAAATATCACCAGAGTACTTCTACAACACACCATCCAATGGTGAACGCGCCAAGATCGACAAAGTCTTAAAAGAAGGTCAGGAGCTGATTGTTCAAGTCGAGAAGGAAGAACGCGGTACAAAAGGCGCGGCCTTAACGACCTATATTTCGCTTGCCGGCCGCTACCTCGTGTTAATGCCAAATAATCCAGATGCCGGAGGTATTTCCCGTCGCATTGAAGGAGATGATCGCGCAGAACTTCGAGACAAACTTGCCAATCTAACGATTACCCAAGGCGCTGGAGTGATCATTCGTACGGCCGGTGTCGGACGAACTGTCGAAGAGCTCCAGTGGGATCTCGACTATCTCGACACTGCATGGCAAGCAATCCGCAAGGCCGCACTGTCCGGCGTCGCCCCATTTTTGATCTACCAAGAATCAAATGTCATTGTTCGTGCAATTCGTGATCATCTCCGCCAAGACATTGGCGAAGTGCTTGTTGATAACCCCGAAGTCTTTGAAAAAGCAAAGGATCTAGTTCAACAAGTGCTCCCGTCTTACGGCAATAAAGTGAAGCTTTACCAAGACGAAACCCCTCTATTCAATCGATTCCAAGTCGAGGGGCAAATCGAATCTGCGTTTCAACGCGAAGTCCGACTCCCTTCAGGTGGTGCAATCGTTATTGATCCAACTGAAGCTTTGGTGTCGATTGATATCAACTCAGCTCGTGCCACGAAAGGCGGAGATATTGAGGAGACCGCGTTACACACAAACCTCGAAGCGGCCGACGAAATTGCTCGCCAATTACGGTTACGTGATATGGGCGGCCTGGTCGTCATCGATTTCATCGACATGTCGGCTAACAAAAACCAAAAAGCCGTCGAAAATCGTCTAAAGGATGCCCTTAAGTCGGATCGAGCCCGTGTTCAAATCGGACGGATTTCGCGCTTTGGTTTGCTTGAAATGAGTCGTCAAAGACTTCGTCCATCACTGGGTGAAACAAGTGGGGTCGTATGCCCACGTTGCCATGGCCAAGGCAGTATTCGTGACGTGCAATCACTCGCACTACAAATTCTTCGATTACTCGAAGATGAAGCTGTGAAAGAACGCACAGGAGAGGTTCGCGTATTAGCTCCTGTTCCAGTTGCAACATTCCTCCTAAACGAGAAACGCCAGCAACTCGAATCGGTACAGCGTCGTCATAAGGTTCGGGTACTTGTAATCCCAAATCCAAATATGGAAACCCCTAACTACGACATTCAACGTCTACGTGATGATGATCCACAGGTCGCAACTCTTGAATTATCGATCGATGTGCAAGCATCAACGCCAGCTCCTGAACCTGAATTGGTCCGTGCAAAACAAGCCGAAGTGCGCGAGCAGGCATTAGTTACGGACATCAAACCGAAGACGCCGGCTCCTGAGCGAACGCCTGAGCCAGAAACGAAAGAGACACAATCAGACGGAAATATTGGTCGTAAGAAGCGACCACAAAGCGCACGCCGCCGCCCGGTGCAGCAGCAACAGAAGTCTTTAATCTCGCGTATCGTCGGATTCTTATTCGGTGAGGCTGAAGCGGAAACAACTGAAAAACGTCCAGATCAGAATAATCGTCGTCGTAATAACCGGAATACCGATCGCCGCGATCGTCCTGAAGGACAGCAAAAGCAGAAACAGCAGCGTCCAGAACCAAATCGTGGCCCAGAAATTCAAGAAACTGAGCGTACGGCTGAAGGACCCCAAGGCGGACGTCGTCGTCGCCGTCGCCGCAATAAGAACCGCTCAGATAACCCTGAAACGATGGTTATGGATACAACGGCTCAGACGCCATCGACGCCCGAGGTGTCTCCAGAGCGTGAAGCCGAACTCAAAGCGCATGAGGAAAATCTGACGCCGCGTCCAAAACGTGCACAACGAAAGCAACGTGGTGAAGACGCGATTGCATCGCAAGAAGCAAAGCTCGAGACGCATACAACGACCTCCGGCGAAACAACCATCGATGATGCGCCCGTGCTGAACGAGGGCATGATCTCAGAGACTGAGAAGCCAAAACGTGCCCGTCGCGGACGTCGTGGTGGCCGCCGTACTAACGAAACGGTTGAGGCGAACACAGAAATGGCAGTCGAAACAGTACAGACGCCAGATACGGTTGACGTACCTGAAACATCAATTGCAGAACCATCAGATGAGCCAACCGCATCAACTGAGACATCGACTGAAGAGCAAGCTAAAACAGATGAAAAGCCAAAACGTACTCGACGCGGTCGCGGTCGTCCTCGCAAGTCTGAAGTAGTGGATGAAACGACGCCAACAATAGAAACACCCGAGGTACCAGTCGATGCAACGGTGCAGGAAGCCGAACCCAAATCTGATCCAGTGGTCGAACCGACTGTAGCCGATACTCCTGAAGCCGAGACCCCTGTGGTCGAGACTACTGCTGTTGAGACTCCTGAAGAACCGAAGAAAAAGCCTGCGCGTCGCGGTCGCAAACCAAAGGCTGCAACCGAAACGAAAGAAGCTGAAGAAGTCGTAGTGACTCCGGATGTGAAAGAGGAATCGGCAGCCGGAACAACCGAGGCACCAGCCATCACCTCTGCCGACGTTACCGTTGACGAAACTACGCCAACAGCAGATGAGAAACCAAAGCGTGGCCGCGGACGTGGACGTCGTCGCTCGCCAGAGGCGACAACAGGCACAGAAGCTACGCCGTCTGTTTCAGAAGTCAAAGCACAGTTACTCGAAGATGGGGCAGCAACAGCACAACCATCAGAGGAACAAGAAAAGCCAAAACGTCGTGGCCGTGGACGCCCCAAAAAGGCGGATGCGGTAGCCCAAGAGACACCAGAAACGGAATAAGCGAAGTTAGAGCTGACCCAGTTGGGTCGGCTCGACCGCTAAGCTCAATCCAAAAGTCGCTTTGACCGAAGTTCGAATCAAAGCGACAAGTTCTCGCAAATCGTCTGCCGAACCTGATCCGTCGTGAGTTAGAACCAGTGCCTGTCTTTCATGCACCGAAAACCCACCGATGGATCGACCCTTAAACCCCAAATGATCAATGAGCCAACCGGCCGCAATTTTTGTTTGATCACCACTTGGATACACCGGCATCTCTGGAAATTCTGCCTGTAACCGCTCGGCAACCGAATGACGAACGACCGGATTTTTGAAAAACGAACCCACATTGGGCGTCACTTCAGGATCAGGAAGCTTGGACCGCCGAATCGAAACGACAGCTTTTGCCACATCACGCGGATCAGAAGCGTTCAACCCTTGGTTTTCGATCTCTTCTCGGATGGCTCCATAGCCCACTTGAGGATTCGCAACAGTCGACAATTTTAACGTGACGGTAAGAACCAGAAATCGATCTGGAAACTCCTTGAGAATTGAGTGCCTGTAACCAAAGTTGAGCTCTGAAGCACTGAGCTCGATGACAGCCTGCTCTTCAAAGTCATACAATTTAACTCGCTCACAGGAATCTTTCAGCTCGACACCATAGGCTCCGATATTCTGTACTGGAGCGGCACCCATCCAGCCTGGAATGAGTGCTAAATTCTCAATACCGAACCAACCCATTTCGAGGCTCTTCGTGACAACGTCATGCCAGACATGACCTGCTCCAACCTCTAAAAAGATATCAGTACCCGATTCGGTCACTTCAAAACACTGAATCTCCGGACGCAAAACGACACCATCAAACTCAGAATCCAAGATGACCAGATTACTGCCTCCACCAAGAATCAAACGTGGTCTTGATACGATCTCAGGCATCGAAACACACACGTTTTCAATCGATGACAATTTCAACACTGACGATGCAAGCAGAGGAAGTTTGAACGTGGTCAGGTTTGTTAGGTTAAACAACCGACTGCTCCAAATGCCGACGGATTGCATCTAAGTCATGCTCTGTATCGACTCCAGGTGGGATTGATTCCAACGCAATCGCTACTTGAATCAATCGATCATGCTCAAGTGCTCGCAGTTGCTCGAGTCGCTCAAATTGCTCAAGGGGCGTGGGCTCCCAGGTCGTAAAATCTCTCAAGAAGCCAGCGCGATATGCATACAACCCAATGTGGCGAAAATGTGTACCACGTGCCGATTCAGGGTGACCAGGAATACGCGATCGAGAAAAATACAACGCACGACCTGAAGTACTTTTCACGACCTTGACCTGATTTGGGTCATCGACATCAGCAGCTCGGTCAATTGGCTCGCATAGCGTTGCAATCGATGCTTCTGGATGGGCTAACAGCATGTCTGCGACTTGATGAATTGCAGATGTAGGAATCAGCGGCTCATCACCTTGCACATTAACTACGATGGCGTCTGAAGCGAGGGCGAGAATATCAGCAACCTCTGCCAATCGGTCGGTACCAGTCGAATGGTCGGTAGAAGTCATTACGCACTCGCCGCCAAATCCCTCAACAGTCTCACGAATCCGCAAATCATCAGTCGCCACCAATACTCGGTCTGCCGCCGAGGTCTTTGCTCTCTCATACACACGCTGAATCATGGGTTGACCCGCGATATCAAGAAGTGGCTTGCCTGGCAGACGCGTCGATCCAAAACGAGCAGGGATTACCGCAATAAAACTCATTTACCGATCGGTCCGCTCGTCAGTTGTCAGTGTCCTCGCTTCATCGGCTAGCATCACCGGAATATCATCGCGTACCGGAAACGCAAGGCCATCAGCTCGGCACCAGATCTCTTGATCATGCTCCCGGATCTCAACTTCGCCTTTACACAATGGACATACCAGCAAACCCTTTAATTGAGGTGCCAAACTCATACTCGACTCCACTTCTTCAAACGATCAATTAACCAAGCTTCAAATTCAGGCTGACGGCAGTCCAATGCAACCACCCAAAATGGCTCTGGAAGCAAGTGTACCAACTTCACAGCATCTTTCTCGGTTGTAATAACCTGTTCTAAGCCTGCGAGGTCTGATGTATTGAACTGATGATGATCTGCAAAGGCATGTGGTTGAATCGAAAGACCCCCCTGTATCAATCCATCGAAAAAACGGCTCGGCGCTGCAATCCCCGAAACAGCGTCAAAATCGCCTAATTCGTTGAGTTCATCGAGCGTATAGTGCGTATCCGGGTCGTCGGATCGATATGCATAACGCATTTCCCCGATCGATCCGAAGACTTGCGTTTTGGTCTCTACGCCCATCTCGATGAGCATTTCTTTCGGGTATTCAGTTCCTCGAACAACGATTGCATCCATGGAATCAACGACAGACACCGGCTCTCTTAACGGACCAAATGGCATGACGAGTCCATTACCAATTCCTTGCTCCTTATTAAAAACGCAAACTGAAAAATCACGCCAAAGTCGCGTATTTTGTAGTCCATCATCAGATAAAATCACATCAACCTGATGATGGAAATGCAATCGTTCAACCGCTTTCGCCCGATCGCGACAAACAATCACCGGGCAACCTGTGCGTTTTTTGAGCATCAAGGGCTCATCGCCGACATGATTGGGATGACTCTGCATCGTTACTTCAATCGGCAAATGCTTCGCTTCCCCCCCATATCCTCGACTGACGATTCCTGGAGAAAAACCGGCCTCACGAAGATGCACAGCAAGACTGGCGACAAGCGGCGATTTGCCAGAGCCTCCAACGACAAGATTTCCGATACAAACGACTGGTATTTCTGCTGCAATCCGTGGCGCTCTCGCGATTTTTTCACGTTTTTTAATCATCCATGACGTCACAATTGGGCCGAGGACTTTACTTACCGTGGTCGCAGGGGTCGACCATCGATGTGGCCACCCATTCAAATCTCTTGATCCACCAAAGCGGAATTTCATGCACTAATTCCCTCTATTTTTGTGCAGAATACTGACGAATTGAGTATGCTCCGCGCTACTCCAAAGGAAAAGGACGATCCGTGTCAATTGAAGGCTGGGGCAAGGCACCACCATCCACACCACTGACTTTGTGGAAATTTATCAAAGCAAATCTCGATTTGTGGCTTGTCGACCACGGTTTCCTGAGATCTCTTTACTCCAACCGATTTTGCCTACCTGGCCCGCTGTATCGCAGTAACCAACCGAGTGTCGCACGAATCCACCGGTATAAACGAGATCTTGGATTGAAAACAATCATCAATCTACGCGGCTACAACCCAACGCAGGGACGCTATCAGTTAGAAGCTAAAGCCTGCGAAGAAGCAGGTATTACACTGATTAATACGCGCGTCCACTCTCGGGGTTTACCAACGGCGAAACAAATCAATCTCCTCAAAGAATTGATCGAAGGGTTTGAGACACCTGCACTCGCTCACTGTAAATCTGGTGCAGACCGTGCTGGAATTTTTGCCGTTTTGTATTGCCATTTCCGTCTTGATCAACCGATCGACGAGGCCAAAGAGCAACTTCACTGGACCTATGGGCACTTCCGCAGTGCGAAAACGGGTATTTTGGATCATTTTTTTGAATCCTATATTCACTATCGTGACCAACGAAAAGAAAATCATCCGAGTGAAAGCGCTCCAACTTTTTTGGAATGGGTGAATACCGAATATGATCGCGACGCGATGGAGAAGGAGTTCAAACCGCGTGGCTTTGCGAACTTTTGGGTCGATTGGGTATTGCGTCGCGAATGAAGGGTGATCTGCGGACTTACGGGCGACTAATTCGAGAAGCCCTTCCCTATTGGAAAATTGCTGTCGTTGCGATGCTTTCCATGGCTGCGACTGCCGCCATGGAGCCGATGCTTCCAGCATTGATGGCGCCTTTGATTGATGAATCGCTCATCGATAAAGATCCCAACGCTCTCATCCAAATCCCATTATTGATTGTTGCTGTTTTTGTCTTTAAGGGCATTTCGGAGTACATCGCATCTGTATCAAGCCAATATGTCGCGAACCGCACGGTTGCGGATATTCGCTCTGAAGTCTTTGCGGTTCAACTCGATCTACCGATGGTCGATCACGACGCAGAAGAAGGTGGTCGACTGCTATCAAGAATTACCTATGACGTGGCACAAGTTGGTGAGGCCGTCTCCACCGCCTGGATGGTCATTATCAAAGATACGTTGATGATTTTGGGACTGCTTGGATTTTTGATTTATACATCTTGGCAGATGTCACTCGCGTTAATTGTGGCAGCACCTGTGGTGTCTTTTGTGGTCAAAAAAGCGAGCGTCAAAATGCGTCGCTCAAACCAAGATCTGCAAACGTGGACAGGACGGCTCACAGGATTGATCGAGGAGTCTTTACTTGCTGTCAAAGATATCAAAATCTTTGGTGGCCACGACAATCAACAAGAACGTTTTGATCACATCAATAAGCGGTTGCGTCATGAGCAGATGCGCGTAATCAAAATCCAATCGCTGAATGTTCCTCTTGTTCAAATCCTCGCTGCGATCACGATTGGAATTGTGATCTTAATCGGCACGCAAATGAGTGCGAGAGAACTTTTAAGTCCTGGTGAATTTGTTGCTTACATCACGGCGATGGGAATGATCTTTGATCCAGTCCGCCGATTAACCGGTGTTAACGCAACCATTCAACGTGGTCTGGCTGCAGCTGAATCGATTTATGAGATTTTCGATCAAACCCTCGACAATCAGAGAGGCCACTCGAAAAGTCATGATGCGCTCGCAACTGCATCTCTTCAGATTAACAGCTTGAGTTTCCAATACCCTAACGCAGAAACCCAAGCGCTTGACTCGGTATCGCTCGCCATCCAACCAGGCGAAAGTGTGGCGTTGGTCGGCCCCTCCGGTTCAGGGAAATCATCACTCATCGCGCTCATTGCAGGATTTCTTGAACCTCAAGATGGCGATATCCAAATTAATAACGAATTGGTAAGCGACTGGCCGCTCGCAAAGCGTCGTCGACAACTATCTCTGGTAGGGCAACAGGTGAATCTTTTCGATGCCTCGGTTGCCGAGAATATTCGTTTCGGATGGCCGGAAGCGACTGATGAGGAAGTCCGCGAAGCAGCTCGACAAGCGCATGCGTTAGAGTTTATCGAAGCGTTGCCAGATGGTTTTGATACCCAAATCGGACCCTTTGGAAATCGACTCTCAGGAGGACAACGGCAGCGGATCGCAATTGCACGTGCCTTTATTAAAGACGCACCGATCTTGTTACTTGATGAACCAACAAGTGCGCTCGATCACAAGAGTCGCGAAGAGGTTTTAAGAGGACTTGAAAATCTGAAAGCAAACCGGACCACACTGATCATCAGTCATCAACCGGAAACGCTTCTGTCGATTGACCGAACGGTTCATCTCATCGGTGGGAAGCTAACAGACTGATCCACCGGCTGGGGTCAGTTTCTCTATAACGACTGACACGTCCTGTTTCAAAGTCGAATCGAAGTGCACCATCAACATCAGTTCGTAAGACCTCAGCACCACTTTCAGCCCAGCGCGTTGTAACGTCGTGATGTGGGTGGCCGTATCGATTGCCACGGCCGACACTAATCAATGCATACTCAGCGCCAACAAGCTCTACAAATGAAGGATTTGATCCGTCTCGAGCCCCATGATGCGAGACGACAACTGTATTAATGCGGCCAATGAGATCGCGTCTGGCAAGCTCCTTGATAACTTGAGACTCGGCAAACCAATCAGCATCCCCCATCATCAAAACAAAACGATTCTGTGCAGAAAGCAAATACACACAACTTTGCCTATTTTCAGACCCCTCAATCGATCCGATGGGCCAGAGACGTTCAATTTCAATGTCACCAAGACGATGATGCGATCGGCAAGCGCTTAGCCAGCCAGACAGCGACCCTCCGCCTTCGATCACTTTGGGAATCGATATCGATTGTAACGTCGCACTTAAACCACCTGCATGATCCATATCACCGTGGCTCACGAAGATCGCTTCGAGATCTTGACCACGCGAGAGTGGTAAAAACTGACCGACGCGAGACCAACGGTCACTTTGCCCTGCGGCCAAATCAAAAATGGCTCGCTTTTGATTGGATAATAAAGTGGCTGCAGATCCCTGACCAATGTCATGAACAACGAGCGTATTCGATGATTTTTCGTTCAAATTGACAACACACATCAGACAAAGCAAAGCAGACCAACGTGGCAACGTCTTAGGGATTAGAACCGTCCCACCAATAATGAACAACAAACTTAATACCCAGTATGACGGGATGACGCCTAAATTCGTGCGTGCCAAAACCCATTGCAATGTGTCAAAACCGAACAAAAGTGATGCGTTCAACAGTTCGGTCAACCAATTCGAATCAATGAATAATAAGAAAGCCAAACCACTCAAGATCAATGGAAGCAACGGAACGAAGATCACATTCGCGATAACACCGAGCCAGGGATAGGCAAAACCAAGGAACCAACTAAGAGCGACAGCCAGAACACAGCTAAATCCAAACTGCATTAAAAGAAGTTGGGTCAAAGGGCCCACCCGTGACGCCCATAGAATCTGAGCGATCAACAATATTGCACCTGCCGACATCATAAAGCCGGTGGATAATCCGATCAGCGGATCCAAGAGCGCTAACCCGATTAAGATCACGGCAAGGATTTGAAACAGAGTGAGGCGGATACCGAAGATAGGAATCAAGCTCATTAAAGCAGCCATGGAGCCTGCTCTCACCACACTCGGACTCCAGAGAGTCCAAGAAGCAATCACCAGTGCACCAGTGCAAACGAGTACGAATCGAAAAATTGAACGCGACCGTGGATGTCTCGGCCACCCAAGTCGCCCAGCGCACAACCAAAGAGCACCTAAAACAAGCCCCACATGAAGGCCTGATATGGCGAGCATGTGAGATAAACCAAGCGTTTCAAAAACCTCAAGTACATGACCGTCGAGATCCTGCTTCTCTCCGAATAACAGTGCTTTTGTGAGTCCTCGAATTGGATTGGGCCACTGATCGACACGGCTCCGTAAACTGACTCGATACGATGATCCATTAAGCACTGTTCCTTGAATCACGGATGCTTTCGCGTGCCATTGGTTGGCTAACGCGTGACGTCTCGCATCGAATCCACCAGGATTCTGAAAACCAATAATTGGCGACAACTTGAAAGTCCCAAGAATGCGATCACTGACTTGAAAACTCACGTGTGGACCGGCTTGTATTTTAACTTGTGATCCGACCGGGAGATTGGGGCAATCCCCATTAACCCACTTGCCGGCGCCAGACGTAAATTCGGGAGTCTGCGTCATGATGCGCTGCACTTCGATGGCACCCTCGCATTGGACTGAAGACGCTGTTTCTGACCACATTGAATCGACTCGATCGCTGATTCGTAGCTCTTGAAATACAACCAGTAGGCAAAGAAAACCGAGCAGAGGGATGCGAGATAAAAATGACAGTATCGCCAAAAGAATCAGTGAAAAAGACGATAAAGCGCTTGGCAACCAAGGCAAACCGCTTACAATCAGAGCCCAAATAATCATGCCAAAAGCATGGTTGAGCGTTCAACAGTCTGAGTCAGCTTTGGTCTGTCTCAGGCGTCAGACATCGACAAGAAGGTCATGCCGAGAAGACTGGTTTCGAGAATCATGCCGCCGCCCGAGCAAATCGCGCATATGCGCCGCTGGGGTTGGATTGGCCGTCAATTATTCGCTAACGACCTTTGGCATCTCAATCGCCGCACTGTTGCGCTCGCATTTTTGAACGGTTTGTTCTGGGCCTGTATGCCGATGCCGCTTCAAATGGTGGCCGCCGCAGTCTGTGCAATCATCATTCGTTGTAACGTACCGCTATCAGTAGGATTGGTTTGGTTGACCAACCCAGTCACGATGCCGCCTTACTATTACTTCGCTTATCAACTTGGCGCCTGGGTTCTTGGAAGTGAAAGCGTGAGCTGGCCGCAAGCTGTCACTTTTGATTGGATTCAAACACAATTAAATCTGATCTGGTGGCCACTGCTGACAGGATCCGTGATTAGTGGCGTAGTTCTGAGTTTGGTTGGATACGTTGTAATTCGAGTGTGGTGGAATCTGCAGGTGAATTACAACTGGCGTCGACGCAAAGGTCGTTTTACGAAACAGCCTGCAACTGACCTCGATGTAACTCAAACTGCTGATCAGTCTGACTTGCCACGCGACGATCATGAGTCACGATAACAAGACTGGTCCCGGTCGATTTCGATAACTCAATCAGCATAGACAGCACCTGATCAGCTGTCGTTTCATCTAAGTTTCCGGTTGGCTCATCCATCAGTAAAACGCTTGGATTTCCGGCCAAAGCACGCGCTATCGCAACACGTTGTCGCTCGCCACCGGATAATTCTCCAGGTCTGTGTGTAACTCGATGGTCGAGACCAACCTGACTCAAAAGAGTATGCGCAATGCGCTTTGACTCAGTAGGCGTTTGACCCGCTAACATCGCAGGAAGCATGACGTTTTCTTCTGCCGAAAACTCGGGTAAAAGATGGTGAAACTGATATACAACACCAATCGTTTCACGACGAAGAGCAACCCGTTTAGCATCCGATAAGCTGGTTATGTCGCGCCCATGCCATACAACAGACCCCTGCTCCGGCATCAAAAGGCCAGCCAGAATATTCATGAGCGTACTTTTCCCAGAACCACTCCGTCCGAGCAAAGCTGTACGTTGACCAGCTGTCACTTCAAAGTTGACGCCATCCAATACAGAAATCAAAGAATCCCCTTCACCATAAGCAAAGGTCACATCCTGAAGTCGAATCACAGATTTATCGCTCATGATTCAAAACCTCTGCAGGAATAATTCGACTGGCCTTCAGCGCCGGATAAAGGGTCGCTATTAGCGACAAACCAATACTCAAACCAGCCACTAAACTCACATCTGACCAACGCAATTCAGATGGAAGATCCGAGATGAAATATGCGCTCGGATTGAAAAGATAGAAACCAAATACAGATTCAAGAAACGCAAGGATATCCGTAATCGAAAGTGCTAAAGGCACACCAATAACAACCCCAAGCAAGGTTCCGACGATACCTACCAATGTGCCTTGCACGACAAACACACCCATGACACCTGCAGGGGATAAACCAATCGTTTTTAAAATCGCGATATCTGCGCGTTTATCGGTCACAACCATGACCAAGGTGGAAACGATGTTGAATGCAGCCACCGCGATAATGAGTGTTAGAAGCAATGCAATCATCGTTTTTTCAAGTTGGATTGCCTCAAACAAATTACCTTGGGTTCGCGTCCAATCTTGATACCGAATGGGAAGTCCAATTGATGTGCTGACCTCTTGCGCAATCGGTCGGATGAGCTGTGGCGCATCAAACAGGTTATCGAACTGCAACCTGAGTGCCGCCACTCCTTCACCTAACTTAAAAAGTCGCGCCGCATCTGATAGCTCGACAAATGCCAACTGATTGTCCAGCTGCGCGCCAACCTCAAAAACACCCGCGACTTTGAGACGCTTCAGACGCGGAGTGACCCCGGCCAAACTCAAGGTAGCTTCTGGAATCAACAATGTGACTTGCTCACCCGGTACAACACCAAGATTTGCAGCAACCCCTGAACCTAAAATTATCGAGAAACGCTGGGTATTCAGGTCTGCGAATTCGCCTTGAACCATGTGTCCCGGAAGAATCGAAACCTGCGGTTCTTTTTCAGGATCAACCCCAAGCACAGCAACTGACACCGTACGGCCATTAGCCACTAACAGACCCTCACCCTGATTCAACGGGGCAACACCAACGATTGACGGGTTCATTAGCAACTTATCAGCAATCGGAGCCAGGTCGATCCGACCTTTTTCAAATTCAAGCAGCGCATGCGGAACGGTACCGAGAATCCGCGTTCGGAGTTCTCGATCAAATCCATTGAGTACCGAAAGAACCAAAATTAAAACTGCGACACCCAACGTTAATCCCGCCATTGAGACAGCTGAGATAAACGAAATAAAATGGTTCCGACGCTTTGCGCGGGTGTACCGAAGACCAATGCAAATAGATAACGGATTGAACATCACGCAAGTGTAACTGGCTTCATGCTACAGTTTCTAAAAGTTTGAAGGATTTTTCATGAACGCTCTGATTTTGGCTGTCGCCGCACTCCTTTTCAGCCGCCTTATTGAATCGAATCGGATCGAACCATATCGCCTCCAGGTTATCAACGCCATTGAAAAGGCAACCGACTCACTTCCCAACTCCCTCCGGTTACCCGTTATTGTCGGTGGCGCTGTTACCCTCGGAGCGATCATCGCGTTTCTTCCTCTTATTGGTGTCATCGTCACTTTTTGCACACTCGTATTAGCCATCCGATATGGCAAAGTCACGGAAGATTCAAAGGCTATTTTAACTGAGCTACGCAGCGGTTCATTTTCTCAGGCCCAAATCAAACTCAGCGAATTTTCTGGAACTGACGCGAGTCAACTTGATGAAAATGGTGTTGCCCGAATCGCGGTCGAGACCCAGATCTTACGATTAGCTGAAAATGTTTTTATTCCGCTTGCTTGGTTTGCACTTGGCGGATTACCGGGCATCTTGTTGTATTGGACATCAACTGTTATCGCACAACGCCACGGTTCAGGTGAGACATCAGAGCGCTGGGTCACCCTTTTGAACTGGGTTCCATTACGTTTAATGGCTTTGACACTCGGTTTCATGGGTGACCGAGAGCGCTCACGTGCCATATGGACTCGGCAAGCCAATGAATTCTCTGATCCAGAAGCCGGCGTATTAATTGCTGCAACAGCTGGAGCACTACGGGTCAAACTCGGTGGTTCTCGTTG
>CBFHIN010000020.1:0-29543 GCA_965655875.1 Litorivicinaceae bacterium | reverse complement strand
CACACCAAAGCACTATTTGCAGACAAGCATCTCGTTGATCATGCAATTTTCGGCGAGAATCGAATGGTTTTGCTGCATCAACGGACGCTCGATGTAACTCAATCAACAGCGCTTGAATTTTTGGCGAATCAAAAGCTCACGCTTGGGGCGTCGACAACAGGCCTTGACCCTCAAGATGACTATGCCTTCCAAGTGCTTCGAAAAATCAGCCATGCGTCAAACATGCCACTCGAATCACTTGAACGTCGAACGCGTGTCATTACTGGTGGCAGAGAAAACCCAAATGCACCGGTCGGCAGAAATCAGTATGGGTGGATCATGGAAACCCAACATTTGGACCTTTTGTTAACTTTGCACACCAACGCATGTCAAGCAGTGTCAGATAACCAACAGATTACCTTCTGCGAACTTCCCGAAGAATTGCAAGTGATATGCTCTTTTGGCATTGGGCTGACGTCCAACCCACATCCAGATTCGTCGCCACTTTATACATGGCTTCAAAGTATGAATGCGCACCAGATACTAATCGACGCAGGCTTTTCGGTTCCTATTGCCCGTTTAGACGAATCACCCCAAGGTCAGTGATGTCGTAACCTTGGTAACGCGCCGCCTCATCCAAGAATTGTTGGCTTTTAGTAAATCGTAGAAGGCTCTGTATCGGTGGCTCAAAATAAGCATACCGGTCGACGATGAGATCGAACCACTCTGTGCATACGGGAATGAATTGCAAATTGTAGCGATCAGCAAAACATTTGAGACCAAACGTCACATCGGCTTGCCCTTCCACAATTGCCAATGCTGCTTCGGTTTCAGTGTGGGCTTCTCTCACACAATCGAGCGCGTCGATTGATAACCCATGCGATTTGAGGTGAGTTTCAAAAACCTGCTGTGCACCGGCTTCGGTCTGTCGACGCACGAAGCGCTTTCCCTGAATCGATGCAAAACCAGCGAGGTCTGAGCCCGGCCGAACGATTAATCCACGATCACGTTTAGCCCAGTGCATTAACACCGATGCCGACTGCCCCAATACAGTGGATGTTGCTTCGGTATTCCATCCGTCCTCACTGAAATTTTGAAGATGCAAACCACAGATTACTCCTTCACTATTTTGGTAGCGCCTCAACCCATCGAGTGATCCATTCAGCATCGATGCGAGTCCTGATTTCGACGCCCCAAGCGCCCACTCGAATACTGGATCATGTGAGCCGAGGACAATGTCAGGGCGAATGGTTTGAGTCTCGAATACGCCGCCGCGATTTTGCTGGATCCAGTGGTCAACTTCATTTCGCGGAAACAACAATTTTCCAGTTGCTTTCACACACGGAATTTCACCACGAGACGCCAAGTCATACACCTTACGTTCTTTGATTCGAAGCAGGTCAGCGACTTCTTTAGTTGTCAGGAATTCAGCCAATGCAGTTCCACAATTTATTCATTTGGAACGAAAGGATACACCAGACGCGCCCCTGAAATTAGCGGTTCTGAAAATGAGCGAGGCGCTCCAGTATCAGCGTGTTACTGATGGCAAAATTGACGCCTGCGTCGATGTCAGCATCCTTCGTAAAGATTGCGGAAATCATCCCCACCATGTCACCGGTGCCATCGACAAGAGCACCACCGGACGAGCCTGGGTTGACGGCAGCATCAGTTTGCAGAAAATCCTCGATTTGGTTGAAGCCGATATTCTGCCGCTTAGGTCCAGAAATGATTCCACAACTCATACTAATACCCAACCCGAACGGATTCCCTAACGCACATACATGAGAACCTGGGTTTGGAGTTGTCTCGCTCAACCGTATCGCAGGAAGGTGTATATCAATTTTGAGAAGAGCAAGATCAGATGCTTGGTCAATCCATAGGATCTTTGCATCTGTAATTTGCTGTTTGTCTGAGCGGATTTGAACTTGAGTTGCGCGATCGACAACATGGGCAGCCGTGAGGATTAAAGACGAAGTCTGCTCTTCGTTTTCTAGCTGTATAACGACACCACTGCCCTCGGGAGCAATTCCATCAGGAGCGCCGAAGCCCGGTTTTTCATAACCAGGCCACGTGGGCAAAACGGAAACAATTGATGGACTTGCCTGATTCCAAGTTGCTGAGCCATGATCTGCATTTGCGACCGTCGCGACAGCCAGCAACATGCCCGCCAACCAGATCCTCACTGAGGGGCCGTCACACGTTTTAAATAGCTAATCAGGTCAGCGCGATCTTTATCACCTGTGATTCGTTGGACCGGCATTTTAGATCCAGGAGTGACAACGTCAGGTCCATCTTTAAATAGTCGATCAATTGTCTCTTCGTTCCAAACTAAATCCATTTCCAAAAGCTCTTTTGAATATGGATAGTCCTTCACTGCACCCACTTTGCGACCAAAAACCCCATACAACGTTGGCCCTGCACGGCGTTTACTGGATGCGACAAGACTGTGGCAGACACTGCATTTTCTTGCGAATTGCTTTTCGCCATTATCAATCGGTTGATCAGGGTGAAAACGACGATCCTGTTCGGCCAACGGATGTGGAACGATAAAATCACTCAATGAGATTTTAGTCACCCAATCATCAAGTCCTGCAAAATAGAGCTCTTCTGATCGTTCGCCCAACGCCATGGCCCATATAGGACCTTTGACAGCATGAAAATCATGTTCGATTTCTCCGACAACAGCATCAGCAATGACGATCCGACCTTCAGCTGTTCCAAATGCCATCGTTTCGGATGCGACATCAATCGACAATGCCAAGACTGGCGGTCCACCAACCCACAGATCAACCTCCGGGCCTTCGCCATTCAAGGCGACAGTTTTCATGACGCCGTTTGAGCCACCGTACGCCAAAATATTGAGTTCAGGTGCTAAGGCCATGACATTCACCCCGAAACCGTTCCTTACAACGCTGCGTACGTATTGATTGGTTTCTAAATTCCACAACCGAACGTGACCGTCAGCACCCGCCGAATAAAGGAGATTTGAGTCCGTCATGAATTGCGCCGCATTCACCGGCCCCTGATGGCCTGTGAGAAACGCGATATTTGATTTTGTTGGGATATCCCAGAGGCCCACACTGCGATCCCAACTTGAAGAAGCCAATCGGCGACTTTCCGCGTCAAATTGCAGATGAACGATTTTAGCGGTGTGACCTCGCAAGGCAACGGGGGTGGGATTTACTTTTTTTGTTTTCAGTTCAGCGACAGACCATATAAGGATTTCATTATCGTCCCCAGCTGTTGCTAGCCAGCGACCGTCTGGTGAAAAAGCGGCGGTGTTCACGGCAGCATCGTGACCGATCAGTTGTTTCAACTCGACCATCTGCTCGATGTCCCATACGACAGCGGTGTAATCGAAACTGGTACTGACCAGAAGATCCAATTCAGGCGCGTACGTGAGTCCTTTAATTGGGCCACCGTGCGCCGTAAATCGATCAAAAGCGACGGCGAGATTTCCCGATAGGATAATGGTCAAAAACATCAAAACAAAAAAACGCATACTGACCTCCACATCCAGCTTGTGTTATCCCTGTCTTGTATCAGCCGTCCTTATGACAAATTGATGTCGTGCAGAATTGGAATCCGACGAGAGCAAGTGATGCCCGGCCAATTCGCAGTATGCAGGCACGTCTTTCAGTGTGGTTGGATCACTTGTAAGCAATTTCACCACAGAGCCCGGCTGCAACGGCTCGATCCTTTTTTTTAATTTTAATACGGGTAAGGGACACCGGAGACCAATCACATTGATCTCCAGGTCCACTTTGTGTGCACTAGTCAAGTCGGACAGAGGGAGCCGACTGAACTTCAGCAGACGAGAAGCCAAGCCCGTCGAGCACGAAATAAGCACCAAATGACATTGCGATTGTAAATGCAAAAGCAGCGATCATGGTTTTCATCGAGTATCTCCTGCCTGGTGAATAGGTGTACCTTTGGCCTCTTCTTCCTCGACCCATAAGTCGTGGTGTTGACGCGCCCACTCAAGATCAACTTGGCCGTTACCCATTGCATCAAATGCACCCTCCATACCGACGCTGCCGATATAGATATGCGCAACAATGGCAATGATCATTGTAATGGCCACGATGGCATGCCATAAATGTGCGAGCTGCATTTCTTCGTGAGGCAGTAATTCAGTTGGAAGACCCATCCCCGTGACCGAATTAATGATCCCGAATGTTTTTGCAAACAT
The DNA here is from genome assembly GCA_965655875.1 of Litorivicinaceae bacterium. Lineage (GTDB taxonomy): Bacteria > Pseudomonadota > Gammaproteobacteria > Pseudomonadales > Litorivicinaceae > HIMB30. The sequence goes on along the minus strand of CBFHIN010000020.1, from coordinate 25,372 downwards.
CGGTAGCTCAAATGGGAATAGTAATGACAACCCGGACATCGATACCGATGCACCCAGTACGATCGTCATCCAGAAAATGAGCTTTTGACCGCCATTGAATTTTTTGGCAGACGGATGGGCGTTACCGATAATTCCACCACCTTTTGCGAACCATTCAAGATCGAGTTTGTTCGGTATATTGTGCGCAACCCACATAAAGAAGATCGCAACCAACGCGGCCATAAAGACCCAAGCGATATTGTTGTGTACCCAGATTGAGAACGTCGCAATCGCCGAATTAGCTTCATGCCCAAACACCGGAATGATTACAGAACGGCCGAATAAAAGTAGAAGCCCCGTGCACGCCAACATAATAAATGAGCCTGCGAGACACCAATGTCCAAATCGCTCAAACGCTTTAAAGCGCTCAATCGTTTGACCCGATGGGCCACCCTCGATGGTCATCCGGCCACGCGCGAAATAAAAGACAGCTAAGGCAACAATGATCCCACCGATTCCAAATCCAGCGTAAGCACGAATATTTCCTTCGCGGGTCAGTAACCACGACATACCACCATCTTGAACCAAAATTTCAGACGCGTGGCTGTTATTAGACACCTTGATCTCGGTCTCTGAATAACGAATTCCGCGATAAATATCTGAATTCGAGACACCACCAAGGGATCCTAAATTTCCAGATATTGGTTGTGCGTTATCTGGATTACCTAAATTATCGCGACGAAATGATTCGTCGACTTGAAGTCCTTTTTGTCGCGCAAGAATATCCTCTAGCGTCTGCGCTCCGCCTGTCGATGCACGTTGACCTTCGTCTTGGGAATAAGCCGGGGTCACAGCAAACGTCAATAGTGCGATCAAACACGCACCGATTACCTGTAAATTCATGACGACCTCAGGAAATGTTGTTGAGTCAATAAAACAGAGAGGCGGGGAGACCCCCGCCTTTCCATTTGGCTGTTAGCCGCCTTTCTTCTCGTAAGCGGTTCCCCAGCCCCAAGCACCTGAACCGAAGCCACGTGTTACGACGCGCTCACGATAAATCGCTGCAACATCGTCACCGTCGCCGGCCAAAAGTGCTTTGGTCGCACACTGCTCGGCACATGCAGGCAACTTACCTTCCGCGATACGGTTGCTACCGTACTTCTGGAATTCTGCCTGCGAGTTGTCCTCTTCAGGACCACCTGCACAGAATGTGCACTTATCCATTTTGCCTCGTGATCCGAAGTTACCCGCTTGCGGGAACTGCGGTGCACCGAATGGGCATGCATAGAAGCAATATCCACAACCGATACAAAGATCTTTCGAGTGCAAAACGACCCCATCGTCTGTTTGGTAAAAACAGTCAACCGGGCAGACCGCCATACAAGGCGCATCCGAACAGTGCATACACGCCACAGAGATTGACCGCTCACCTGGCTTACCATCGTTGATGGTTACCACGCGACGACGGTTGATACCCCAAGGCACCTCGTTTTCGTTCTTACACGCAGTGACACAAGCGTTACATTCAATGCAGCGCTCGGAGTCGCATAGGAACTTGGCTCTCGCCTTTCCACCTAATGACATAATCTATCCTCCTTAGGCTGGCATGATGCGACATAGGGTTGTCTTCGATTCTTGCATTTGCGTGACCGAGTCATAACCGTATGTACATACCGTGTTTGCTGATTCCCCAAGTACATATGGATCTGCTCCATCTGGATACTTGGCACGAAGATCTTCACCTTGGAACATTCCGCCAAAGTGGAACGGCATAAATGCAACGCCCACACCGACACGCTCTGTCACCATGGCTTGGACTTTCACCTTACCGCCCTCTGGTCCCTCAACCCAGACCATGTCGCCATCACGGAGACCGAGGTTATTCGCGTCACGTGGATGAACTTCGACGAACATTTGCTGCTGCAATTCAGCAAGCCATGGGTTCGAACGTGTTTCATCACCACCGCCCTCATATTCAACCAAGCGGCCTGAGGTCAGGATCATCGGGAAGTCCTTCGAGAAGTCGTTCTTCTGGATCGACTCATACAATGTCGGCAGTCGATACGCGAAACGGTCTTCGTAGGTTGGATAATCCTTCACGAGATCGCGACGGTTGGTATACAGCGGCTCACGGTGCAATGGCACTGGATCTGGGAAGTTCCAAACCACACAACGTGCTTTCGCATTACCAAATGGCGCACACTCATGCTTAATTGCAACGCGCTGGATACCACCCGAAAGGTCAGTCTTCCAGTTCGTCTTCGCACCTGCGACCTTATCAATCGCAGCACGCTCATCGGCAGTCAGATCCTTATCCCAACCCAAATCCATCAGCATTTGCATTGTGAATTCAGGATAGCCGTCTTTGATCTCAGAGCCCTGTGAGTAAACACCTTCGGCCAAGAGGTTTTCACCGTCTCTTTCGACACCAAAACGTGCACGGAAGGTCAAACCACCTTTCGATACTGGCTTCGACATGTCATACAGATTCGGCGTACCTGGGTGCTTCATCTCAGGTGTACCCCATGCTGGCCATGGCATACCGTAGTAATCACCATCACATGGACCACCAATCGCTTGAAGCGTTGTCTTGTCGAACGTGTGCTGGTTTGCCATATGCGCTCGGATCCGCTCAGGTGACTGACCGGTATAACCAATCGTCCACATACCTCGGTTGAATTCGCGCGTGATATCTTCGATTAACGGCTCGTCGCCATTGACCTTGATATTGCGGAACAACCGGTCCGAGAACCCGAACTTGTCGGCAAACAACTTCATGATTACGTGATCTGGCTTCGACTCGAACAATGGGTCGACGACCTTTTCACGCCATTGAATTGAACGGTTTGATGCAGTAACCGAACCATACGTCTCGAACTGAGTCGTCGTCGGCAACAAGTAAACACCGTCTTTCCGATCATGGAGTACTGCAGACACTGTTGGATGTGGATCAACGACGACCAACATGTCGAGTTTTTCCATCGCAGTCTTCATATCAACCTGACGAGTCTGCGAGTTCGGTGCGTGGCCCCAAAGAACCATGGCACGGGTATTGTTCGGCTGACCAAGATTTTCTTTGGCTTCCAACACGCCATCAATCCAGCGAGATACTGGAATACCAGTCTCGTTCATCATGGCCTTTGTCTTACCGTCTTTGGTCTTCATTGTCGCGAAGCGACCCTTCAACCAATCCAGATCTTCTTCCCAAACACGAGCCCAGTGAGCCCATGAACCTGGCTTCAGACCATAGTAGCCTGGGAGTGTATTGGCCAATACGCCCAAATCGGTCGCACCCTGTACATTACAGTGGCCGCGGAAGATATTCGTACCGCCGCCTGAAGCGCCCATATTTCCAAGTGCCAACTGCAAAATACAGTAAGCGCGCGTATTGTTGTTACCGTTGGTGTGCTGAGTACCACCCATACACCAAATCACAGTACCTGGTCGGTTATTCGCCAGTGTCCGTGCAACACGCTCTAACTGAGACCCTGGAGTTCCAGTAACACGCTCGACTTCTTCTGGCGTCCACTTTGCAACTTCAGTTTTGATGTCATCCATACCCCAAACACGCGTGCGGATGAACTCTTTGTCTTCCCAGCCGTTTTCGAAGATGTGCCACAAAATACCCCAGATAAGCGCAACGTCTGTGCCTGGACGGAAACGAACGTACTCATCTGCATGCGCTGCAGTCCGTGTAAACCGTGGGTCACAAACGATAACAGGAGCGTTATTTTGCTCTTTCGCTTTCATGATGTGCTGCAAAGACACAGGGTGCGCTTCTGCAGGGTTACCACCAATCAAAAAGATCGCTTTCGACTTGTGGATGTCGTTATACGAGTTGGTCATCGCGCCATAGCCCCATGTGTTTGCGACACCGGCTACAGTCGTTGAGTGACAAATACGTGCTTGGTGGTCCACGTTATTGGTTCCCCAATACGCAGCAAACTTACGATACAAGTACGATTGTTCGTTGTTTGTCTTCGCAGATCCGAGCCAATACACACTATCTGGACCGCTTTCTTCGCGGATCTTGAGCATCTGATCGCCAATCTCGTTGATGGCCTGCTCCCACGAAATACGCGTGTAAGTGCCATTAACCAACTTCATTGGATACTTCAGGCGTCTCTCACCATGGCCGAGTTCGCGAACCGCAGACCCTTTTGCACAGTGTGATCCAAGGTTGAACGGAGAATCCCAACCGGGCTCCTGTCCGACCCATACACCATCACGCACTTCAGCCTGGACCGTACAGCCCACTGAACAATGCGTACAAACGCTTTTCTTAATTTCTGTTTTCGCATCGCTCGATGCAGAAGCGGCCGCCTCTACCGAACGTGGCGTCATCGAAAACGCAGCTAATCCACCCACTGCCAAACCAGTCGAACGCAAGAACGTCCGGCGGTCCATTTTGTGAGAGGCCACGTTTTTCAGTAAGGATGACACTTGGGAGCCAACTGCTACCCCATTCGCCTTTTTCCTTAACATGAAAATCCTCCTCAGGATTTCTGTGAATGACTTACCAGGGCCTATCGCAACCTGACGTCATTCGATTGTTATTAGAACCGTGTTGTTTCGAGGTACTTTTTGTAATGAGCATTCTTACGAAGGCCACTACTTTGACGTACTTCCACTTCCGAACTTGCAATCGCTTGCGTTCCCGCTGCTGCAGCTACTGCTGCAACCGGCAACCCAGTCGTTACGAGTTTCAAAAAGCCACGGCGCCCTGCCTGTGTTGTTTTCTGTTCAGTCATGAACATCTCCTTGTTGTGCTTTCACACGTCTTTTTGCCTTTCGGCTTACTCGAAACGAAAAGATTCCTGCTCAATACCCATAAATAGTTGGCCTAGGGAACCAACTGGGCCGTAAAGCACGGCACTTTCCGCTTTTTCGAGATCACTAAAACAATGCGCCGCCCAAGGAGCGATATGCGCATTGAAAAATTCTTTTTGGGTCTGGAGCGACATCGGTTGACCAAAAGAACCGGTAATCATTCCGGCCATCATTTCGCAAAGAGCGCCTAAATGATCTTCAGGTTCGGCAACCCCTTCCTTTCGTTGCATACCGAGCTCACGCATCTTCGATCGAAGATCAGCGAGTGGTTTTTCGTGAAGAAAACCAGTCAGGTAATAACTGGCATAGGGCAAGACCTCACCGCGACCTACCCCGATGAACAATACGTTGTATTCACGCTCGACTGAGCCTGGATTCATTGATTTTGCGATTTGCGCTAACGCGTTGACAGCGGCGCCAACGTCGCCAGAGCCGCCTTCGAGACCGGATAATTGATTAAGAGTTGTTTGACTGGGAATCTGTAAAAGAAGATTTCCGAGAAGCGCATATACATCCGCCCGCACCTGATCTTCAGGCGCAACTGGCGTGTTACTCATTTCAACTGTTGCATCTACGGTCATTTATTTTTCACTCGTATTCGATACTGAGCGGCCAATCCTTGGCGTTGTAATATTCCGTAACATTGGATCGTACCCCTTTTTTCTGAATTTGCAATTGGATTATCGGAACTGCATTCGAGCCGGCCGCCTCAGCGGCGCAGAGTTCGCCTCCTGCTCTAAATGCAACTGGTCTGCGGTTCCAGTTGCGACCTCGCCATTGTGTTGTTCGACTGATGTTGGAACCATCCCAGAACGCGCCTCGTCGGTTATAACTTCTTGCTCAGCAATTGACTCATTTAAAGCGATCGTCGCGTCTACACTCGCGACAGCGGGCTGAGCTGCTTCCGACGACTCATCGTCCGCTAATGCCTCGAGGGCATCCAATGCTTGGCTCGCATACCCTTTACCAACCTCATAAACAGTCTGCAGGTTTTCGATTACCATCACGGCGTCTGTGTAATCTTCGCAATACTCATCGAGACCATCGATATTGGCGAGCACAGGGTTGGTTTTCCAAAACGCCCTGAGCGCACGCGCGCGGATTCGCTCGGGAACCCGTCCATCCATGAATTTTTCAACTGTATCGCCAAGCTTCAACGTTTCTGGTTCAGGAAGCTCCAATATTGAGATGATTTCGTCATCTGTTTTGCCTTCAAATTCATCATTGGACGTCTCTTCAGGCTCTGCTTTCTCAATCACAGATTCCAATTCCGCAGCCTCTTCAACCTTGAGTTTGCGATCCGACCATCGCGATAAAAAGCCTTTCTCTTCGCTCAATGCTTTTTCCTCTTACGCAACGATGCAGGTGACAAATACACGTCATTACCCTGACTCACCCGCACATCTCCAATCCCTTCATCGACCTGCTCCAAGTCAAAGCGATCGCGCTTTCGCTTCTTAAAGGGCTCTTCCACAAAGTGATGATCAACAAACTGCTGGGCCCAACTCGCTACAATCGGTGGAATAGGTACCGCCTCTACTAAACTGAATCCACTGTCTAAAAGGTCCTGGGCTTCATATGGTGACAAAGTGACATCTGACACATACCACCCTCCTGGGCTCTCGCCAGACTCATCTTCATCCATAATGACAAAAGCCGACGGTACTTCCATCGATAACGCGACGCGGTAAGCCTCGACGTCCGATCGGTAAAGCTGGAGTGGTAATGTTCGTGCGTGATAGAGGGTTACGTTCCCTTCCGAGCGAAGCTCTGCCCAATGCGCGTTATCGGCACCTGGGAGCAATCCCCATGGCTTCCATATTTCTGTCGCCCAGCGCGTCACTCCGGGCTGTCGGCTGACAACGATCCCGACAGGCATCGTGATCATCCGCGCTGCAAATAAGTCTGACTGATCGATCGTTGGTTTGGGATTACTCACGATTTTTCACCTTGAGGTCTTCTTTTTGTAGTTTTTGCCCTTAGTGAGGGTACTCTATAGCGACAACAAAAGAAAAAAACAGCCCCACAGATATGAAAACCAATAAAACCCTTATTTTATGTAGTTGCGATAAATCCCTAAGGTACGACCCGGACTCGTTCAAAAACCAAGGTTTCGATGACGTGATTTGTACGGATCAACTGTGCGGTAGTGATCTTGACGTCGCCGTTGCCGCTTTGACACAACGCGATCAAGTGGTTTTTGCTTGCGAACAGCAAGCCCAAGTTTTCGAACAATTAATCGAAGAATTGCAAGCTGAGAATGCACTGCAAGCATCACTCGATCTGATCGATTTACGCGATCGTGCCGGATGGACGGGACACGATGAAAACGCTAAAGAAGTTGAAGCAAAACAGTTGGCACTGATCGCTGATGCGAGCTTACAGCGACCCGGAACGAAAGCGCGTGAAATCAACTCTGCAGGCACTTGCCTAATCATCGCAAAAGATGCATCCGTCCTCACATTTGCTGACTCACTTGGCGAAGAGCTAGCGGTTACTTGTGTTTTAGAAACTCGACCATCCAATGTGAGTCCATCGAAGAATTTCGATCTTGCAGTCGGTCAAATTCAATCGGTTACAGGTGGACTTGGCGCATTCGAAGTCACGTTTAGTCAATTTTCGACACTGATTGCGACCGGTCGTGGGGCAACACGATTCAGCGATGAACGACCAACAGCGGCGTCCAGCTGTGACATCGTGATCGACTTAGTCTCCGAAAAGTCTCTACTGGCTGCTGAAGCAACCCGAGACGGTTACCTCCGAGCCCCAAACACAGATCCTTTACAACTCACGGTATTAGGTGCGAAAGCCAAAGCACTCGTTGGCTCGTTCGAAAAACCACTGTATGTCAAATACGAAGGATCGATTTGTGCGCATTCGCGTTCACAGAAAATAGGGTGTACACGTTGCGTCGACACTTGTGGAGCAGAAGCCATCCGATCCAATGGTGACGGCGTTTATGTTGATCCTGATATGTGCGGCGGATGCGGTGGTTGTGCGTCGGTTTGCCCGACTGGCGCCATTCTTTACGATGATCCACCATTTGAATTTTTGGTGCAGCGCATTAAAACTCTGATTGAAACATTCTCCGAACATGCAGACAGTACACCTCGGATCCTATTTGTTGACCGGACTTTCGGTCGCACTCTCATCGCTGAGGCTGCTCGATTCAGTCAAGGCCTACCTGCTGATGTCATTCCATACGAAGTGGATAACGTTGAGCTCATTGGTCATGCCGAGTTATTGGCAACGCTTGCAGCAGGAGCGACCGAGGCTCTCATTCTCAAATCTCCGCGAACCGCGAAAACAGCCATTGCAAACCAGTCTGCGCTTACGCACCGCCTTCTCGCTGCATCCAGAGTCGATCCGAAACGCGTTCGGGTCATCGACGCGAGCGATATCGAAACCCTCGAGACTGCGCTCTACGGAACGCGCATGCCAGCATTAAAACACAATCAGGTTGCACTGCTTGGAGGGCGGAGAGAAGTCGCCAAGCAGGCAATGGCTGCATTTGTTGAGCATGACGGAGAAACCCCTCTTTCGATTGCCCTAGAGCCAGGTGATCCCTACGGCATGATTGAAGTCAATTCGGATAAATGCACCCTGTGCCTGGCGTGTGTCTCACAATGCCCGACCGGTGCACTCAATGATCGGTCGGATCGACCTGAAATAAACATTGTCGAAAATGCCTGTGTGCAATGCGGCCTTTGTGCAAACACCTGTCCAGAGCAGGCCATCACACTGAAGCCGCAACTGAGTTTCGGAAAACAAACTCTCGAGCAAGTCTCGTTGCACGGAGAGGATCCGTTTGAATGCATCGAGTGTGGGCGTCCCTTTGGAGTCAAATCAACCATCGAGCGAATCATTGAGAAGCTTGAAGGTAATCATTGGATGTACACCAATTCTGACAACACAAAATTGGTGAAGATGTGCGACGACTGCCGAATTAACGCCCAGTACCATGACGAAAACGCGCCATTACGCGGACCTGATCGTCCACGGGTACGAACCACTGATGACTACTTAGATAGTTAGGGATTGAATTGAATCGGTTTTCCCAAATCGAGCGGCGTCAACGAATTAACGAAAGCGACGATATCGTTGATGTCACTCATCTCAAGGTCGATCGGCGCGATGGTAATGAGTTCCCGATCTTTCTGAATACCAGACCCTTTGACAGAGATCAGTGCCTTGTGCGGCGAGACGGTGTAGAAAGTCGAAAACCGAATGTACCAGTCGTCAAACGAGCGCATTGCATGGAAAGAGGGAGCGTTCCCAATTCCCGAATACTTGTCGGCTCGATCTACCTTGTGGCAACGCCGACAGTGGCTCAAAGACAATTCTTTTCCAGTGTCGACATTTCCAACAATGACGACTGCAGTTTCCACTACTTCAGCCGCCTCAACAGGGAACGCAAACTGCTCACCATCCAACCGAAAGTCTGCGATCGTCGCACGACCTGGTTCACTCAGAAGCCAATCCACAAACCGCGTATATGCTTGGTGCTCAACGGCATTGTGGGTCGCCGTTACGTACACGACTTCGCCCGATGCAAGCTCCAAAATCTGAACACTGTTATTGACTGGCGCCGTTACAAACTGAATATCACCCGATGCCTCAACCCGATCGAATCGGATGCGCGTTTTCAGCGAAAAACGGGGAAGAACGTACTGGATGAGTTCGGCTGGAATCGCCTTTTCATGCGAAAAGCTCAGCTCAGACGCATTGGTCTGCCAAGCAAGCATTGCAGTCAAGAGTCCCGCGAAAATGTGTTTTATTGTTTTTCTTATCAACTGACACCACCTCGTACCAATGAGACAAGTCACCAGCATCATGACACAGGAGAAAGCCATGAGCGAAGATAACTTTAACCTTTCTATGCGCAAGTTTCTAAAATCAGTCGGCGTCACGTCGCAACAAAAAATCGAAGAAGCCGTGCGCGCAATTGAATCAAGCAGTGACTTATCGAGTATTGATTTAACCGTAACGCTCACCTGCAAAGAGATTGACTTAAACCATGAAGTCAAAGGCACAATAGACCTTCCATAACGATAAGATAGGATATCTGAGTGAGTAATTCCCAATTTAAAGATGCCGGCGTAATTGCAACTGATGGCGGCGGTCAAGCCGCAAAAAAAGAAACTCAACCACCGCTCGAGGTCGCTGGAGTAAAGCATATTGTTGCCGTTGCCTCCGGTAAGGGCGGAGTCGGTAAGTCCACTGTTTCAGCCAACCTTGCCGTCGCTCTTGCCATGCGCGGATTAAAGGTCGGACTTCTTGATGCCGACGTTTACGGTCCGAGCCAACCGCGAATGCTTGGTGTCAGTGGCCGGCCCTCGAGTCCGGACGGACAGACAATCCTTCCTCTTCGCAACCATGGCGTTACCGTGATGTCACTCGGTTTAATGATGCCAGATGACGAGGCGCTGATATGGCGCGGACCAATGCTCATGGGCGCACTGCAGCAGATGCTAGGTCAGGTGCAATGGGGACAACTTGACGTTCTCTTGGTCGACCTTCCTCCAGGAACTGGAGACGTGCAGATGACTCTGAGCCAAAAGGTTAATGTGACCGGCGCCGTCATTGTGTCAACACCACAAGACATCGCACTACTCGATGCGAAAAAAGGCATCGATATGTTTAAACGGATGGACGTTCCTTTACTCGGATTTGTCGAGAATATGGCATCATTCGTCTGCGATGGTTGTGGCAAAGAACACCATCCATTCGGAAACGGTGGCGCTAAAGCGGAAGCAGAAAAACAGGGAATGCCATTTTTGGGAGAAATCCCACTCGACTTATCAATTCGTGTGGCATCTGATGGCGGCGTTCCGATGGTTGTTTCTAAACCAACGAGTCCGCAGGCCAAAGCATTTTTAGACATCGCCGATCAGCTCATCGCAAGTGAAGTTCTCAAGTGATTTATGACGATGTGATCACCGACCCAACGTTTCCACCGTTGTTGACGGGGGAGAAGGTCGCTAAGGATGTCGATCCATTCATCAAAGCCGTGAGTGCATCGATGCTCGGATGTGATCCCGGCACCGTGTTTTACGCTGAAGACTCAGAAACACTGCGTGCCGCAATCACGCTTGCACCAGAATTGTCTCTAAACGAGAGTGTATCAGTGATCCACGCATTGATGCTGTCTCTCGCAGACAGTCTCGGTGCGCTCGGTCCACCCGAGCTCGCGGTGCATTTTGTGTGGCCCTGCCACTTTAAAATCAATGCCGCCCGATGTGGAGACATGCGTTTAAAGGCCTCGACGAACAATGGAGACGAGATACCGGATTGGCTGGTCATTGGTCTCACCCTCCCGTTTGTAAGACCGGATACCATTGAGCCTGGATCAGATCCATCGCAGACATGGCTGCATGAAGAGGGATGTGTCGAATTGACTGTTCCTCAAGTCATTGAGAGCTGGTCTCGGCACTCACTGGTTTGGCTCAATTCCTTTGAGGATTCAGGATATCAAGCAATCCAAGATCACTGGAGAGCCAAATGCGACTCAATCGGTTCGGACATTCAGTATCCAAGCGAAGGAACATTTGTCGGAATCGATGGACAGGGAAGTCTCTTACTCAAACGCGATGGACTCACAAGCGTTCATCACTTAATTGACGAGATGACGCCATGAAATTAGCACGAACAATTCGACTTGATGAATCCGACGATAATGTATTTGAACAAGCCGCCAATGCGGGGGAATGGGCCATCAGTGGCGGCTTTGAATTTTCAAACTGGCAAGACAATGATCTAACCGGAAAGCCCAGACAAGCTTTTGCCAATGGCTGGTTATCAATCGAGACGTTTGGGCGTGCAACCTTTGTGGCAGTTACATCGATTACAGAAATCGAGCTCGAATCACTCACGCAGAAGCTTGCACAACATTTTGTAGACCACTACGGCGCACCCAATCTTGAGGCTGCATACCCCGTGGCCAAAGACGAGCTAGATCATATGCAAAGCATGTGTGATGACCATGATGACAACACGTTATTGATGGTGAGTCGAACACTCAACGAAACAGGTGTTCACGAATCATTCCGATTCAATAATCCTCAAAACGCGTCACTTGAGGCGTTCGCTGTTCACGGGTCTGTTGACTGAGAAGGTCGAAGAAATTCAGCATATGGGATGTATCGAACGACAGAACCTGGTTCGATTAACTCCTCTTCGAAGCCAATTTCCACGAGACCATCCGACCAACTGATGCTCGAAATTCGTCCGGAGCCTTCCGATGGGAATACCTCGACTCGACCATCAGCATTAATGCGCGCCCGCAGGTATTCGGAACGCCCACGACGTTTATTTTTTTTGAAATCGGCAACGACCTCGTAACCGCGAGGTTCTCGCCAGATACCGCCTGCTAACACTTCCATCGCAGGTCGTCCAAAGACCATGGTGCAAACCCACGCAGCAACAGGATTACCCGGCAACCCAATCACTGGCGTGTCATTCCAAACCCCAAGTGCGAGCGGACGGCCCGGCTTCAGTGCGATTCGCCAACTGGTCAATTGCCCTTCAGACTTAAGAATAGCGGATATGTGATCTTCGTCCCCAGCTGAAGCACCTCCAGAGGTAATTATGAGATCGCACCCACTAGCACCTTGATTCAGTGTCTCGCGCACTGTGTCACGAGAATCCTCTACCAAACCGAGGTCGACTGCCTCAAAACCAAGGTCCCGGATCATCGATAACAACATCAATCGATTCGCATCATAAATCTGCCAATAATCAGCTGATTGACCCGGAACTCTGAGCTCATCACCAGTCGACAAGACCCCAACTCGCAACCGCGCAAACACCTCAACCTCCGCAACACCGGCTGATGCCAAGAGCGATAAATCAGTTGCTGACAGTCGTCGACCCGCTTTAAAAATCGGTGTGCCGATAACCACATCCTCACCAGCTTCACGGGTATTCGACCATTGCTTCAATGGCCCATTAAAAGCGATACGATTCGTTTCGATTGTGCAGTCTTCTTCCAAGACAACAGTATCAACACCCTCAGGGAGGATCGCACCAGTCAGGATGCGCACTGCTTCCCCACCATCTACTCGTCCAGGAAATGGAACGCCGGCAGCCGCTCGACCTTCACACAAATTCATGATTTGTGGACCTTCACCAATGGGGCCTGCAAAACCATACCCATCAACTGCTGAATTCGAGCCAGGTGGATTGGAACGAACAGCACCAATATCTTTCGATAGGATACGGTCACATGCATCTTCAACAGGCACTGAGTGACCTCCGCTGACAACTCCCGACAATGCCTGTTGCAGTAAACGCTTTGCCTCCTCAACAGGAGTCCAATCCACACCCGGTGGCAGTGCAAAACAATCGTTACGAAGTGGTGGTGGTTGAATATCAGGCATTTACGTAGTTCCAAATATAATCAGCGATCAGGCTAATATCGTTGAGATCAAATAATGGGATATCAAGATCCGCTAGGTCACAGTCAGCAGCAACAGCGACAATTGATGGATCACTTTCTGATAATAAATCGAGCTCTCGCTCTTTTCGATGCACTTCAAGTTTCGGAATGGGCGTTTTTTTAAAGCCTTCGACTAAAATCAAATCACAGGCAGACATGCGACTGAGCAATTCATCGAGCTCAAATTCAGACCGATCACGATACTCGTGCATCAAAGCAAACCGTGAACCACCCGCCAACATCACTTCCTGCGCGCCCGCTGCGCGGTGACGATAGCTATCTGTTCCTGACCGATCGACATCCACATTGTGATGCGTGTGCTTTACCATCGAAACTTTGAGACCTCGGTTCGTAAATTCAGAAACCAATCGTTCTGTCAGCGTCGTTTTCCCAGAGTTTTTCCACCCAACAACACCGAATACTGGAGTATTAATCATTGGATTCCTTGTTGAGCAATCGCTAGCTCTTCCGGCGTATTCACATTAAAAAATGGATCAAGCGCGTTAGATTCGTGAAAAAATTGAACTTCAGAACCACCGACCGAATCGGTCCACATCACAATTTTTCGTATCCCATCCTGCAGTGCTTGACGAAGATTATCCTCAAGTGAAACATGCCAAATCCCAAATGTCGGATGCCGCATCCATTTTGATTTTTCAAAATCAAAACTCGATGCGAGAACAACAGGTGCTCTCTGCTCCAACGCTTTCTCTCGAACTTCAGACACAAAGTGAATTGGAAAAAATGGTGTGTCAGCAGCGACTGACGCGACCCACTCAAAATCATGCTGACGCGCATACTCGAGTGCGGAGAGAACACCCGCTAAAGGCCCTAAAAAGCCGTCAATGGAGTCGGCCACGCAAGGTAGTCCAAATTCCAAAAAGCGTTCTGGATTGCCATTTGCATTAATCACGATTGCGTCGACTTGAGGACTCAGTCGATTCAGAACTTGATCCAAAATCGTGTGTTCACCAAGCGGTAAAAGCCCCTTATCGGCCCCTCCCATCCGCGTTGCGAGTCCTCCAGCGAGAACAGCACCTAGGACGCGCTCATTCATCTGATGCGCTCTTTCTGCGATGCTTCTTATCTTCTTCAGGCACCGAATCAGGATCTGTATCGTAAACCAACCGATCATCGCCGCTTAAGCAAACAAATTTACGTCCGCGCATGCGACCGATCAGCGTCAACCCGACCTGCTTTGCAATATCTACTCCCCACGCCGTAAATCCTGATCGGCTGACAAGTACTGGAATACCCATCAGAGCCGTTTTTATGACCATTTCAGATGTCAGACGACCGGTGGTGTACATTATTTTGTTGTCAGCTGACTCCTCTTCGAGGTGCATCCAACCTGAAATCTTATCCACTGCATTATGACGACCCACATCTTCCATGTAGACCAACGGCTCGTCTCGTTCACACAGCACAGTACCGTGAATCGCGCCTGTTTCGAGGTATAAGCTTGGAGTTCGATTGATCATGTGACTTAACTGATAGATCCACGATGTATGGACAGGAGTGGGCGCCAACTGAACTTGATCAACGCCCTCCATCATATCGCCAAAAACGGTTCCCACTGCGCATCCCGAGGTACGGGTCTTTTTACTCAATTTCTCTTCATAGTTGGATTCATGGGCTGTTCGAACGACGACGACATCCAGCTCCTCGTCATATTCGACCATCTCAATAACATCATCTGACTTCAACATCCCCTGATTTTTGAGAAAACCAACTGCAAGATACTCGGGATAGTCACCAATCGTCATGGCTGTAACGATTTCTTGAGAATTCAAGTAGATCGTCAACGGCCGCTCTTCAATAACTGATGTTTCAGTGAAATGACCGTATTGATCAACGCCCTGAATCAGCCTGGATAATTTGGGATCGCTCGGATTAGGTCGGATTCGATAAGACCCAATTTCGTCTAGTGTTGGCATGGGGTACTCGCTTGTATTATTTGTTGTAATTGGGGTTTATGCTAGTGCACTTCAAGCATTTCAACATCGTATTAGAGCACAACGCGCCCTCATGAAATTTCCCACTAATACGCTCGCAATAGCAAATCTCTATGCGCTATTGAGCGCAATTAACGCGTCGGTCGCACCGATTGTCATTTCCCTTGGTGGACTGGCGGGCGCATACCTTTTAGCTGAAGATAAAGCGCTTGCGACACTGCCGGTGAGTGGTTTTAACGTGGGTGTTGCGTTAATGGCAGGTCCTGCATCACTACTGATGTTCCGAATTGGTAGGCAACAGGGTTTTATGGCGGGAGCGATCCTTGGATTCTCTGGAATTACGATTGCAGGTCTAGCCATTTTGAATCATCAGTTTGTATGGTTTTGCATTGGCTTAATCCTCGCCGGCGGAGCCAACAGCTTCGTTCAGCAATACAGATTCGCCGCCTCAGATTTCGTAGACGATTCTCTCAAATCACAAGCGATCTCGAGAGTCTTAATTGGAGGGATCGCGGCCGCAGTCGTGGGCCCACAGTTAGTACTTCATAACAAGGATTTATTTTATCCCGTGCCGTTTGCAGGCGCATTTTTTAGTGGCGCGATCCTTTTTGTAATCAGTCTTTTTGTGATGACACAGCTTCCAAAACAAGCTCCAGAGAGACAGGCAATCACACGGACAGACGGGCGATCAAAAAAGGAATTCATGCGTGATCCAACCTTCGTTACTGCTGTTCTTTGCGGAACCAGTAGTTATGCATTGATGGCGTTTGTCATGACCGCTGCACCGCTTGCAATGGTTGGCTGTGGATTCGATGTCTCCGATGCTGCACTTGGAATCCAATGGCATGTCCTTGCGATGTTTGTTCCGAGTCTATTCACAGGAAAGCTAATCAGCCGCTTTGGAAAAATTCCAATCATTGCCAGTGGCTTAATCATACTAATGACTTGTTCAGTAGTCGCCTTAAACGGTGTCTCAATACAGCATTTTTACATCGCACTCGTTCTATTAGGTCTCGGTTGGAATTTTGGTTTCATTGGCGCAACAGCGCTTTTGACAGAAACATATGAGGCTCATGAGAAGCACACAGCTCAAGGTCTGAATGACACAATCTTGTTTAGCTCAGTCGCAGTTGGAAGCTTAAGTTCGGGGGTAGCCTATGAGTTCATTGGTTGGGAAACCATGAACTGGATCGCGTTCCCAATTGGACTGATATGTCTTCTCTCTTTAACGTATGAATATCGACGACATCAAATTCAAAGTGCGATTAACTAAGGATCAAGTATGCGAATCATTTATTCACTCATCCTAACAGTCGGATTGACGGCCCCAGCGATAAGCTTGGCGAACGAAGATGCAATCGAGGCAATGGCAGAATATTTAATGTTCCAGGAATATGAATCCGGAATCATATTGCCTCAACAAATCGATCAATCTGTATTTGATGCAGTAACGTTCATCGACACGCGAGACGCCGAGCAATTTGAAAAACAAACAATCCCTGGGGCCGTTCACATTGAGTGGCGACAAGTACTCGACCGCATGGATGAGATACCAACCGATCGCAAAGTGATTGTATTTTGCAACACAGGCTCGCTATCCGCTCAAGCAGCATTTGCGCTGCGTGTTGCCGGTTTTGATAACGTAGTTGTCATGCAGGGCGGTTTCTTGGGATGGCTCGACAATGCCGCTTATCAACCCTAATCCATTGCCTGAATCGAACATAAGCACTTAAACTTCTGATGATGATTGGACGAAGTAACAATCCAAAAAAGGTGTGGATCACACGCTATGTCGTAGCCATTTGGCTCGGGCTATTCATGGCTGGCGCCGTCGTACCCCAGGGCTACATGCCAGACGTCAGCCTCGACGGCTCAATTCAACTCGTTCTGTGCACAACCACCAATAACGCGGATACCGCCGATCAAGATTCCGATTTAGCAGACGACCTTTGTTCTTTTTCAATACTTCAGCTTGGAGCCAATCCAAGTCATGCTCTCGATCAATACTCTTCTGCCAAATCAGGCAAAAGATCCCATCAACCTCATCAACTTCATGTGAAGCGAGTGCCGCATGGCCACTACCCAAGAGGCCCACCTGTCATCTCCTAGCCCCAGATTTTTCGTACTAATATCTCAGGAGACAAACATGAAACAAATGATTTTTGGCCTCATGATGGCCACATTCGCAATGCATTCCGCTGCCATGAATCACCATGAACATCAGAAGCACTCCCATCAACCAAGTCATTTCGAAACCATCACGGTAGATGGCATTACGCTGACAAATTTTCGGGCGCGCGCAAGCATCGGGCAAATGAAAAACTCAGGTGCCTATGGTGACATTCGGTCGGTGGATGACGACTATTTAATTGAAGTCTCGAGCCCAGTCGCAAGAATCATTGAACTGCACGAACACATCCACGACAACGGCGTCATGCGCATGCGGGAAGTTGAAGGTGGATTTGCCTTAGCAGCAGATGAAACGATGGTGATGAAACCAGGTGGTTATCACATCATGCTAATTGGACTGGTTGAACCTTTAAAAGATGGAACGTCAATTGATTTGAAACTGAAATTCAAGTCTGGCAAAACAATCGATGTCTCAGTTCCAGTCGTGTCCGTTAAAAAGATGCATCATTAATTGGAAACGCAGTCTAAACAACGCGCTCTTGTTTGATTTGAATATAACAAGAGCGGCGTTTAATCCGCTTGCGATGTCCTGGAAGACAATTGATTCGCGACTTTCAACTTAGCAACTCGCTCTGGATGCATTAGGGATCCGATTGAGGTGTCGGCATATACATGACATATCGATTGGCCATGTACTGAGTCTGCAACGTTTGATTTCGCTCAATTCGGATTAATAAGAACAGTAAAGCGCTGAGTGAGAACATCACTAAACATACTAACGTGAGTACCGCATTACGCTGCATCTGCTGATCAGAGACGGCGAGAGCAAGTTGGTAATCAGCCATCGCTGACGCTTCTTGATCAGATCCCCGAGCCATTGAGATTGCCCGCTCAGATACTTGTTCTGCAAACCATTGCACGTGAAGAAGTGGGTATTCCAACAAGAAACGATCGACACGTTCTCTTGCCTGACCTGCAACGGCTGTATTGGTTGGGAAAAATGCAGGCTTTAAGGAAGCCTCCATGACGTGGTCAAAAAATAGAGTCGCAAAGGAAATATCGGGAATCCCAGGTTGCAAGCTTAACCGTTGATGTGTGTGCTCAATCAATCGAGCAACACGCTGACGACGGTCATCATTTTTTTCCACACCACGCGCTGCGATCAGTGATTCCAGTAGAGCGGAGCCTGCTTGGACTGCTTTACGCTCTTTTGCAGTCAAATCTGCCTGAACTCCATCAACAGGGACAGCCACTTGTGGCCATAAAATCTGTCCATTGAGTAGCCGATCTGAAAAAAGCTCGAAGTCATTAATATCTGGTGCATTGAAGGCACTGAGTTCAGTTTTTATTGGAACTGAAGGAGTATCAGAAATCACCACTTGCGCAGAAAAATAAGCAGTCCCTGTGAGTCCAAGCGTTGCGAGTAACGCAAAACAGACGAGAAAAAACCCCCGAAAGAAATCAGCGAATCGATGAAATAACGCATCCGGCGATATGAGCTTTTTTATGACTGAATCGCGTGCCATGTCACACTACTGAGCGGATGAGGTCGTCCGACTGCGTGGCGTCGGATTTTTATCCGCAGTCGCCTCCATTGCCGCATCCCCGAAAGCGAGAGCAGATTCCGTTTTCGCGCCCGGTTTTTTACCACTCAAAACAGTGATGTCGAGTTCTGAATCGGAAAATTGGCAATTACCGTTCATGCGAGCACCACGAGCGACTGATAAGGATTGATAATGAATATCCCCCTCAATCACGGCGGTCTCCTCGAGAATCAATTCACATGCCGTAATCGATCCTGTCACGCGTCCTGAAATCTTCACCTCGCGACCAAACACTCGACCTTTAACCACTCCAGTCGCGCCAATCGTCAAATTCACAGTCTGAACATCGCCTTCGACGGTCCCGTCAACGTGGATATTTCCCTCAGACACCAAATTACCCGAGACAACCAAATTGGGTGCAAGCACCGCAAATGTTTCATTAGGTGACTTCACTGTTTGACTCCTCGTATCACTGCGCGTCTGCGACTGTGAGTTTTTGTTCTTTGAAAACATAACGTCCTGCTTCGATGAATTGATATGGATCGACTGGTTTACCTTGAATTCGTACTTCGTAGTGGACATGTGGCCCGGTCGATCGACCGGTACTTCCGACCGCCCCTAACACGTGTCTGTGGTCGACAACGTCGCCTTTTTTAACATGTATTTTTTTCAAATGACCATAAGCTGTCTCGATACCACATCCGTGATCAACAAGAACAAAACGACCATAGCCGCCTTTTCGACCAGCATATGTCACAACGCCCGGAGCGGTAGCACGCACTTTCGTTCCCGGCCAGGCACCCAAATCAACACCTTCGTGCCAATCCGGTTTTTTCGTAAAAGGATCTTTTCGATTGCCATATTTGCTGGTCAAGTTGTAATAATCGACAGGGGGTGAAAGCGGTGCACACTCAAGAAGCGACTGCAAAGCTTGCCAATCTTGGCTTAGTGTCATCAGGCGGTTCGATCGATCTTGGAATTTTTCAAACACGTGCTCATTCGTCCCAGTCATCTGCTGCGGCCCACCCGTGCCAAAAGACGGTGAAAATCCGGCAAATTCAGGATCGGCAAGCGGTGTGCCGTCTATGGTTGCAAAACCCTTGGCCAGCGATTGCGTCATGGTATCGTGTAACGCGTCCATCGCATTAGTTTGCGTCTTGTAAGCCATCGACAGATCGTCCGTCACATTTTCCAGCCAATACCCAACCTGATCTAATGATGTCGGAGCCGACCTACCAGAAATTCCAGCAACCGAATCGGACATATCCATCACCAACTCAGTCAAATCAGTATTTGCTTGCTCGACCGCACTAATACGCAGTTCAAGTTGCGCCTCGAACCATGGAAGAAAGGCAGCAACAGTCTCGGGTGAGCTTTGATTCAGTACATCATTCGACACACTGCGAATCGCGCCAAAACGAGCCGCCCACTCTTCGTTTTTGCGGACTTCTTCATTGAACGCCATGCGTAACTCAAACGCATTTTTCTGATCATTCTCAAGTTGTTCGATAAAGGCTTCATTGGCGGCGAGTGTTTCGGCAAGCTCAAATTCGACAGCCAAGCGTCCGCTATGATTCCAAGAAAATCCGATCGAGGCGATAACGGTCCACAGCATAAATAAACCGATCACAGTAACGGATGCCATCTGATGCCATGGTTTCAAAACCAAATATCGAGTGTCCGACCCGGATCGGATGACCAAGGAACGTTCAGGGAATCGAGCAATTATCTTTTGAATAGTTGTCTGCATACCTTCACTCAAGTGTCTTACTCTCAAATTGGCAACACATCGAGCCGTGTCATTTGCATCCAACTTGGTCGAATATTGTTTGCCAGATTCTCAATTGTTTCAACCATAATGTAGGCTAACGCAATAATTGCAGTGCGCCGTCACTCAAAGAACGGCGCGTGGTTTCGCCCTGAAATAAGAAGCTTTGAAATCCAGCTTGGGCTTGGTGTGAGAATAACCTTCCACGACTCACTCCGCGCCATTGGAATAGACGTTGCTGGCTGCCGCGGCCGACGACTCGAACCAGTGTTTCATCGTCTAAATCGAGAACAACTTGGGAACGCACGATCCGCCGCCCTTGTGACTTCTCCGAAAAATTCACCGCAATTAACTCACATCCATTTGATACGAGCTGCCGCAACAAACGAACTTGATGCTTTGCGCTCACATCATGTGACAGACCAAGATGGCGCTCACAGGTCGCAGCAACTGCAACGCCTTGAACAGCGAGACCAAATAGAACGGATGCGATTAAAAACGGTTTCATGGTAAATGTATCGACATAACATCCGATAACTTCACTGGTGATTTGTATTTGAGGCATTAATGAAACATACGATTTGCGCACTGACTCTCGCCATCGCAACAACCTATACGACCGACGCAACTGCATACTCTGGGGAGCTTTGGTTATCTCAAGCCAATCAGAGGTTTGGAGAACCAGCGAGCATGCTTGCGCATGGGTTTCTTGCAGGGGTTGTCCACAGCTGGAACAACCGCCGCGATCGAAACTCCGCGACCCTGTGTTTCAACGCCCCGGCTGATCAAATGCAGATTCGTAATCTGATGACTGTTGTCAAAGACTACATTAGCGATAAAGGCCCTGACTTGGACGCACCTGCCCAAGGGATTATTCGTGTCGCAATGATGGGACGATTCCCCTGTCGGGACGAGAATTAAAGCTGTTTTTCAGATAACACCATTTCGCGGCGATGCGTTTGGTATGCACGCATCACCGAGGGGTCAATCTTCTGGCAGTTTAAGACTTCTCCAGAGGGTGATTGCATCGATAAGTTACTGCGGTCGAGTCGTGCCATCTCATTCCCAAAGCGGTCGATGAGCTGATAGAAATCTACCGTTGTGTCAGCAACAGTTGCAACTGGATAAGTGACTGCTTCTGTTGCGTCAAAACGCCAAAGTGAAAGCTCCATATTCGGGTGCGCCACCTGCATGACATACTGATGTTCAGGAGGTCCTAAAAGCTTTGTTGGTACTTGGCCGCTTGCGCACTCGAGCGCTGCGTAATCATCCATCGTGACGGCATCGTCGAGCATGTAGTCCCAAAAACCTGTCGGATTATTCAGGCGCATCGCAAAATCCATCACATGTGAAACATTAACCACATCGTCAGGATGCAAATTCAAAACAAATGCTTGAATCGCACTTTGCGTTTCTGGGGAATAAAATCCTGCGGTACGGAGCTTTGCTGCAACTTCTGATGGCTGACCGCCTGTTAACAGAATTTCCCGCGCACGCCCTAATTGCCGAGCCAGCACATCCGGTTTCTCTAAACCAATCTGGGTTAAATACTGGCGCTCCGATGGTGTCTCGATCGATTGGAGTACGGTGATGAGGTTTGACCGCTCAGCATCTGGAATATACGTAATACTGGATCGATACAGACTATCCGCAGTAACAGCTACAGAACTGAGCGATAAACCAATTGTTAGCATTGCAATACGAATGATCATGTCGAAACTGTACCGAGCTTTTGGCAACTTGGCATCATTATTTGGACAACTCATGGAGACGTTCGGCCACTCCGGCGTTCATGGAAAATGTTCTTGGCTGTATGTGAACTTCTAACGCATCAAGAATCGTGTTTAAAGCAAGCAACCGCCCTTCTTTTTTATGATTCATA
This sequence comes from Litorivicinaceae bacterium, assembly GCA_965655875.1. Taxonomy (GTDB): domain Bacteria; phylum Pseudomonadota; class Gammaproteobacteria; order Pseudomonadales; family Litorivicinaceae; genus HIMB30. The sequence continues at coordinate 2,847 of CBFHIN010000020.1, read as the reverse complement.
TTGATCCTGTGCCAAGGTGCCACCTGGCAACGGTCACACATCACGTCAATCGCGTTTTCATAATCGTGTCGATGCTTAAAACTTTGAATATCGCTTTCTGTCAGTTTCCAACGCTTCTCAGGATGCTCTGCTCGTCGGAGAAGTCGTTTGCGATGCGTTTCTCGATCGGTTTCTAAGCACAGTTTCACCAAAGTAATGTGGTTTTTCGAAAGCATCGCCTCAAACCCATTGATTTCAGAAATACTCGACTCGTATTGCGTGCCAGACAGACCCAGCTCAACGCGTTCAACCAAAAGTCTTCCATACCAAGATCGGTCAAATACGACAATCTGACCACGACCGGGTATGCGATGCCAAAAACGCCATAAAAATGGGTGATCTAACTCATCAGCGGTTGGGGGGCCAATTGGATAGACTTCAAAGCCGCGAGGATCCCAAGCATATGAAAGCTCACGAATAACCCCACCTTTTCCGGCGGCGTCATATCCTTCGAGGAGGATGATCGCCTTTCGGTCTTGCCGAAACATCGCAATTTGAGCGATCCGTAAACGCTTATAAAGTTCGTTCAGACGTTCAGAATAATTCAAACTCGACGTTATCGATTCGGTCATCCCGGAAACACCACCAAGTGCTCAATATCAAGACTGATACCAATTCGTTCGCCAATTGTGTGGTTATGGTGAGACGGAGCAAAGCAACCGAGAACAACATCGTTGTCCAGTTTGACCTCGTATAAATGATGCGCACCGCGAAAATGCTTGCCAACCAAAGTCGCCTGATAATCTGAGTCATCATCATGGATCAAATCATCAGGCCGCAAGAAAATTTTGACCTCAGTCCCAACAGGGTAATCAAGCTCTGCATCATTGGTTAAGCGACCAAGAGGACTTGATACTGAGCGTGGTCCTTCGACAATCGCGTCGATCATTTCACCTGGGCCAACAAAGTGCGCAACGAACGGACTTGTTGGTTCATGATAGAGATTGAAAGGTGTATCAAATTGACAAATATGTCCATCGTGCATCACGGCAATACGATCGGCAAAATCAAACGCTTCACGCTGATCATGCGTCACCAACAAAGAGCAAATACCGTCACTTTTGAGAATGGTTCTGACTTCACTGGCAAGACGTCCTCGGAGCTCGGTATCTAGTCCTGAGAATGGCTCATCGAGTAATAATAATTTTGGCTTCGGCGCCATGGCTCTGGCCAACGCGACGCGCTGCTGCTGACCCCCGGATAATTCATGCGGATAACGGGTATTTAAACCAACCAGTCCGATGAGCTCTAGTAATTCCTCAATCCGGCCCTGTTGTTGCGCAACCGACCAGTCGGTCAGGCCAAATGCAATATTCTCAGAGACGGTGAGATGAGGGAACAAAGCGATATCTTGAAACACCATCCCGATCCCACGATGCTCAGGAGGTACACGATCGTGATGATTAGACAACAATTGGTTGTCCAACCAAATTTCACCTGCGCTTAATTCTTGAAAACCTGCGATTGCGCGGAGTAACGTTGACTTACCGCACCCGCTCGGTCCGAGAAGACATCCAAGCTCTTGTGGTTTTAAGTTCAGTGAAAAGTCGCTTACGACCGTCGTGGTGCGGTGGCACAACTCGATATCGCGGATCATTAAAGCAGCGGTATCCATCACGACTCCTCAGTTACCGAACGATTCAGCCATATCACTGGAATCAGGCCAACCAGAACAATCATAATCGATGGAACGGAAGCATCAATTAAGCGTTCATCACCAGCAAGCTCATATGCCTTCACAGCTAACGTATTGAAATCGAACGGTCTCAAAATCATTGTTGCGGGCAATTCTTTTAGAATATCAACAAAGCAAACCAATATGGCTGTTAACACTGACCCTTTGATAAGAGGCACATGAAGTTTTGCGATAACACCAAATTGCGTCAGGCCGAGTAGACGACCACTCTGATCGATGCTCGGTCGCACCCGGGACAGGCCACTGGTGAGATTACCTGTGGCGACAGTGAGAAATCGAACCAAGTAGGCAAATATCAAAGCAACAAGAGTCCCGGATAACCACAGCGATGGCTGCACACCGAAAGGCTCAAGAGTCGAAGAAATAATTCGGTCGATACTCCCAAACGGAATTAATACACCAATGGCAACGACGACACCCGGTAGCGCATAGCCGAGACCAACAAAGGTTGTGGTGTGATTTAGCCAAGCTGATGGGTAAAGGCGATTCGCATAACAAATAATCAGTGCGACCAGCACGATAAACACAGAAGCGAAACCTGCTAAGAAAAAGCTACTTGCGATCAAGCTCCACATTGCTTGGGTTTCGGCAAAAAAGATCGCCCAATAGGCCAAGATCGATGTGGGTAATAGGAATCCAAAAAATACGGGCATGAAACATAATATCTGAGCGATCAACTGCCGACTGCCGGATAATGACACACTGGTTTGATTCAGTTTACGGAGGCGATCGGAGTAATACCGAACTTTGTTTCGAGACATCTTCTCAAAGATAACAATAAAAAATACGCACCCAAGCAAGAGCGTACTGAGCTGAGCCGCACCTGCAACATCCCCAAAACCGTAATATGTTCTCACGATTCCGGTGGTGAACGTTTGCACCCCGAAGAATTGAACGGTTCCAAAGTCAGCAAGTGTTTCCATCACAGCGAGCAATGTACCTGCGGCAATTGCAGGGCGTGCCATTGGCAACACAATACGTGCAAAAACCCGCCAGCGGCCCTGGCCAAGGGTATAGCCAGCTTCCATTAAATTCGCTGATTGCTCTATAAAGGCGGCTCTGGCAAGTAAGTAAACATAGGGATACAAAACGAGACTCAGCATGACAGCTGC
>CBFHIN010000019.1:0-31230 GCA_965655875.1 Litorivicinaceae bacterium | reverse complement strand
CTTGGTCGCTTGCGAGAATCTTTAACCATTCAGTCCAATTGTGTGTACCGAGTCGATCTTCGAGGTCTTGATAGAAACTAAGGCCTTGTTCAAGGATTACTTGATCATGATCCCAAATAACCTCAAGAGCAGGTGCACCTTCAACAAAATCCATGTTGAGATAGTGGTATAGGTCGGCTAACTCATTGAAAGGATTTGTATTCCAACTAAATTGATCTGCTTCGATTGACCAATTACGACGAACCTTTGAGATCCAACCGATGAGCAAATGAGGATTGGTGAGCAGTCGTTGCAATGGGCGTATTACCAGTGTTTTCTTACGCGCAAAGACCTCGGGATATGCCGACTGACTTGCAAGATGCTCGAAACCAGCATCCAGATCGAGTTTTTTGGCTTCATCAAACAACAATCCCGTTAATGTGAGATAGGGTTGAATGAATGCGGTTGTCGATTTGGCATAAGGATTCTGAGCTAAAAACCAATGCACGAGCCCATAATGAAATTCAAGATTGGTCTGGACATCTTGACCATCAATCGTCATTTTTCGTAAGACTTCAGCCATCCGCTCATAGCTCATCAAACGATCGTCACCCACGGTTAAAAGGAGCGCGACGTTCGAGTCATAAGCACCTGCAAGGGTGTATTTCATGAATGCGCCGGTGTCTGGGTTTTTAACGCAGATCCCCTGATCATCGCGTATTTCGCCATCAATTGCGGACGACCAATATTCAATAACACCACCTGCGTGCGGTGAAAGACCAGCATTGGTTGCGTTTAAGCGTGCTTCCACTGATGCAGTCACACGTGGCACACGGGTCGGCTTTGGTAGTTTCTGTTTGTGCCAGGCAATGATTGCCATGGCTTCGACCAGTGAGTTCACTACAAACGCATCTGAAGGATCACTTGGGTTTTCAAAACGAAGCCCATAGCACAATTCACTGACGCGATGCTCGACCTGGATACGGGTATTCATTTCCATGAAAAAATGCTGGTCTGCATCAACAATACATTCAAATGTGGACACAGAATCTAAGCCAACGGCTGTACCGAAGCGCGTTGCTTCATCTTCCATTCGCTCAAGTATTTTAAGGTCCGACTCAAGTGCTGCCCGTTGCGATGGCTTGTCACTCGATGCATCGATTGCTTGTTTGAGGCTTTCGACCGTGGTCGAAACTTCGAGCAGTTTTTGCTCGTGCATCTGTAGTGAACAGTCACGGCCGCCGAGGGTCAGGCACCAGTCACCATTACCAATGACTTGGATTTCTTGGTGACGCGTGGTTTCGATATTTAATTCGATCAACACGTTTTTGTTATCACCACGCCCCGTGGCTTTGACTTCGTTGAGTACTTCGCGAAGTAGAGCTGGAACTTTTGAAGACGCATCTTTCACCTGGGTGGCGTGATCGCCAGCGTAGTCTTTGGGTGCAACTAAAATTCGCTGGCCTTTACCGCCACCACCGCCGATCGCTTTTAAACGGATCCGGTTATTGGGTTGTTGGTCAAAGAGCTTGGCGACTTCGATTTCAGCTTGTGCTGCGATCTCATCAATGGTGATCACATCAATCAATGCATCATAGCTCGCTGCCAATAATGCTTCTGCTTTCTCAGCGTCCGTTGAGCCTTGCGGTGTATCGAGGGTGTGCGCTTTTGCAATCGCATCGAGCCCACCTTCGCGTTCTGCTTTGGCAAGCAATGTGCGGACGGTGAGATCGTCGACACCAGGAACAACGGATACGTCGGCAGCCAGTGCAGTGCGCTTGGCTTCGTCTTTTAATCCGGCTTGGCGAACAGTACGTGAGCAGGGGCCTATAAATGTCAGTCCCGATGCTTCAATTGCGCGGACCAGACTTTCATCTTCAGCCATAAACCCGTAACCAGCGAAGATTGAGTTGTGACCGTTATCTTTGGCGATCTGGATGATCTGTTGAATACGCTGATCACGCTCTTCTTTGGTTGCGCCTGTGTAATCAGGTACTCGATGAATCCGTGTCGGGTCAGTGATCAGTCGAAGTTCGGGCGCCAGCGCACTTTGATAGGTAATCGAATCCTTTTCCGACAACAAGATGCCATAGTTTGCTCCCATCTCTGTCAGGACATCGATGACTTCTTTTCGGATGGGACCACGACAAATAATGAGACAATCGATGTCATGACACGAAAATTGCTTCACCCAAGCAGAGTTTGACTGCGAAAGACGACGGTTTTGATGAATCAAATCGTGGTTCATTAGTGAAACTCCCTCTGAATCGCAGTCATCGGTTTTGGCTTGTATGCCTTGATGTATCGAACAAAGTTTTCACCAAGTGTCTGGCGTAAATCCTGAGGCATCACAATCTGGCTGATTGAACCGAGCGACAGTGCTTCTCTTGGATTCATGAGCTCTGCTTCGTAACGTTGACTGAGAAGCGCCTCTTGCTCTTTGAGCCAGTCGGCTGCGGTACTGTCACCCTGTGCTGCGCGGCTTTTAGCCTCTAACCGCATTGCCTTTAGTTCATCTTTATAAACGAACTCTTTGCCGGCTGGGCCCATGACCGCAAGTCGTGTTGTTGGCAGGGCAAAAACCATGTCTGCACCGAGCTTGTAGTTATTGAATGCGGCATAGGCTCCGCCGAAAGCGTTACGAATGATCAGCAAGAATCGTGGAACTCTGAGATCGATAATCGCATCAAGCATGGCACGGCCTGCGTGGACGATACCCCGACTTTCTTGATCACGACCTGGTAGGAATCCAGTGGTGTCTTCCATGAACAGCATCGGAATGTTGTATAGGTTGCAGAACCGGATAAAGCGGGCATTTTTTAACGCGGCGTCGATATCGATTTGCCCTGACGAAACGGAAGAATTATTGGCACAAAAACCAATGACATGTCCGGCAATGCGTCCGAATGCACAAATGGTATTGCGCGCACGGTTCGGTTGGAATTCATAGAAATCACCGTGATCGCAAATCTGTTGAATCATGATGGTGACGTCGACAGGGGTATTGAATCCACTTGGCGAGTTAAATGCGCGCTTCAACAAGATATCTGCGTCCCACGTTTTTCGTGAGATTGGGTCAGAGGTTGGCTGAAAGGGCGCCATGGTTTCATTGTTCGATGGTAGAAAGCGGAGCAGACGACGGACTTTACGAATTGCTTGCACTTCATCTTCGACGACAAAGTCAGTGACGCCTGTCTGGCTATGCACGTTGGGACCGCCAAGTTCGTCGGGTGTGACGTCTTCCCCAAGAACACTTTTGATGACGGCAGGACCTGTGAGGCCGAAAAATGTCTCGTTTGGTTGGATAACAAACGAGCCCTGGCGTGGCAAATAAGAACCACCACCTGCATTGAATCCGAACATGCACATGATCGATGGTACACGACCTGAGATTTCACGGAGTGCACGGAACGCCTCAGCATAGCCATCCAGTCCGCCAACACCGGCCGGTACGTAAGCTCCGGCAGAATCGTTAAAGCCAATGACAGGAATGCCAAGTTTGCCGGCTGTTTCAAACAGTTGAGCAAGCTTGGAACCATTTGTTGCGTCCATTGAACCGGCACGCACCGTGAAATCATGACCATAAATGGCAACATCACGCCCACCAACTTTGGCAAGTGCCGTGACGAGGCTTGCCCCATCAAGGTTTGGTCCCCAGTTCTGGAAAAGAATCGTTGGCTCGTCATCGACCAGTAAAGTAATGCGCTCCCAAACAGTCATTCGGTTCTTCTGATGTTGGCGCTCAATCGCGGCAACAGGCGCACCTTGTGGGCGTTGCTGAAGTTCCCAACCTGCTTTCAGTGCATCTTCGTAGATACCCGGTTCACGGGCAATCTCTCCAGGAATCTCAAATCTTTTTTCTTCGGATGTTTGAAAAGGATTGGTGAGATGGGCGCTTTTGGCGGATCCAACCATGGTGAAAGAGTCCTTATCTTTGTTAACGCTTTGTTTAGTCAATCGGCTATGATGATGCATTGCACAGTAAATGTGCAGTCTTACTTTGGTTGAACGTTACAAGGCCTCACCGATTGTGATTCGACATTTTGTTTTCTTCTCCTCCAAGCCAGAGCAGTTTGACGTCGTGTTTGATGGATTGAAGATTCTCGAAAATATACCGCACGCGGATTGTATTGAAGTTCGCGTCAACGAGAAGCTCGACGAGCTATCCAATGAAATTGATGTTGTCGTTTATGCAGAATTCGAAACAGACGCGCAACTGGACGCATTTAAAGCGCATCCGTTGTATCAACAATCCATTGAACGCGTGCGACCGAATCGCGAACTCCGATTTGTCGCCGACACGCGTCCTTAAATCACGTTATTCGATCGTAATCCACACCGGGCAGTGATCAGACGGTTTCTCCATTGCGCGTAAGGTGTAATTGATTCCACAATCTGTCATACGATCCATCACTGGCTGGGAGACCAAGATGTGATCAATTCGAAGTCCGCGTTTCGGATCATCTTCAAAACCACGTGAACGATAATCAAACCAGCTGTACCGGTCACTGACATCTGGATTCACAGTGCGCCAACTGTCAGTCAGTCCCCAATTAATTAAACGCTGAAACCATTCGCGTTCTTCGGGAAGGAACGATGTTTTCCCGGTGCGCAACCAACGTTTTTTGGCGTCGTCGGTAATCCCGATATCGTTGTCGACCGGCGCGATATTAAAATCACCCATCACCACAACTAAGTCATTCGGGGTGTATTCAGTCTCCAGAGTGGTTAACAAATCTCGGTAGAATGCTTCTTTTGCGGGGAATTTCACTGCGTGGTCACGTGATTCGCCCTGAGGGAAGTAGCCATTGAATATCGTGATTTCAGCACCGTCAGGGAGAGAATACACACCCCGGATCATTCGTCGTTGCGCATCGTCTGCATCCGTCGGATAGCCTTTGATGACTTGTAATGGCTCAGGCTTTGAGGCTAGCGCCACTCCGTAATGTCCTTTTTGACCGTGGGTGTCGAATCGATAATTTAGAAATTCGAGATCGTCGTATGGAAATTGTTCGTCGGCGACTTTGACCTCTTGCAGCCCGATGACATCGGGGTTTAAGTGTTGTTGAAGTGCTTCCAATTGATGAATACGGGCACGGATTCCGTTGATGTTAAAAGAAACGATTTTCATAGGGTCTTTTCTACGTGGATTTGGCCGCATACTATCAGACCCAAGGAGAGGCTCAATGAACATCATCTTAATGCGTCATGGTGAAGCGGTTCCGTTTGCACCCAATGATGGCGATCGAATGCTCACACCAAAAGGAAAGGCCGAAGCGGCAAGTACTGGATCGCAGTTAATGAAAAGCGGTTGGTTGCCAGAGTCGGTATGGTGTTCCACGCGCATTCGTGCGCGACAAACGGCCGAAATTGCGATCGATGCCATGGGTCTTGCGATTGAACCGGTTGTGATCGATGGCGTCACACCGGAGGATGATTGGAATGTGGCGATCGAAGTGATTGAACGCCACGCTCAAGATCACAGTCTGTTCGTTTTCCACCAACCCATATTAACCGCGATTGTGGGTTATTTAACCGATGGTAGCCCCAATTTTGACGTGCACCCGCGTGCTGTACCTGCGACAGCATATCTGTTGAAGCTTGAGACTTTTGGTCCAGAGTCCGCGAGGCTCATTGGTGCCTATCAACCGAAATGACGGAATCGATTCGTTTTCAGATCGCCGGGCTTTCTTTTCAAGGTCTTTGCTTTGGTCCAGTTGACGGTACTCCTGTGCTCGCACTGCATGGTTGGCTTGATAATGCAGCGTCGTTTAGCGCCTTAGCACCTCGACTCGACGGGTGTCGAGTGGTTGCGATTGATCAAAGAGGGCATGGGCTAACGGATCACTTGGGTCGTCCGTATAATATTTGGGATGGTGTACCGGATGTGATCGGTGTTCTTGACGCGGTGGGGTGGGATCAAGCCATTCTTTTGGGTCACTCAATGGGTGCGGCGGTTGCAACACTCGTGGCGAGCGCCTATCCGGATCGAATTTCTGAATTGTGGCTGCTTGAAGGGCTGGGCCCATGGACCTATCCCGATGGCGAGGCACCTGATCTATTGCGCCAGGCAACTGATCGGTTGATGCGGATGGGAGGTCGGCAAAAACCCGAATACGCATCGATTGAGGAAGCCATTGATGCACGGATTAAAGGCGGTGTCGTTCCTTTGACGAAACAGGCAGCGGAGCCGATCGTGCGTCGTGGGCTAGTCAAAAGCCGTGGTGGCTGGACATGGGCATCAGATCAGTACTTAACGCTTCCGCCGTTGTTTCGATTGGATGAACAACAAATCCAAGTATTTATCTCACGACTCGCCGTCCCGATTTCTCTGGTCCTCGGTGATCAGGGGTTTTTCAAAGATCCTTTATTTTTGCCGGCACGAATGAAACTTTGTCGCGATCTGAGGGTGGAAACTTTCCAAGGTGGTCACCATCTCCATCTAGAAGGCGCAGAGGGCGCTATCGCAACATGGCTTTTGGAGAGGCTTCGATCGTGAAAACGAATTGGTTTTGGTTGGGTTTAGTGGTGTTTTCACCACTGACTTTGGCAGCGGATGTTCCTGGTTCGGCTGATCTGGCTGAGGTAAAACGACCTTTGGGTTCTGAAATCATTCGTTACAGTGAAGGAGTCCAGTCTGCAATTCGTTTTCCGTTGGAGCGTGTTGAGCGCGTGAATAATCGATTGGTTATCGATCGAGAAATTGATGTCGAAGGTCACGTCGTTGATATCACCTATCAACTTGGGCCGCGTGAAGATTATGAGCAGTACATGGATTCGCTCGAGACCGCGTTGGCCGACGCGGGGTCGGACATTTTATTTTCTTGCGAAAGTCGCGGATGCGGTGTGAGTGGTCTGTGGGCAAATACACTATTCAAGGTACGCGAGCTCTATGGCCCAAATGGCAATCAACGCTACGTTGCTGTTGCCCTCCCAGGAGAGACTGATCGTTATTTATCTGTGTATGGCATCGAACGCGGTAATCGCCGTCAGTATGTGCACTTGAGGCTGGTTGAGCCTGGCATCGACGAGTCGCGGTTTCAGGGTGTACAAACATTGTTAGTGGATGGTCGAGTGATTCTGCCCGTTGAATTTGCCGGTAATCGAGTCAGTCCAGAGAGTCGCGCCGCGATTGCAGCAATTGCATCCGATCTACAAGGGTTATCGTCCGATGAGCTGGTGATCGTCGCATATCGCGCCGTCACACCCGGTGGTTCGCTCGATGATGCGCTCGCGCAGTCTGAAGCACGTGCTAAGCACGTGCAAACGCTCGTTCGTGAGGCTGGACTGCCGATCGATCATGCATATGGCTTAGGGCCTTTGGTAACTCCATCTGGTTTGTCACCAAACCGAGTTGAGATTGTTAAGTTTCGATAACTGTTTGTACTAGCATTCGAGAGCCCTTCACAGATAGACTGCAACAATGACTGTTGAACACATGGATGATGTCATTTCGAGCCAGGTTGCTCGCCAAGTTCTTGACTACTGGTTTTCTGAGTACGCGGCAGGCGATCTGGCTGAAAAGCAAGATAAGCGCTGGTTTATGGGTGGCGAATTGGTGGACCAAGAAATCGGTCAACGGTTTGGGCACCGCGTTGAACTGGCTTTGGCTGGAGGCTTTAAGGATTGGGAAAGCGAGCCTGAGAGCCGTCTTGCACTGATTATTCTTCTCGATCAATTCACTCGAAACATTTTCCGTGGCACGACACGGGCATTCGCCGGCGACAGTCGTGCCGTGAAATTGGCTCGTCGAGGGCATTCGTCAGGAATCTTTGATGAGCTTCCATTAATTCAGCAAGTGTTTGCATTGATGCCTTTGGAGCATAGTGAATTGCTCTCCGATCAGGCATTGTGTGTGCAAGGGATGACGCGTTTATTTGAGCTTGCACCTGAGCAGGAGAAGCCCAGATTTCAATCGTTTATTGATCATGCGCTAGAACATAAAGCAATTATTGAGCGCTTTGGACGGTTCCCGCACCGCAATCAGGTGTTGGCTCGTGTATCGACAGAAAATGAGCGCAACTTCCTGATCAACTCCAAAACCTACGGACAGAGCTCGCTCAACCCGTGAAGATTTACTCCCCTCGACAGGTCGCGCAAACCATCCTCGATGGATTTGCAGCCTATCGTCATCAGTTTATTAATATCACCTTAAGCGCTCGTAGTCGCTTTGAGGAGCAAGCTTGGCGTGAGGTTCAAAAAGCAGCTCAAGAACGGATTGATCTGTATGAGGATGCAGTTCAAGCAGTTCATCGAACGCTATCTGAGCGTGTCGGTTATGAGAATTTAACGACTGAAATTTGGGCGGAAACTCGTAGGAACTACGTGGTTTTAATTCAAGAGCGAACTGACCCAGAGTTGTGTGAAACATTTTTCAATTCGATCTACTGTGACATCTTTAAGCATCAAAATATCAATGATGAGACTGCGTTTTTAAACTCATGGTTTGGTGATCAGGGTGTGAATGCGACTGGTCAGGTCGATATTTTTATGCAGTACACCTTTGATGACAAATTGTCCGATGTGTGTGATCGGATTTTAACTGATTACGCGTTCAAGGTGGGTTGGGCTGATCGCGAGCGTGCTCGAACTGATTTGATTAAAGGCATTGAAGAATCAGTTCCACTTGAGTTTTTTACCGATGAATCGTCGCGTCTTGAACTATTGAAGCCTGTTTTTTACAGGAACAAGGGTGCGTATTTAGTTGGCCGCTTAATTTCTGATGACGGGCTTCACCCGATTGTTTTCGCCTTGATGAATCGAGACGACAGCGGTGTTGAACTCGATGCGGTAGTTTCGGATGCCCAAGAAGTGAGCGTTGTGTTCAGCTTCACACGCAGTTATTTCATGGTTGATGTTCCAATCCCGAGTGACTTTGTTGCCTTTTTACAGACATTGATGCCGTTTAAACAAAAACACGAATTGTATTCTGCGATCGGTTTTTACAAGCATGGAAAAACGGAATTTGTTCGGTTGTTTAATCGTCATCTGATTGAGTCGAGTGACGAGTTCATGGTCGCCCCCGGTATCAAAGGTCTCGTGATGGCGGTATTCACACTGCCATCATTTGAAATTGTATTTAAGTTAATCAAAGACAAATTTGGACCGAGTAAGAATGTAACCCGGCAGACGGTACTTAGTAAGTATCATCTGGTGAAAGTCCACGATCGTGTCGGTCGGATGGCGGACACTCAAGAATTTTCGAACCTGTCGCTTCCACTGGCGCGTTTCGATCGTGACTGTCTTAAAGAGCTTTTAGATTTATGTGGAAGCTCTGTTTCGGTTGAGGGCGATCAAGTTGTTATCAAGCACCTGTACACCGAGCGACGGATGACACCGCTTAATCTCTATCTCGAAACGGCAACCGACGAGGAGCGTATTGCGGCATTGGATGAATATGGGCAAGCGATTAAACAGTTGGCCGCTGCCAATATTTTCCCGGGCGATATGCTTTTGAAAAACTTCGGTGTCACACGGCATGGGCGAGTGGTGTTTTACGACTATGACGAAATTTCCTATTTGACCGAAGTGAATTTCAGAAAGATCCCGGAACCACAAACCTACGAGCAAGAGATGGCGTCTGAACCTTGGTACACCATCGCACCTGAAGATGTGTTTCCAGAGGAGTTTGCGACCTTCCTGTTTCCGTCTGTGCAAATTCGTCGAGAGTTTGCCAAGCTACATGGCGATCTATTTGAGGCAGATTATTGGAAAGGGCTCCAAGAGCGTATCCGCGAAGGGCAGATGATGGAGTTTTTCCCATACAAAGCCGGCATGCATGCACCTGGGTGGTCACTCGTCTGAAGGCTTTTTCCTAGGAATATGATGCGCATCCCTCGGATGCTTGTGCTGCAGATAAAATTCATCACGAAAGGTTGCAACCCACTCGGGCTTGTAGACCACCAGTAGAGCCAGAACCATGCCTGTGATAAATCCTTCGGGAAAGGTTTGCATTAAAGCGTACGGGAAGTAAAAGTCCAACAGATAATCAAGTGGATAGAGGCCTGATAACCACAGTAGGGTGGTAATCGCTGTGGCCGAGACCGCAATCGCGATCGTTGATCCAAAAAAACCACAGCCCCACACATAAACGAAAAAGTTGGGTGGCAAACATCGCAATGAGAGTTTCCAAACGAGGTATGTGGTACTTCCTGGGATGATTAATACAGCCAGAGCAGAAGCAGGGATATCAACAATGTTTCCAACGCCTGAGACTGCGTTTGCAATCATGCCAAGAACACCGCCGATCAACATATATGGAAATCCGAATAAGAGCGTCAGGAGTGCTGACCCAAAAATGTGAAATGAGAGACCGGGTTCGATACTGGCGCTTAATCGCCAGAGAATAGTGAAAAACAGAACGCTCGCGGCCCAGGCACTGGTATCACTTGAGCTTTTTAAATGATTGAGATCGAGACGAAAAATCGATCCGACAAAGACGGTCCAGAAGACGACTTGGATTAAACCCCAACTGAATAGGGGCCAGTCGCTCGTCAGCCCGTGCAATAGCATTAGAAACGCTCTGCGGTTTCAAGAGGAAAACGGACCTCACCTTCAGGGATTTCCAGAATGAGGGTGTGAGCTCCATGAGTAGCTGCATAGCAGCACAGCCTCGGTGTCAGCCAGCCGGCCTCATCATCCGACAGTCTTAGGATATTAATTCGCATTTCACCATCGGTTGTGTGTGGTTCGATCGCCACCAGTAAGCTCGGTGTGTCAAAGCGCAATGAGTCGGCATCGAGTGGCATTAAAGTTTTTTCGGGATCGCCTGTGAGCGTCATTGTTCGATGGGGGATGCCTGCATCATCGAATACAGGGCCTTCGGGCAAGAACCCGTGGTTTGCGTAGAAACCCATTGCACTGATTTGTGCGCCAAGTGTGGGTATGTTTCCTGCCTCTTGGATTTTGCTGATTGCAGTTCTTAATAACTTGCTGCCGACGTTTTTATGTCTGGCGTCTTTCAGAACAGCCATACGGCCGATTTTTTTACAATCTAAGATTCGCGCGCAACCCACCGGTTGGCCGTCGCGTTCAGCGAGTAGGTGCACTGCATTTTGATCTTCCGGATCCCACTCATCTGCCGGATCAATCTTTTGCTCTTCGATAAATACTTGGGTTCTGATTGATTGCAACGCATCTTCGGCATCTGCCCAAGTAACTTCACGGACTGTGGTTCTCGGACGGTATGAGCGATTCTGTTCGGATGAGCTCGATGACTGTGTCGTACCAGAAAGGTTGGAGCGCCTGGATTTCATTTGATTGGATAGAGCGCGTATTGGCCAAGTGAAGCAATTCAGGAGGTGTTTGATCACCGATCCGTTCTCCGTTGATGTAAAGCGTGTGTGTGACGTAGGCCATCCGACAGCCAGGTTCCAATTCCCATTGTGTCACTGAATTGATCAGTGGGTCGATGTCTTCATCGTCGATTTCTTGTGCTGGATCAATGTCGAGATAGGGTTCTGTGACGCGTGTGGCGAGCATATGTTCCAGAACATGCGGTTCATCAAGATAACGAATGATGGCATCGCGAGCGATCGCAAGATCGCTTGCGCGGATTTCCGCAGGCGATTCGCTAGACTCTCGATTTGGATCATTGAATCGAATGGTTTGTTGACGATGATCGAGCGTTTCCAATGCACTTTCGAGAAGGGCGCCCGCATCTGGGGCACGGAAACCGAGTGATAACGTCATGCAATCGGGATCAAGGCTCACACCGTGATGGATCATGTTCGGTGGTAAGTAGAGAACATCTCCAGGGTTGGCGGTCCAAGAGGAGAGGGGCTCGATCGGTTCAACAAGTGCGATTGGTTGATTTGGAACCAACGGAGTGTCTGGCGTCGCTGAGGGTCCAATATCCCATTGTCTGCGTCCGTTGAGCTGAATCAAAAACACACTGAATTGATCGTAGTGGCGGCCAACACTGCCATCGACTGACGCCCAAGACAGCATGCAGTCTTCGAACCGCCAGTGTGGTAACCATGCCATTGATTTACGAATTTGATCGTACTCTGGGAACAGATGCTCAAGCGCATGTATAAGCGCCGTCCAGGGTTTTTTGGGAACAGAAAATGATTCAAATGGTCCGTGCTCGAGTGTGAACAAAGATCCTTCAACACCTGTCAAAAGACGGCTTGGCAGGTCGGTTTCAGTTAGGATTTGGACCAGTGTTTCGGTATCGGGAACAAGCGCACTGACATCCACAGCGTTTTCAAGAATGACCGGTGCCTGTTGCCAAAAGCGCTTGAGAGTCTCCCCATCTGACAGCGGAACACCCTCGAATCGCTCAACGGTCATACCGCGCGTGCCTGGGCCTCTGCAGATCCTGTATAGGTCAAAGGCGTCATCTCAAGAAGTGCTTGCTTGGCGTCATCAGGGATATCGAGGTTGGTAATAAACGTGCGCAATGACTCTTCATCGATCGGTTTACCGCGCGTGAGCTCTTTGAGTTGCTCATAGGGTTTCTCAATTCCATATCGGCGCATCACAGTTTGTACTGGCTCGGCCAAGACTTCCCAACGTTTGGCAAGATCGTCAGTGATGACCGGTAAATTGATTTCCAGCTTATTTAAACCCTTCAGTGAGGCCTCATAGGCGATCAGTGAGTAGGCTGCACCAACACCAACGTTCCTTAGCACTGTCGAGTCAGTGAGATCACGTTGCCAGCGTGAAATCGGAAGTTTTGCTGCAAGGTGTTCAAACACAGCGTTTGCGATACCAAGATTGCCCTCTGAATTTTCAAAATCAATCGGATTGACTTTGTGTGGCATCGTTGATGAGCCCACTTCACCTGCGACCGTGCGCTGTTTGAAATAATCAAGTGAGATGTAGCTCCACAGATCACGATCGAGGTCGATCAATACCGTGTTGAAACGCTTCAATGTATCGAAATACTCGGCTACACAATCATGTGGTTCAATCTGCGTTGTGTAGGGATTGAAGGTCAACCCTAAGTTGGTGATCACACTTTCGGCATGAGCGGCCCAGTCGACCTCAGGGTATGCAGATAGATGTGCGTTGTAGTTGCCAACAGCACCATTTAATTTACCGAGCAGTTGCACGGCTTCAAACTGTTCTAGTTGACGTTCGAGACGTGCGACCACGTTCGCAAATTCTTTGCCAACTGTGGTTGGCGATGCGCTCTGTCCATGCGTACGAGACAGCATTGAATGATTGGCCCACTCGAGCGCTTTATGACGCAGGAAGTCGATGATTTCTCGCATTTTTGGAGCCAGAACATCGTCTCGCATCCGTGTCAGCATCAGGCTGTATGAGACATTGTTGATGTCTTCACTGGTGCAGGCAAAATGCACGAATTCCGAAATTTCATTCAGCTCAGGGCTTTGAGCAAATTGTTCTTTAATGAAGTATTCGATTGCTTTGACATCATGGTTCGTGGTGCGCTCAATTTCTTTGATGCGCTGGCCGTCTGCTTCTGAAAATTCAGCCACAATGGCATCGATTTGATCGAGTGCTTGTTGTGATAGACGTGCAACTTCATCGATCTGCGGGTGACTTGCCAAGGACTTAATCCAAGCAAGTTCGACCTCAACGCGTGCGCGCATCAGTCCAAATTCGCTAGCGATTGGGCGCAGTGCGTCGACTTTTGACGCGTAACGACCGTCAATTGGTGAAATTGCAGTGAGCGTAGTTAAATTCATGATGTTCCTATAATCCGATGGATTCTAATTCCTTGAATACGCGACCACGCTGAAATAACAGCGAGAGTCGTCCGCCGCCGAGTTGTCGATATAGCATGGCAGCGCGGATTCCGCTTAAAAGCAGTGCGCGCACTTTAGCAGGATTGTTGCCCTGTTGCAGGTGGCGCCCGTGGTTGCCGGTCACCATGATCCTGAATTTAAGCGTTGAGACTGTCTCTTGGTAGGCGGTATTGAGTGTTTCGATCACCGATTCATGTGTTGGGCCGAGTTGCTCTGTTTTTTGCACGGCAACTTCAAGATGACCGCGCAATGTTTCGAGAAGTGCCGGCTTTTTGGCGAGCTGACCTTCAACCTGCATTAGGCTAATAAAATACCGGATAACTTCTGGATATTTCCGATTTCCGCCACGACCGAGCATTTCTCTCAGCATTTTCGATCCAGGCTTCAATGCATGGATATCGCCGCCATATACGTCTAGAGGTGTGTCCGGGGTCAGATTCAGCGTGCTTTGGATCAGAAGTTCAAACTCATCATGCGGGATAAGCCCTGTATTGGCGAGCCGATCGACTTGATGTGCTGCCATCGCGAGTGCACATAACGGATATAGGCGGTTTGGGTTACTCATACCAGGGCTTCCTCAATCACAGCACCGCCCAAGCACGCATCACCATCATAGATGACAACGGACTGCCCAGGAGTCACTGCACGTTCGGGTTGATCAAACCAGATGTGAAGATCATCATCGCGCATTTCAATCGCACAAGGTGCATCTGGTGCGCGATAGCGAACTTTGGCGGTGTATCGACCGGGTAGGGTCGGCGGCTCGCCGATCCAATTGATTTGACGGGCGAGGAGTCCCTTTGCAAATAGCTTCGGGTGGTCCGTACCCTGCACGACAACTAATTCATTGGTATCGAGATTTTTTTCGGCGACAAACCATGGCGCATCGGAGTAATTTTTCAACCCGCCAATTCTGAGACCTTGGCGTTGGCCCAGTGTGTAAAACATCAGTCCTTCATGTTGCCCAATGATGTCACCAGAGTCAGTTACGATATTCCCTGGTTGAGGCTTTACATATGTTTTTAAGAAATCACTGAACCGACGCTCACCAATAAAACAAATCCCTGTCGAATCTTTTTTTCGTGCAGTGATAAATCCCTGATTGTCGGCAATCTCGCGAACCATTGGTTTTTCAAGATCACCAACCGGGAATAATGAAGAATTGACTTGTTCAGCAGTTAACGCCCACAGAAAATAGCTTTGATCTTTGTTTTGATCCACGCCGCGATGGAGTGGATTTTTCTCGTCAACGCGACGTACGTAATGACCCGTGGCAATGAGATCCGCACCGAGTTCTTGGGCGTAATCTAAAAATGCGCGGAATTTAATTTCTCGATTACAGAGGATATCCGGATTGGGTGTTCTGCCTGCATTGACTTCAGATAAGAAGTTCTCGAACACATCATCCCAGTATTCGGCAGCAAAATTGACGCGATGCAACTCAATGCCGAGGGTTTCAGCAACCTGTTCAGCATCTTTTAAATCTTCGATTGCTGTGCAGTATTCAGTGCCATCATCTTCGTCCCAGTTTTTCATGAACATGCCGCTCACGGCATAGCCTTGTTCTTTCAGAAGGTAGGCTGTGACTGAGGAATCAACGCCGCCTGACATGCCGACGATGACTTGGGTGTCTTTGTTTTGCATGCAGCGATTCTACCCGAGTTGCATCGATCACTCGATACTCTCCTGGTGATAAATCATCCAGCGTGTAGTCACCAATGGTTGTTCGGATTAAGCGAAGTGTTGGAAAGCCAACCTCTGCTGTCATTCTGCGAACTTGGCGGTTACGTCCTTCGTTGAGGGTCATTTCGATCCAACTAGTCGGGATGTTTTTCCGAAAGCGTACTGGTGGATTTCGATCATGGACTGCTGGCGAATCCATGCGATGGCATGCGACGGCTTGCGCTGGACCATCTTTTAAATTGACTCCGTTGCTCAGTGTCAAACACGCGGTTTCGGTGATCGCTCCGTCAACTTGTACCCAATAGGTCTTGTGTTTGCCGTATTTTGGGTGGGCGAGTGCATCTTGAAGACGTCCGTCATCGGTAAGAATTAGTAAACCTTCTGAGTCTTTATCAAGCCGTCCAGCTGCATAAATGTTGGGGATATCGATAAAGTCTTTGAGTGTTGTGCCTTCACCTGAAAACTGACACAAAACACCGTACGGTTTGTAAAAAAGAACGAGCATACCTATCCCAAAGAACAACACATTTCCTGAAGTGGTCGGACCAAATTAGTGCTATCATCCGGCCCCGCAATACAAACGTGATATAGCACAACAGGAGAAAAGGATGGGATACCAACACATCCAAGTGCCGACGTCAGGCGAGAAGATCACTGTGAACCAGGATGGATCGCTGAACGTCCCAAATAACCCAATCATTCCATTTATCGAAGGTGATGGTATCGGAGTCGATATCACCCCGCCAATGATTGAGGTTGTGAATGCTGCCGTCGAGAAGGCATACGGTGGATCGAAGTCAATTTCATGGATGGAAGTTTATTGTGGCGAGAAGTCTGTCGCGACATACGGCGCTGATGAGTGGCTTCCAGATGAAACACTCGAAGCATTTAAAGAGTATAAGGTGGGGATTAAAGGCCCGCTGACGACACCAGTTGGTGGCGGTATTCGTTCATTGAACGTCGCGTTGCGTCAGCAGTTGGATTTGTACCTCTGCCTACGTCCAGTTCGTTACTTCACAGGCGTTCCGAGCCCTGTCAAAGAGCCAGAAAAGACCAATATGGTGATCTTCCGCGAGAACTCAGAAGACATCTATGCGGGTGTTGAGTACCAGGCGGGCACACCAGATGCTGACAAGCTCATCGATATCCTTCGCAATGAATTCGGTGTGACGAAGATTCGTTTCCCAGAAAACTGCGGTATTGGTATCAAGCCGGTATCGAAAGAAGGTACTCAGCGTTTGGTTCGTAAGACGTTCCAATATGCGATCGATAATGACTTGCCAAGTGTGACTCTGGTCCACAAGGGCAACATCATGAAATTCACTGAAGGTGCTTTTAAGGATTGGGGCTATGAGCTTGCGCGTGAGGAGTTCGGTGCGACATTGCTTGACGGTGGTCCTTGGTGTGTCATTAAGAATCCAAAAACTGGCAATGACATTGTTGTGAAGGATGTCATTGCTGATGCGATGCTTCAGCAGATCCTTCTGCGTCCGGCTGAGTACAGCGCGATCGCGACGTTGAACTTGAATGGTGACTATTTGTCGGATGCATTGGCTGCTCAAGTTGGTGGAATTGGTATTGCTCCAGGTGCCAACATTGGTGCTGAAGTTGCGATTTTTGAAGCCACTCACGGTACAGCACCGAAGTATGCAGGTCAGGATAAGGTCAATCCGGGTTCGCTGATTCTGTCTGCTGAAATGATGCTTCGTCATTTGGGTTGGTTTGAAGCGGCTGATCTGATCATTGAAGGCATGGAAGGAGCGATTAAGTCAAAGAAAGTGACTTATGACTTCGAGCGTTTGATGGATGATGCGACATTGATGTCATGTTCGGAATTTGGTCAGGAAATGATCGCGAATATGTAATTACTGGCGTGTAACAAAACCCCGGCGGCGCGAGCTCCCGGGGTTTTTTATTGCTTTAAATCGTGAAAGTTGCCGTCACGAGTCCTTCGCGGTGTGCCCAACTGTAATCAAATGCCTGTTGAGTTGGTCCTTGATTCCAGAGGAGTTCCAGTCGATCGATTGCTTCGCTCCAACTTGGATAGGGGGAGTCGTTTGCAAACCAAATGACAGACAGTGGTTTTCCGACGTGCGTAAACCAGTTGTCCCGCGCCATCATTATCTGTCGATGTGATTGACTGAAAACAAATTGATAGAGGTGATCTAAGCTTTGCCAGGCGGACAAATTGACGATGACGTCATGGCCGAGACGCTCTGCGATACATGGATCCTCTTCGTTGATTTCTCGCCAGATAAAACCGGGGGCAGCCTCTGCTAGCCGTTGCACAAACGGGACTGCATTAAAAAATGACTGCATCTCAGGTGCGTTTTTTTCAAATTGCATTTGTGCGATGTTGAATTGATAAATCATGAAGTTTTTCAGTGGTCGTCATTCGATCGAGTTGGCATCAAACTTTCCGATGTGGTTCTCTTTACACAGACAGTTTTGTCCCCATAAACACACTGTGTAACAAAGGACCGTTTGATTCAATGAGTGAACCCGACATCCCAGGTTTTGATCCCGATGAGGATTATGGCCTTGCCGTGGCAAAGCCAGAACTTAAAAAACCGCCGATGTACAAAGTCATTATGCTCAATGACGATTTTACGCCCATGGAATTTGTGATTCATGTATTGGAGTTGTTTTTCAACATGGATCAAGAGAAGGCGACGCAAATCATGCTGACCGTGCATACCAAAGGGGCTGCTGTGTGTGGGGTATACCCTAAAGACATTGCAGAGACAAAAGCGGAGCATGTGGTTGAGTATGCGAAAGAAAATCAGCATCCTCTGATGTGTCAGGTCGACATTGCAGAGGATTGAGAAGGAGAACATCTTATGTTGAGCCGCGATCTTGAGGTGACCCTAAATAGCGCATTTAAGCGTGCCAGGGAGCTTCGTCATGAATACATGACTGTGGAGCATCTTTTACTTGGGCTACTGGATAATGCATCGGCTGTTCAAGTACTTAATGCGTGCGGCGCGGAGTTGGCCAAATTGCGTGAAGAGCTCGAGCAGTTCGTCACTCAGACAACGCCTTCGCTCCCCGAAGATACGGAACGTGATACGCAGCCGACGCTTGGCTTTCAACGTGTTTTGCAGCGTGCAGTATTCCATGTGCAATCCTCTGGAAAGCAGGAAGTTACGGGTGCCAATGTGTTGGTTGCGATTTTCTCAGAGCAGGAATCACAAGCGGTTTACTTCTTGAAGCAGCAAGATATCGCGCGAATTGATGTCGTGAATTACATCAGTCATGGCATTGCTAAATCGGAAGAGCAGCAAAACGCAGACGGTGAATCTGAATCAGAAACACAGGGTAATCAGTCAGCGGCAACGGATGAACGTACGTCAAACCTTGATGGTTATTGCACTAACTTGAATAAAGAAGTGAAGAAGGGCCGGATTGACCCTCTAATTGGCCGGGACGAAGAGTTATCCAGGGTCATTCAAACGCTATCGCGTCGTCGCAAAAATAACCCACTGTTGGTCGGTGAAGCAGGTGTTGGTAAAACGGCGATTGCTGAAGGGCTCGCTTATCGGATCGAAGAAGGGCAGGTACCTGATGTAATCAAAGAAGCGGTGGTCTATTCACTGGATCTGGGCGCTTTGCTTGCTGGAACGAAATACCGGGGCGATTTCGAAAAGCGTTTGAAGGCGTTGCTTGGCGAGCTTGAACAAGAAAAGCATGCGATTTTATTTATCGATGAAATCCATACCATTATTGGCGCGGGTGCTGCATCTGGTGGTGTCATGGATGCGTCGAACCTGTTGAAGCCCTTGTTGTCATCGGGTCAATTGAAGTGCATTGGTTCAACCACGTTTCAAGAGTTTCGAGGGATCTTTGAGAAAGATCGTGCGTTGGCACGTCGCTTCCAGAAAGTCGATGTGTTGGAGCCATCGATCGAGGACACGATTAAGATCTTAAATGGTCTGAAATCACGATTTGAGGAGCATCATGAGCTTCGCTACACCAAGGCTGCGCTGACGTCTGCGGTTGAGTTGTCGGCGAAATACATGAGTGATCGGCATCTTCCTGATAAGGCGATCGACATTATCGATGAAGCGGGAGCGTTGCAACGCTTGATGCCGCCGTCACGACGGAAAAAAGTGGTGGGTGTGCCTGAGATTGAGGCGGTGGTTGCGAATATTGCCCGAATACCACCGAAACAGATTTCGAAGACCGATACTGAAGTGCTTGAAAATCTTGAGCGTGATTTGAAGTTGACTGTGTTTGGCCAAAATGAGGCCATCGAAAGAATGAGCTCGGCGATTAAATTGTCCCGTGCAGGGCTTAAGCAAGAAGGGAAGCCGGTCGGCTGCTTCTTATTTGCGGGGCCAACAGGGGTGGGTAAGACCGAGGTCAGTCGACAACTTGCACGCACACTCGGTATCGAACTAGTTCGATTCGATATGTCAGAGTATATGGAGCGTCACACCGTCAGCCGCTTGATCGGTGCGCCACCAGGCTATGTCGGATTTGATCAGGGTGGCTTATTAACAGAAGCCATCACCAAGAATCCGCATTGTGTGTTGTTATTGGATGAGATCGAAAAGGCCCATCCAGATGTCTTTAATCTGTTGTTGCAGGTGATGGATCACGGAACCTTAACGGATAACAATGGGCGCAAAGCGGACTTCCGCCATGTGGTATTGATCATGACGACGAATGCTGGAGCTGAGAGTTTGTCGAAGCGGTCGATCGGCTTCAGTGAACAGGACCAAACCACTGATGCGATGGAAACGATCAAACGTCATTTCACGCCAGAATTTAGAAACCGCTTGGACTCTATCGTTCAGTTCGGCGCGTTGCATGAGGATGTGA
Organism: Litorivicinaceae bacterium; assembly: GCA_965655875.1. Classification (GTDB taxonomy): domain Bacteria; phylum Pseudomonadota; class Gammaproteobacteria; order Pseudomonadales; family Litorivicinaceae; genus HIMB30. The sequence goes on along the minus strand of CBFHIN010000019.1, from coordinate 11,026 downwards.
TTGAGCAAGTCGTGCATAAATTCATTGCTGAATTACAGGCGCAACTTGACGACCGCAAAGTATCGATTGAGCTTGATGATGTGGCGATGCGTTGGTTAGCAAAACGCGGTTACGACAAAGCGATGGGTGCACGTCCGATGGCTCGATTGATTCAGGATTCGATTAAACGCCCACTAGCGGACGCAATTCTGTTTGGCGAACTCGCAGGCGGTGGCAGTGTACTTGTGACAGTCGACAAGAACGACGAGCTCGCCTTCGAAATGACGCCTCGTGAAGTGAAATCGAAAGAAACAGCGTGAGGTTAGGTCATCCCGGGTAACCGGGATGGCAAAAGATCAACGTGCTCGGAAAGTGATCCGACCTTTTGTCAGGTCATAGGGTGTCAGTTCAACTGTGACACGGTCTCCGGTCAAAATACGAATGTAGTGCTTACGCATTTTTCCTGAAATGTGTGCAGTGACGACGTGGCCATTATCGAGCTCGACGCGGAACATGGTATTTGGCAACGTATCAATGATCGTGCCTTCCATTTCAATTGAATCTTCTTTTGCCATTTGGCTCCCTTGGGACGATAAGAAAGGCGCGATTATGCCTGCTTACTCGGCGCGAATCCACCTGCTGTTGATCAGCATCTCAATTGGGCGGTATTCGGTCTTGTACGCCATTTTCTTAGAATCGCGAATCCAGTACCCCAAATAGACATAAGGAAGATCGAGACCACGTGCGATTTCGATCAACTGCAACACCATTAATCGTCCAAGACTTCGTGCATCAAACTCTGGATCAGGTTCAAAAAATGTATAAATCGCTGATAGTCCGTTACCAGGTATCTCGTCAAACAAGGTGACCGCAATCAATCGATCATCGATGCGAGCTTCGAGAAAGAAAGCGTGATCCCCGTTTGATGCGAGGAATGATTCGTATTGTGAGGGCGAGGGTGGATACATATCGCCATCGGCGTGACGCATTTCGATGTAGCGGCGATAGAGGTCGTAATGCGCCTCATCTAACACTGGGGTTCGCGCAGTAAAGCTGATGTCTTGGTTTCGTTTTAAAGTTCGAAGTTGACGCCGCTTTGGTTGAAAACTGTTCACCGGCACACGGACCGAAATGCAGGCTGAACATTGATCGCAGTGCGGTCGATAGGTGTAGCGGCCTGAGCGACGGAAACCTGATTCCGCGAGTTTCACCACCTGCTCAACGCTCAACTCAGTTGATGGCTCCACAAATAAGGTGGTGGCTTCTTGTCCGTCGAGATAACTGCACGGATGTGGCGCTGTGGAAAAGAATTTGAGTGTTTCAAAGCCGCTCATACGATGAGTTTTGTAATCCGATCAATAAATTCAACACGGTCGATAAGGCTAGCACCGAGTGATTGGAGATGCGATGTCGGAACTTGGCAATCAATGAGCTCAATTTGATGTTGATCAGCATTTTGGCAAATAGCGGCAAGTGCGGCTTTGGATGCGTCGGGTACGAGCGAAACCATGGACTCACCGAAAAGCACACGTCCAAGTTTCACACCATAAAGCCCGCCGACGAGCTCATTGTCGCGATACGTCTCAAAGGAGATGGCGTGACCTTGGCGATTCAGAGCGGTATATGCGTTGATCATCTCTTCAGTAATCCAAGTTCCCTCACGACCTTCACGTGTTTCCGCACATAAGCGGATTAGCGTCTCGAACTGGGTGTTGATTCGAATCTCAAATCCCTGCTTTTTAATCGCTTGTTTTAGGCTTCGTCGCAATTTAAATGCGGATGGTTCGAGAACAAGTCTCGGATCAGGGCTCCACCACAGGATGGGTTCACCCTCTGAGAACCAAGGAAAAATGCCGCGGGAATAGGCAAGCTTCAGTCGTTCGGGAGAGAGATCACCCCCGGCACACAACAACCCATTTGGGTCGTCGAGCGCTTCGGCGACATCTGGGAAATCCAGAATGTGTGTGGGAATCCAGGGAATCAGTGTCCAGACTCGTCGAGGTAGCGTTCTGCGTCCAGCGCAGCCATGCAACCAAAGCCTGCAGATGTGATGGCTTGACGGTAGATATGATCAGCCACGTCGCCTGCGGCAAAAACGCCCGGTACTGAGGTTTCGGTTGCAAAGCCGTTAAGACCTGAACGAACGATCAAATAACCGCCGTTCATGTCGAGTTGATCTGCAAATAGGTCGGTGTTGGGCTTGTGGCCGATTGCGATAAAAACGCCATGCACGTCAATGTCACGTGTTGAGTTGTCTTGCGTTGATTTGAGTTTAAGACCGGTGACACCCGCATCATCCCCAACCACTTCTTGGAGTTGGTGATTCCAGATCACTTCAATATTTTCTTTGGCGAGCAAACGGTCTTGCAGGATTTTCTCAGCACGCAACGAGTCTCGGCGATGAATGAGTTTCACAGAGTCAGCCAGATTGGCGAGATACAGCGCTTCTTCAACTGCAGTGTTACCACCACCAACGACTGCAACTGAGCGTCCGCGATAGAAAAATCCGTCACAGGTTGCGCACGCGGATACACCGCGACCTTTGAACGCTTCCTCTGATTCAAGGCCCAAATACTGAGCGCTCGCACCGGTTGAGATGATCAATGCATCACAGGTGTAGGTGCCTTGATCGCCGACGAGCTCAAACGGTTTTGTCTTTAAATTCGCTGTGTGAATGTGATCATTAATGACTTCAGTATCGAAACGCTCGGCATGCTCTTGCATATCCATCATCAATTGAGGGCCTTGTAGATCAGCAACACCACCTGGCCAGTTTTCGACTTCAGTGGTGGTTGTCAGTTGGCCACCAACCTGTGTTCCAGTAATCACAACAGGTGATAAACCTGCGCGTGCAGCATACACCGCTGCCGTCCATCCTGCGGGACCCGAACCAAGAATGATGAGTTGATGATGCACGATTGATGTGTCCTTCTCTGTTAAACTTCACAAATATCTTTTCAGATATATAGATTAAAGGTCATGAGTCCATCCTCCAAGGAGTTCGGTTGAACGATTCCGCACCACAGCTCTGGTATCAACGCTTAATCCGTGAAGTGACGTGGCTTTTTGGGGTCGCGCTATCGATATTTATTTTTTTAGCACTGCTGTCATTTAGCGTGGAAGACCCGGGTTGGTCCTACCAAGGACCGGTGAGTGATGTTCAGAATGCAATTGGTCCGGTTGGTGCATTTGTGTCCGATTGGTTGCTGTCGTGGTTTGGTTACGGCGCGTTTTTTGTGACTTGGCTTCCTTTAGTCGTGGTTCGCTGGCTTGTTCGCGGTACTCAGGACGGTCGCGTCTGGATTGCGCGAGCACTCGGGTTGATGCTCTTGATTCCTGGTGTATGCATCGTCTTAGGTCTTCATTTTGGTTCGGGTTCGGTTTGGTTACCGATCGGAACCACTGGCGGTGGAATTTTAGGTGGGGTCTTGAACCAAGGATTGGTTGGTCACTTTGGAATTACAGGCACCGCTTTAGGTGGTTTGGTATTGAGTCTGGTCGGCGTCACGATCGTATTTTCTTTAAGTTGGCCCGATGTGTTGGCTGGAACGGGTTTGTTCGTTAGCAGCTTAGGTCGATCAATTGCGGGTCTTTTGAGCGGTAAATCGCAACCGGCACAATTAAGCATTGAGTCGCGCCGATCGATATTGGGCCGTGTGCTGGCTCCGATTAATCGCGCGATGTTGCCAAAAATGGTGCGCAATACATTAACCAAAGTTGCCCCGCGTCCTCCTGAAGCTGATGTTGCGCAAATTGAAGCTGAATTACTTGGACTGAAAGCCACACGTGACATCTATCGCCCAGAGTCACCGAAAGCAGAGGTTAAAGATGACCAACCACCGGTTGATCAGGGGCCACGTTTGGATTTGTCGGCGCTAGATTCAATCGATGGGGGGCGTCGCGATCCTGTGTTGGGCGAAGAGCCTGTACCAACGATTGCTGAGCGCAACATCACGATTGCACCGCTCAATGAAGCACAAACATTGCTCGATGATGAGCCCTTACCAACTCCTCAGAAAACGAGATCCGTTGCACCAAAGGCGGTGAGCGGACAAATGACACTTCCTGATTTGTCGCTTCTTGATCCCGCAGATCCACCGTCAGATAAAGGGTTTTCTCAAGACGAACTTACAGAAATGGGTGATTTATTGATCAGGCGACTCGGTGAATTCGGAGTCGAGGCTGAAATCGTTGCCATCAATCCCGGTCCAGTGGTCACTCGATTTGAGATTGATCCCGCACCTGGGGTCAAAGTGTCCCGAATTACTAATCTAGCTAAAGATTTGGCGCGAAGCTTGGCCGTAATCAGTGTGCGTGTGGTGGAAGTGATTCCGGGTAAGAGCACTGTAGGTATTGAGATTCCGAATCAGTATCGAGAAATGGTCCGGCTATCTCAGATTCTCGGAAGTGATGCCTACACCAAAGACCCGTCAGTTCTCTCATTAGCGTTGGGACATGACATTTCCGGGCAGTCAGTTTGCGCCAACTTAGCGAAAATGCCGCATTTGTTGGTTGCAGGAACAACTGGCTCTGGTAAGTCAGTCGGCGTCAACGCGATGCTGTTATCGATGCTTTATAAAGCACGTCCTGATGATTTACGCCTCATTCTTGTTGATCCGAAGATGTTGGAACTCTCAATTTACGACGGGATTCCACATCTATTGGCACCTGTTGTCACGGATATGAAAGATGCGGCCAATGCCCTCCGCTGGTGCGTGGGAGAGATGGAGCGTCGTTATAAACTGATGGCAGCGCTCGGTGTTCGAAATCTCGAGGGCTACAACCAGAAAATCAAAGAACACGCTGAGCGCGGTGAGTCACTCACCGATCCAACATTTGTTCCATCTGGTTTTGATGCAACTGAGGCCGCTCCAGAATTAAAACCGATGCCATTTATTGTGGTGGTGATTGATGAGTTTGCCGACATGATGATGATCGTTGGCAAGAAGGTGGATCAATTAATTGCCCGCTTGGCGCAAAAAGCGCGAGCAGCAGGGATACATTTAATTTTGGCGACTCAACGTCCATCTGTGGATGTGATTACAGGTCTCATTAAGGCCAACGTACCCAGTCGTATTGGCTTCCAAGTGAGTTCGAAAATTGATTCTCGAACGGTGCTGGATCAAGGGGGAGCTGAACAACTGCTTGGTAACGGTGACATGTTGTATCTTCCCTCCGGGAAGCCAATTCCGGTTCGGGTGCATGGGGCCTTTGTTGATGATCATGAAGTGCATAACGTTGTCAGCTTTTGGAAGATGCAGGGCGAGCCGGCTTATGAAGAAGCGATTTTGAATGCGCAAGCGGCTGGTGATGGTGAGGTCCAGGGATCCTTATTGGACGGCGATGATGAAAGTGATCCGCTGTATGATGAGGCGGTCGCTTTTGTGACCGAAACACGGCGCGCATCGATCTCTGCAGTTCAACGGAAACTAAAAATTGGTTATAACCGTGCAGCACGCATGATTGAAGCCATGGAAGCGGCTGGAGTGGTGAGCGAGATGGGAAATAATGGTGCGCGAGAAGTGTTAGCACCGGGGCCGCAATGATGCGATTTGTGTTGGCTGCCTTGTGCTTTTGCCTATCGGTCGGTGTGGTTGCCTCACCCACTGAAAGTCTTGCGCGGTTATTGGAACCGTATCGCATGTTTTCTGCCGATTTTAAGCAAAGTACGCTCGATCAGGAGGGAACGGCAGTCACTGAAATGACGGGCTTTCTTGCGATCGCATCAGACTCCGTCTTCCACTGGAAAACAGATCCGCCGTTTTCGCAATTAATTGTCGCCGATGGCGATGTGCTCTGGGTATTTGACGAGGATTTGTATCAGGTACAAGTTAGACCGCTCGATGAAGCCTTGGCCTCTTCACCAGCCGCCATTTTAAGTGGTGATCTCGATCTCTTGGGGTCGAGGTTTCAGGTGACTGAGGAACGCAGTGGTACGCTGTCTGTATATCAGTTAGAGCCAAGAGCAACTGATGAAGTTACACGGCAAATTGTCTTGCGCTTTGATGGCAGCCGTTTACTTGATCTCTCCATTGATGACGCTTTAGGCAATCGATCACGTGTCACCTTGACGGCCGTCATCCGAGGTCGGCCGGATCCTCAGCTATTCGAATTCGTTCCACCAGATGGGGTCGATGTCATTTATGCATTGGGTGATCAGGCTCGATGACACTGGTTTTCATTGCGCTCGGTGGTGCATTGGGTGCGGTCTCACGCTATGGAGTAACGCTGGGTGCGGCTCGGCTCGGTGTAACGGGATTTCCCTATGCGACGCTTTTCGTCAATATTCTGGGGAGTCTGTTGATCGGGCTTTTTGCTGCCTGGTTGAGTGGTCAAGCAACAACGAATGACAACATTAAATCATTGATCCAAGTTGGATTTTTAGGCGCTTTTACGACATTTTCGACATTTAGCCTCGATGCGCTTCTGTTACTTGAACAGGGGCGGTTACTACATGCAGGACTCTATATCGCTGCAAGCCTTCTGGTATGCTTAGCGGCTTGTTTCGTTGGACTGTTCGCGGGCCGTTCAATCGGCTTTTAAGGATTTATAGAACACATGCTTGACCCAAAACTTCTTCGCCATGATCTCGACTCTGTGGTTGCACAACTCGCCAGAAAGGGGGTTGAGTTTGACGTAACGACTTACCAAGCGCTTGAAACCAAGCGAAAGTCGTTACAGTTAGACACAGAAGCACTGCAGAACAAGCGAAAGGATGGGTCGAAATCTGTGGGTCTTCTTATGAAAGAAGGGAAGATCGCTGAGGCTGAGCAGTTAAAAACTGAAATTGCCGGGATTGGTGATCAGTTGGCGGCGATTGAAACCGAATTTCATGAGGTTCAGGAAGGCCTCGATCGACTGTTAATGGAAACGCCAAATCTTCCAGACGGAAGTGTTCCTGACGGTGCGAGTGAAGACGACAATGTTGAAGTTGCTGTCGTTGGCCAGAAACCTGTCTTTGATTTTGCAGTTCGCGATCACATCGAGATTGGTGAACTATTTTCGGGGCTCGATTTTGATCGTGCGGCACAGCTGTCGGGTAGCCGGTTTGTCACGATTCATGGTGCGTTTGCGAGGCTCCACCGTGCACTGATTCAATACATGCTCGACTTGCATACTGAACAGCATGGCTACTCAGAGACCTATGTTCCTTTATTGGTGGACGGTTCAGTTTTAGAAGGAACAGGGCAGTTACCGAAATTCAAAGATGATTTATTCCGAATTGCGCCTGAAGATGGGGGTGGCCGCGAGCGATACCTCATTCCGACTGCTGAAGTTCCGTTAACGAATCTGGTTCGCGATACGATTGTCGATGCGGCTTCATTGCCTCAGCAGTTTGTCGCGCACACCCCTTGTTTCCGTGCGGAGGCAGGTTCGTACGGCCGCGACGTACGCGGAATGTTTCGGCAGCACCAATTCGATAAGGTGGAGTTGGTCTGGATCACGCACCCCGACCACAGTTGGGATGCTTTAGAGTCATTGCGTGCTCATGCTGAGGCTGTGTTGACCGGGTTGGGTTTGCATTATCGGGTGGTTGATCTGTGTGGTGGCGATCTTGGGTTCTCGGCATCAAGGACCTACGACCTTGAGGTTTGGTTACCTGGTCAGGATCAATTTAGGGAAATCAGCTCATGTTCAAACTGTTTGGATTTCCAAGCACGACGGATGCAGGCACGTTTCCGAAACGAGCAGGGCAAGCCTGAGTTAGTCCACACCCTGAATGGTTCGGGTGTTGCGATTGGTCGGTGTCTGATTGCTGTTGTTGAGAATTATCAAAACGAAGATGGCTCTATTACAGTGCCAGAGGTCTTGAAGCCTTACATCAAAGCCGATCTACTCACGCCTTAATCACAAGCACTTTGTCGGTTTAGGAAGGCCTGCGACTCGAGCGAGTTGCTTGGCTGGACTTGTTGGAAACAGCTTGTGTAAATAAATACTGTTGCCTTTGTCTGCACCTGCTTCGAGTTTGACCCATTTGACTAGGGGTCGCATCGCCGGTGCGTGTTCGAATTCGGTGTGATACTTGCGGACGAGGCTAATTAACTCCCAATGTGCGGTAGTGAGTTCAATGTCTTCAAGTTGAGCGAGCTCTGAGGCGACTTGCTCGTTCCAATCGGCGAGCTGTTCTAAGTAGCCGTCAGCGTCTAAACGCAAACCCATGTTAACTCCACGTCCGACAGCTATTTTTTTCTAATAACTCAATCCAGTCATCCATGGTAAGCGTGGAGACTCTGTTATTCGAATACAAAAGCGCGTCGTCTGAGAAGAGGGCGATCTCGCATGGTGGGGTATGGATGGTATGCAGCCCATCAAGCGCATTGCCAGCGAGGACGATCAAATCCTCAGAGGCGATCCACGGAAGCGCGTCAGCAATCGCTTGATGTGAGGTGATTAGGTGAATCATCTATGCATCCAATATCACATGGGTCGTTTGTAAACATTTGGTGATTATTTCGCGATCCACGACATTTCCCGGAAATGAATCAGCTATCTGGATGTTGCGTGCTTCACAGCTTGCCTGATCAACTAAAATAGTATCGATGTCGTAAAGGGGGAGGCTTTTGATTTTTCCGCTCAAAGATAGAGGGCTTTCTTCAGGCATGGAGGGAAGGGCCGCCCAATAAACGCCCGCATCTTGAAGAACGATCGATACCGGGCACTCAAAGGTGGCCAATACAAGTGCCATGTCGATCATTTCACGAGTTCCGAGTGATGCAGATGGACCACTCCGAATGACAAGTGTGATGGTTTTCATCGAAATTGCACCACGCAGTCAGCTGATTGCAGCCGCTCAGTCCATTCACCAAGACCGCCGACACGAACATTATCGACGAGATTGCTTTCATGTACGCCGCGCCGCTCTGCGGCCGTGATGCAAGCAACAATGTCGCAATTTGGGTCGCAGGCAAGTGTGGCCAGAGTATCAGAGAGATCACGCTCGCCTTGCGGTACGTCGCGCGTTTGATTGGCTAGGTGAACGCCGTCTTCATACAGAAAACAAAAGACCGCGAACCCTTTGGTTAACGCGGTCTTTATGGTGTCTAGCGCTCTTAAGGGCAGTGTCCCGTTATCTGGTGACACTGCCAGTAAGATGGCGAAGTGTTTCACTCGTCGCCAGAGAATACGCCTAGAAGCGCAAGCAGGTTTGTGAACAGCATATAAATGTCGACATAGAGAGCGACTGTTGCCATCACGTAGTTTGTTTCACCACCGTGAATGATGCGGCTTGTATCAAACAAGATATAACCTGCAGCCAGGAGAACAAGCATGGCGCTCAGTGCAAGGCTCAATGCTGGAACCTGGAAGAAGATCAGTCCAATTGATGCAAGTAGTGCGATGATTAGACCAGTGAACAGGAATCCGCCCATGAAGCTGAAGTCTTTCTTAGTCGTCAATACATATGCTGACAATGACAAGAAAACTGCTGCTGTACCGAACAGTGCATTACCTACAATTGATGCACCGCCAGGTGACTGCAGGTAATAAGAAATCATTGGACCAAGACTCCATCCCATGAAGCCTGTAAATGCGAATACTAACGGAAGTGCCCAGACGCTATTACGCATTGCCTGCAAAGCAAATAGCAAACCAATCATGCCGCCTAAAGACAATAACCAATGCATTGGTGGTGCTTGGACTGAAACCGCGAGGGCTGTCATGCCTGCACTGAAAAACAATGTCATTGAGAGCAACATGTAGGTATTGCGCAGAACCTTGCTTGCTGACTCTGAAACTCCGTATCCAGCCGTCGCTGTGGCTTGGGTAATGCGATCACTCATCGAAAGATCTCCTTAATCGTTTATCGAGCGCAGCATGCACTCAACTTTCGTATGATTCACAGTTAATAGTAATGATTCTTGTGCATCTTGCAAGGCCCTTTGAGGCCTTTTGTTTTGCACGTTTTTGAACGAAAAAAACCAAAATTGTATTTGTATTACTTTTGGGGTGTTATTCACTTTCCGTATTGACTTTTTCCTAAGGTCATCAAAGGAGGTGCATCAAATAAGACAACCGTCGAAACATGCGTAAACAATAACTTGACCGGCTACAGGTAACTCAGGGATTCAGGATCTGATTGAGGAGCGATGCATTGCGACATCAGCCTCACCATGAAGCATGGATAAGGCTGATTCAGCGAGGAAGGCTATTTACAGTGATTCGACGAATGCACCGATGTTTGCCATGTCATCATCAGACAACGCGGCTGACTGACCCCACATCATTGCGCTCTGCGCTCCGCGAGTTTCGCCATTTTTGTACTGGACAAGCATTGAGACGATAGCGTCTTGTGTTTGACCTTGCAGTTTAGGTCCAACTCCACCTTCGCCGTTCATGCCATGGCAACCAGCACATGCCATGTAGATTTTCTTACCAAGATCAACAGGGCTTGCCGCTGCGAGCATTGCTGCTTCAGCTTCACGACGCTTTGCGTCATCGATCTTGTACTGTTCGTAGCACTCGCCGGTGCAAGATAAAACTGGCGGGTGATCGGTTTCCCAAGAAATTGACCGTGCGCCGATCAGTAGGACTGCTGCTCCAATAAAGATAGGAACAATCAACTTTGTGTTGCTCACAAGCGACTCCTTTCGAGCGTTACTTTTATTGGGGACGTAATGTAAGAGAGTTTTGGCCTCGGGTCTAGTCCTTCTTGAACGATTTGAACCAATTGATGAATCAGGTTTTTTCGGAGATTGGGATAAGAAAAAGCAGGTTTAAAAACTACTCGAAGCAGTTTGCTCCGTAGATGGCCATTTACTTGAGCTGTTCTTTGAAAGTTTTTCGATGCATCGATTGAAGAAGAACCGTACAGGAATAGTTGAATCCATTTTATGAATCACCTAATATGCGCCCCCTATCGCGATCGCGATCTGCGGAGAGGTGGCAGAGCGGTTGAATGCACCGGTCTTGAAAACCGGCATAGGTTAATAGCCTATCCAGGGTTCGAATCCCTGCCTCTCCGCCAATTTATTATCTATCCTATTGATATTAAAAGTTATTATTTTTCTTAGTGGTTTTGAGTCCACATCAGGACCCACATCTTCCATGC
>CBFHIN010000018.1:0-31589 GCA_965655875.1 Litorivicinaceae bacterium | reverse complement strand
GGTGAATCATGAATATTCATGCAATGAGAGCAAAAATTGAAGGGTGCCCGCCGACTCAACAACGTGTCGGTCGATTCATGTTACGTCATGGTTCCGATATTCCCTTCTTAAGCGTGAGGCAGTTGGCGGCTCGCTCGGGGGTGACGCCGTCGACCGTCATGCGATTGGTTAAATCGTTACGGTTAGATAACTATCAGAGTCTCCAAACTGTTTTTCGGCGTGAGTTTTTGGGTACGGCCCAGCCGCCTTCGATACCTAGAGAAAGTGAGCATGAGCACTCCTTTCGCGTAGCGATGGGGAGCGTTTTCGTTCCGGAAAAGCAAGAGCAGTTAGATCGAATCGCGCGCTTAATATTCGGATCACCATGTCATGTTGCAGGATTTCGGAGCGCCTATAGCCTGTCGCACTATCTTGCGTATCTTCTGAACATGATTCAGCACAATGTGTTCTTGGTCCCAAATTCAGAGAGCGCAGCTTTTGATCATCTGATGCTAGCGCGCCCAGATCATGTGCTTGTTATCTTCTCGACACACCCCTATGCCTCGCAGTCGATTAAAGTTGCGAAGATGGCAAAGGAAACGGGTATCCGAATCGTTGCGGTGACTGATAGCTCTGAATCGCCGTTGTGTGCTCTGGCCCATGAAGTGGTAGTGATGGATCAGATTTCTATGGACTATATACCGAGTCGAATTTCGTTTTTCGCGTGGATTGAATACTTAGTAGAGACAGGCTGTGGTCTTCAGGACCGAAAATCTCGTCGAGAACTGAAGCACTTTAAGGATCATATGGAAAAACTATCGGGATACTGGTCTCCTGAGCCTCTGTCTGAATTGCAGACTGCTGATCAGAAGGGTGACCGATGACGAGTTATTTGTTTTTGGGTGGTGCGATCGTTTGTGAAGTGATTGGAACACTGTTGCTCCCAGCGACGCAGAATTTCACGCGGATTGTGCCAACAATCATCATGATCTTTTGTTATGCGATCGCTTTTTACTGCCTCACGTTTGCTATCCGAGATATTCCAATCGCAATCGTTTATGCGATTTGGAGCGGGATCGGTGTATTCTTAATCGCCCTCTTTAGTGCACTGTTTTATAAACAATTTCTGCAGTGGCAAGCCCTAGTTGGGCTTGTTTTAATCGTTGCGGGTGTCGCTTTGGTCAACCTATTTAGCTCACCACATTCGAGCTAAACGAGTTTCCGTAGCGCCTCATCGAGATGCGATACTGTACGATCGATGTTCATCAACTTGTCCATCCCAAACAAACCAATTCTGAATGTTTGGAATTGTGCTGATTCTCCGCACTCGAGCGGAACGCCTGCAGCGATTTGAAGTCCCACGCTTGCAAATGCACTGCCGTTTTTAAAGTCTGCTCGATCCGTGTGAGAAACAACAACCGTCGGAGATTTGAATCCGTCTGCTGCGAGACTCTTAAATCCATGTCCTTCCATGAGCTCTCGCACCTGACGACCAAGTTCGATCTGTCTCGTTTTCAGCGCATCAAAGCCGATTGCAGCCATTTCTTCATAGGTATCCAGGAAACTCGCAAGACCATCTGTTGGCATCGTTGCATGATAGGCGTGGCCTCCGTTGAGATACGCAGCCATGATGCTGTGCCATTTTTTGAGGTCGAGCACAAAACTGTCAGACGTTGTTGTTTCGAGACGCTCGAGAGCTCGTGCTGACAGCATCACGACCCCGGCGCAAGGAGTTGACGTCCAGCCTTTCTGCGGCGCGGTAATCAGCACATCGACGCCCAGTGAATCCATGTCGACCCATAGAGCACCGGCTGCAACACAATCGAGAACAAACAACGCTCCAACTTCATGGGCCGCTTCAGTTAATGCTCGAATATAACTGTCCGGTATAAGCATCCCTGCGGACGTTTCGACATGCGGTGCAACGACAAGATTTGGTTTGTCTGCTCGAATTTGCGCGCATACCTCTTCAACTGGTACGGGTGCGAACTGCTGATCTGCGGCATCAGAGTCTGGTCGTGCTTTCGCGACCTCGGCGTGCGAGGGAGTGACACCTTGATCAAAAATTTGAGTCCAACGGAAGCTAAACCAGCCGTTTCTAACAACGAGAACTTTTTGATTTTTCGCAAACTGGCGCGCAACAGACTCCATGGCAAAGGTTCCGCCGCCTGGAACGAGAACACAGGAAGGTGCGTTATAAACAGATGTTAGACCCTCATGCAGTCCACGCATCACGCCTTGAAATGCTTGAGACATGGAATTCATTGAGCGATCTGTGAAAACCACTGAGTATTCGAGTAGTCCGTTCGGATCGATCTTTGGATATATTGCCGACATCGTTTGTTATCCTGTGTTGTGCACGAATAGACAGAGAGTGCAGGAAACCCCATTCAGGAAAGATCGTCAACTGACGGATCGTTGAGGAAATGATGGCCCAAACGGAATTTAGCGAAAGCGACTGCGTCTTCATGCGTCGAGCGCTTGAGTTAGCTGAGCATGCAGCGTCGCTCGATGAAGTGCCGGTTGGTGCGGTCCTTGTTCATGACGGTGAAATTATCGGAGAGGGTTGGAATGCGCCGATTTCAAGTCACGATGCGAGTCACCACGCAGAGATTGCTGCCATTCGGAGTGCATGTCTCACCGTTCATAATTACAGGCTCCCGAATACCACACTCTTTGTCACACTCGAACCATGTACGATGTGTTTTGGCGCCTTGATCCACGCTCGAATCGAGCGAGTTGTGTTTGCTGCCAAAGAACCGAGAGCAGGGGTTTTAGAATCGCAGTTACAACTACCTGACGCATCGTTTTACAATCATCAGCTCGTGGTTCAGGGTGGTTTGTACGCTGATGAATCAGCCGCACTGTTGAAGCAATTTTTTCAGGCTCGACGCTCGACTTCAGCAATGAATATTGAGTAAAAAATCCATCGAACGCTCCGGCGGAGCGGTCGGCTCTGCTAAACTCTCGTTTTCATATTTTCGATCGCATCAAGGACCGATTGACATGCTCATTCTGCAGGGAGGACATGCCCTCTCGTCGTTTCGTACTCAATCACTCATCACTCGCGCAAAAGGGATTGGAATCGATATTCACGATTTGACCTGCACTTATCTCTTTTTCGTGATGGGTGAAATCCGTGATGCGAATAAATTAGAGCAATTACTTGATGCGAAACCTGTGACTGTGGACTCAGGCTTCGTTGTTTTGCCGCGTTCAGGGACGACATCACCATGGAGTTCCAAGGCAACTGACATTGCGAAGAATTGTGGTTTTGATTCGGTCAGTCGTATCGAACGTGGTATGCACGTTGTGGTTTCTGGCTCCGTATCAGACGCTGAGCGTGTGCTTCTGAACGGACTGATTTCAGATCCGATGATGGAAGACGTTCTCCTAGACGTACCAACAGATGCTTTTTTTACTCCGGGTGAGCCGGAGCCATTGGGAATTGTGGAGTTGGGTTCTGATCCGGTCGGGGCTCTAAACCATGCAAACACTGTTCATGGGCTCGCGTTATCGGATGACGAAATCGACTACTTGGCATCTGCCTACGCAAAGCTTGATCGTGATCCGACTGATGTTGAGTTGATGATGTTTGCGCAAGCCAACTCTGAACATTGTCGTCATAAAATATTTAATGCGTCTTGGACGCTTGATGGCGAAGATCAGCCAAAAAGTTTGTTTCAGTGGATTAGGAATACCCATGAGATCGCACCAGGTGGTGTGTTGTCTGCATATGCTGATAACGCTGCTGTGGTTGAGGGTCCGACTGCCGAACGATTTTTAGTCGATCCGATCACGCACGCATATCAACCTGTGGTGGAGCCTGTTCACCTGGTGATGAAGGTTGAGACGCATAACCATCCAACCGCAGTGTCTCCAAATCCAGGTGCTGCGACTGGAGCTGGCGGCGAAATTCGAGATGAAGGGGCAACAGGTCGTGGTGCTAAACCTAAGGCGGGCCTCACCGGATTTAGTGTCAATTATCTTCGAATCCCTGGTCTTCAAATGCCTTGGGAACAGGATTTGCCGATGCCGAGTCGATTGGCAACATCGTTACAAATCATGCTTGAAGGCCCAATTGGTGGTGCGTCCTTTAACAATGAGTTTGGGCGCCCTAATCTGAATGGCTATTTCAGGGCCTACGAAGCGTCTGAGGAGACAGCAATCGGCGTGCGTCGCCGTGGTTATGTCAAACCCATCATGATCGCCGGTGGTATCGGCTCCATCTCTGAAGGCCAAGTTGAGAAAAAACCATTCACCGAAGGAACACCGTTGGTGGTTCTTGGTGGTCCTGCGATGCTGATTGGCTTAGGTGGCGGTGCCGCCAGTTCAGTTGGCGACGGGACATCAGGAAGTGATTTGGACTATGCATCTGTGCAACGAGCGAATCCGGAAATGGAGCGTCGGTGCCAAGAAGTGATCGACCGTTGTTGGCTCCGCGGCCAAGACAATCCGATTGTCTTTATTCACGATGTCGGTGCGGGTGGTCTATCAAATGCATTACCTGAGCTTGTCAAAGATGGCGGCATAGGAGCTGATTTCTCGATGGACTGGATTCCATCAGCAGATCCATCATTATCGCCACTCGCACTGTGGTGTAACGAAGCACAAGAGCGATATGTTCTGGCGGTCGACCCGGCCAAACTTGATGAATTTGAGGCAATCTGCGTACGTGAACGTTGCCCCTATGCGGTTGTGGGTCATGCACATGATCAGCCGCATTTGACGGTTGCTAAATCTGGTGAATCATCAGCTCCCGTCGATCTCCCAGTTGATGTGCTCTTTGGCAAGCCTCCGAAGATGCACCGTGATGCCTCGACGCTCGCAGTGGATCTCAAATCGGCCTCGTTCTCTGACATTGAGTTTTCAGAATTGGCGCATCGCGTGTTAAGTCACCCGACTGTCGCTTCGAAGAATTTCTTGATTACGATTGGTGATCGGACGGTCTCAGGACTCGTACATCAAGATCAGATGGTTGGACCATGGCAGGTTCCTGTTGCTGATTGCGCGGTAACACATTCAGCGATCGGCTCAGTCACCGGTGAAGCAATGGCGATGGGTGAGCGAACGCCTTTGGCTCTGGTCAATGCAGGTGCTTCGGCGAGGATGGCAGTCGCTGAAACACTGATGAATATGGCTGGCACTGCAATCGGTGCACTCAGTCAAATCAAACTGTCGGCAAATTGGATGTGTGCTGCAGGAACCGACGGTGAAGATGCCCGTCTCTATGAGGCTGTCAAAGCCGTTGGAGGCGAGTTCTGTCCCGCACTCGGTGTCTGTATCCCGGTTGGTAAAGATTCCATGTCGATGAAGACGCGTTGGACTGATGATGCCGGCACTCACGAAGTCATCGGCCCTATGTCTTTAATTTGCTCAGGATTTGCTCCAGTCACTGACGTTGAGAAAACAATCACGCCATTGCTCAGTGGCCAAGACTCAACGCTCGTTGCGATTGATCTCGGACAACAGCGAATGGCTGGATCCATTGTATGTGAGGTGACATCTCAATTCGGAGATGTTCCGCCAGATGTGACGCCTGAGGATCTCAAAGCGTGTTTTGATCTGATCCAATCCTTGGTTCATGACGGTCGGTTGCTCGCCTATCACGATCGATCGGACGGTGGGTTGCTAGCAACGGTTTCTGAGATGCTCTTTGCATCGCGTTGCGGTCTGAAAGCAAAGACACCCGAAGATGTTGATCCAATTGCGTTCTGGTTCAACGAGGAAATCGGTTGTGTGATTGAAATCGCGAATGCAGACATTGAATCTGTTATCCAGGCATTTGATCGAGTCAATCTCAACGCGTATGTCCTTGGCGAAATCGATCATTCAGATGTGTTGTCAATTACCCAGACTGAACGGCTACTGTTGAATGAGAATCGTGTCGCTCTCCAGCAGTCATGGTCAGCGGTGACTTTTGCGATGGCGCGATTACGGGATAATCCAGAATGTGTTGATCAGGAAGCGCAACACATCTCACGAGCGCATGAGGGCTTAAATGCTGCGGTGATTCCGGCGATGGCCCAAGTTCCAGAAACGCGTCGTGTCCTTAGCTCGCGGCCACGCGTGGCGATCTTGCGCGAACAGGGTGTGAATGGTCATATTGAGATGGCGCACGCGTTCGATCATTGTGGCTTCGAAGCTGTCGATGTGCACATGTCAGACCTAATGAGTGGTCGTCAGACGCTTGAATCTTTTGATGCGTTGGCTGCTTGCGGTGGCTTCAGCTATGGAGACGTGTTAGGAGCAGGTTCAGGTTGGGCGCGCTCGATCCTATTCAACGATGCGCTCTCGGCGATGTTCCGAGCGTTTTTCCATCGGGAAAACACCGTGTCTTTGGGTATTTGTAATGGATGTCAGATGATGGCTCAGCTTGCACCGCTGATGCCTGGCGCTGAACATTTCAAGCCGATGGTTCGTAACGCGTCGCAGCAATTTGAAGCGCGTTTGACGCTCGCCACCTTGCCGACCAGCCGCTCGGTCCTACTGAAGCATTTTGAGGGGACGCGATTCCCAATTGCAGTTGCACATGGTGAGGGTCGATTCCAACACACCGAATCTGAGGTTAGATCACTCGCTGATGCCGGTTTAACAAGCTTGGTCTACACCGATGATCAGGGGCGCGCGGAGAGCTTATATCCTGGTAATCCGAACGGATCAGCTGAAGGTCTCGCCGGACTGTGTTCCGAAGATGGTCGGGTCACTATCATGATGCCGCATCCGGAGCGGGTGGTATTGCGATCGCAGTTATCGTTTGCGCCACCGGGGACTTCACGAGTCACACCCTGGATGGGACTTTTCGATAACGCATGGCGTTTTGTGACGGACAAGTGAGGTCGTGATGGATTGGGTTGGCGTCGATCCACTCCATCAAGTGGTCAGCCGCGATGATGCGATGGGATTCATTCCCTGGCTTTCCGTTGACTGGCAAAGTGAAATACCGTCATTTGGGCCCTATTTTTGGTGGGATGACCATGGATTGTCGCTGAAATCGGCAGCGTTTGATTCTCGATCAAGTGTGTACGTTGATTTTGTTGAAGGTGCGCAAGCGCGTCGCGTCAAGGCAGTCACCGGTGAAGCGTTAACTCGAGCGATGGGTTGTCAAAAAGGACTGCGTCCCTCGATTGTCGATACCACGGCTGGCCTTGGCGGTGATTTAAGTGTTCTCGCCAATATCGGTTGCTCTGTGCTTGCAATGGAGCGACATCCTGTTGTGGCCGCGTTACTCAGAGATGGACTACGTCGTGCCATGGAGGCTGAAGCCCCTTGGCATGACCGAATTGAGTTTCATCATGTCGACAGTGTTGAGGTTGTTGCACATGTGTCACATGGTGTGGTGTATCTTGACCCCATGTTTCCAAAAGATCGAAAAGCGGCGCCATCCCTATCGATGCAGATCCTTCACTCTCTCGAAAATACCCAAGAGGCGCCGGAACAACTGCTGGAAGCAGCACTTCAATCAAATGCCGCACGAGTTGTTGTTAAGCGTCCAATGAAAGCTGATTTTTTGGGTGGACGAGTCCCCTCGTCACAGGTTAAAGCTAAAACTGTTCGTTTCGACTTGTATCCAAAGCGAAAGCTTTCCGAGGAGGATTGCCTTCCATTTCACGAGATAAAGGTCAGATGATGGATTGGAATCAGTTGCTGTCCACCGCCCGGATTGATCATCAAGGCGCCTGGGTTCCGCAAACCTCAGAAGATGAGCGGAGTCAGTGGCAACGTGATCATGATCGTTTGATTTTCTCAGGTGCATTTAGACGCTTAGCAGTCAAAACACAGGTTCATCCGTTATCAGATAACGATCATGTCCACACGCGCTTATCCCATTCACTTGAAGTTGCATCCGTTGGACGCTCACTGGGTGCGCGACTCGGTCATTGGATGCGCGATGAAGGTCTTTTGTCCGATCGACATTCGGGCTCCGGTGTGGGCGCATTGGTGCAAGCGGCGTGTCTCGCACATGACATTGGTAACCCGCCTTTTGGTCATGCAGGTGAGCGAGCGATCCGTCAATTCTTTGAGTTACACCCTGAATATCTCGCAGGATTATCTGGTCCCGAGCGGGCCGATCTGACAGGTTTCGAGGGTAATGCACAGGGTTTTCGAGTGATTACGGCACTGGAACGCCACTGGTTTGATGGCGGAATGCGATTAACTGCGGCGACCTTGGGCACTTTTGTAAAATATCCCTTCACTGCAGACTCAGCGTTTGGACAGACCAAAAGGAAGCACGGAGTCAATCAAGCTGAACTACCAATGATGCGTGAATTGGCCTCACATCTTGGTTTAGTCGAATTGATGCCGGATGTTTGGGCGCGTCATCCGTTGGTCTACGCGGTTGAGGCGGCTGATGACATTTGTTATGCGTTGATTGATCTTGAGGATGCGGTTGAGCTCGGTCATTTGGACTACGAAGAAGTGTCTTCGCTAATGAAAGAATTGGTGGATCGAGGTGCGAGAAGAAACTTATATGAGCAACTTCTCGATGACTCTGAAGCGAAACTTGAATTATTACGTTCGGCGGCGATCGACGCACTTGTTCATGAGGCTGAGGCACGTTTTCAATCGCATTATGATGCCATTGTGGGCGGCACATTTGATGAAGAATTATTGGATTGGCGTCGTGCATCAGCAGGTGAAATTATTCAACGTGCCAAAGCATTAGCTCGCGAACGTGTTTACGTTGACCTAACCAAGCAATCCTATGAGGGTCGAAGTGGTCAGTTGCTTCGGGGTGTTCTCGCGCACCTCATCGATGGTGCCGAAGCACTCGCTAGCGCAGGTGGAGATGGAACAGATATCAGTTCCAAGGCACGTGACGCCGTTGCGCGTCTGGGCAAGTTCCGGCCACGAGCCAATGATTCAAAATATCAGCGTCTCATTCGAGTGACTGATTATGTTTCGGCAATGACCGATCGATACCTGATCCGGCTGGTCGATGATCTCACTCGTCTTGGTTATTTTGAGAGTGATTGTTGAAGAAAAGATGCGAGGTACTCAGCAATAATCGGCTGTGCCTCTGCTGTTGGATGAAGTCCGTCGTCTTGAAAAAGCTCTCGCTTCAGGGCAACCGGTTCTAGAAAAAATGGGAGATACGCGACACCAGTTTCTGTTGCGACCTGGTCTTGAGCGCGACGAAATGCACGGGTAAAGGGGCCTCCATAGTTTCTCGGTAATTCGATCCCGGCGTATAACACTTGAGCACCTGAGCCCTCGATTAATTGAAACATCGCTTTTAGGTTGTCTTGCATGGTTTCAAGCGGCAACCCTCGTAAGCCGTCGTTCGCACCAAGCGCCACAAGGACAGCTGTCGGTTGATGTCGTTCCAATAATCCAGGCAGGCGAGACAAACCGCCTGTAGTCGTTTCACCGGAGATAGATGCGTTTAAAATTTGTACATCCGTCCCCAATGTTTCATTGGGATCTGATGCGATGAGATCGACCCAGCTCTGGTCGGCATCAAGTCCATAACCTGCACTGAGGCTATCGCCGACAATCAGTAATGTCGAAGACGCCAGTGCAGGAGTGGCGAAACTTAACCAAAGGAAAATTACTCGCAATGTCTGCACAACCAGTCCTTCATGTTCGTAATGTGTCACATGGGTTTGAAGACCAAAGTGGTCAACGCCTCTCAGTCTTGGAGTCCCTCGAGCTTGAGATCAACCCTGGTGATAGTGTAGCCATTGTCGGACCTTCAGGTGCAGGGAAAAGTACCTTGTTGTCATTGCTCGCTGGCTTAGATGTTCCGGAATCAGGCGCGATTGCCTTCAAAGGAGAGGACTTCAGTTCGCTCACCGAAGATCAGCGTGCTGCAATACGGCGAGGTCGAATCGGTTTTGTTTTCCAAAGTTTTCAGTTGTTGCAGGGTTTGACGGCGCTTGAAAATGTCATGCTCCCGTTGGAATTGACAGGTGGATCGGTCAACGATGCAAAACAACAAGCAACGCGATGGCTTGAGCGAGTTGGGCTCGGCGAGCGTATCCACCATCGTCCGCGGATGCTATCGGGTGGTGAGCAACAGCGTGTTGCGGTTGCACGTGCTTTTGTGAATGAGCCAGCTTTGTTATTCGCTGATGAACCAACCGGTAACCTCGATCGACGTACTGGAGAATCAGTGTCAGAGCTGTTGTTCGAGCTCAATAAAGAGACAGGGACCACATTAATTTTAGTGACACACGATGAACGCCTCGCTGGATTGTGTCAGCGGGTGTTGCACTTAGAAGATGGTCAACTGAATGAGGTCACTGCATGATCGCTTTGCGGCTTCTTTGGCGAGAATTTGTCAGTGGTCAGTTGACCCTGTTGGCGCTCGCGTTGGTTGTTTCGGTTGCTGCCATGACCACCACTGAAGTGCTGACAGATCGGATTGATCGCGCGATGCGAGCAGATGCTGCGACCCTACTTGGTGGCGATTTAAAACTTCGAGGTCCAAGGCCGATCGACTCGACGTGGTTGAATGAAGCAAAAGCCCGAGGTGTGATGGCAACAGAAACGATTGAGTTTCCATCAGTGATCGGCAGCGGCTCTCGATTCGAGCTTACAGGTTTGAAAATCATCACCGATGGCTACCCGCTGAAAGGCCAGTTAGAAATCGCAGATAGTCGTGCTGGGATTGGCTATCCAACATCCGCTATTCCGGCAGCCGGCACAGCATGGGCAGATCCGCAACTTGCTTCCAAACTCGATATTGATGTCGGTGATTCTGTTTCTGTTGGTGAGACTGAATTGGAAATCACACACATTTTGGTGTTTGAACCGGATCGCGGCGGTTCTTTTGTGTCGCTAACACCGCGTCTAATGATGAATCAAGCTGATCTTGAGGCCTCACAGTTAATTCAACCTGGGAGCCGAGTGCGCTACATCACGCTCTTTGCCGATGGTGAGATTGAGCAATTCAAATCATGGGTCGAGCCTCGGTTGGATATAAGCCAGCGTTTACAGGGTGTGGTCGATGGTCGACCTGAGGTCGGGAATGCGCTGACTCGGGCAACGACCTATTTATCGTTAGCAGGCCTTTTGACCGTGCTATTGTCCGGTGCTGCAATCGCAATGACAGCAAACCGATGGGCGGCTGATCATATTGCCGACAGCGCGCTGTTCCGAACGTTTGGTCTGAGTGCCCGAGAAACATTACAAATTTTCACCACCGAGCTCGTTGTACTCGGTGGATTGGCGAGTGGCTTTGGTGTGATGATCGGCTATGGTTTGCAAATTGCGTTGGTCGATACGATCGCCGGTATGCTAACAATCAGTTTGCCTGAGCCTAGTGCGAAGCCTGCGTTACTTGGACTGGTCACGGGATTCGTGACGCTCTTTGGGTTTGCTGCACCAGCTCTGATTTTATTGGCAAACGTACCACCAATTCGCGTACTGAAACGTGATTATCAGGTGTCTGGTCTTGGTCAGTTTGGGCGTTATGGGTTTGCGCTTTTCGCAATTGGCGTGCTCGGATACCTCTACAGTGGTGATCTTCAGTTGACTGTGTGGGTGGTTTTGGCGGTGATCTTGTTGGTTAGCCTGGTTACCGTGATCGGTCGGATCGTCATACGGAGTTTGGGACCACTTGAACGCGCTGGTCCCGCTTGGCGCTTTGGAATTCAGCAACTGATTCGGGATCCAGGTGCGTCTGGTGGACAGTTGATGGCGTTTGCGCTGACCGCACTAGCAATCGCAATGGTCGCTTTGATCCGATTTGATTTGATTTCAACCTGGGAAACACAAGTTCCAGTCGATGCACCGAATACTTTTGCGCTCAATATCACTGATCAAGATCAGGCTCCGTTTATCCAAACTGTTCAATCGCGAGGGGGCGATCTCGCACCACTGTATCCGATTGTTCGAGGGCGTATGGAGACGATAAATGGCACTCCAGTTGTTGAACATTTAAAGGGGGAGGAACCACCAGGATCAGTGCGTCGCGAGCTCAGCTTGACTGAATCTGGTGTGTTAGGACGGGACAATACAATCGATCGAGGCCGGTTTTTTACAAAACAAGATGGGCCAGGTTTGGTCACAGTTGAATCCAAGTTGTTTGATGAACTCAACTTACAGCTGGGCGATGAGATTGTTTACACCGTAGGGCCCGATCGGATTCAGGCGGAAGTGATCGGAACACGGGCTGTACAGTGGGATTCGATGTTACCCAATTTCTTTATGATTTTTTCACCTGGGACACTTGAGCCATTCGAGTCGACGCGTTTAACGAGCTTACGATTGCCAAATCCTGAAAAAGATACAGCGGCGATTAGTCAGGAATTTCGTCAAGTCACATTGCTGTCTGTGGATGCCATCTTGGATCAAGTTCGAGGTATCTTGGATCGTGTCTCTCAGGCTGTGAGTGTGGTGTTGTACTTTGTACTCGCAGGTGGAGTTTTAGTGTTGGCGGCGAGCATCCAGACATCGCTGCCAGAGCGACGTAAAGAGGCTGCTATTTTGCGAAGTCTCGGCGGCTCGGATCGGCTGCTATCGCAATCCCAGTGGGCCGAATTTCTCACGCTCGGCATTATCAGTGGAGTCCTGGCGGCGGTTGCAACAGAGCTTTTGGGTTGGCTCGTGTATACGAAAATATTTAACCTTGAGTGGTCGTCAAAATGGCAGATTTGGGTGCTTGCCCCGAGCTTGACAGGTATCATCGTCGGTGTGATCGGGCGTTGGTCGGCGAAGCAAGCACGTCAAATGCCACCAGCCCAATTGTTGAAAATAGCAGATTCTTAAAAGGTGAGTTTTTTGAAACGTTATGCTCCATTATTAGTCGCGTGTTTATTAGCTGGACTCGTGGCGTTTCCGTTTATTCGTAATTTGACCACGGGCGAAAAAGGAATGCCTGGGGCCCAAGTCGGTGGTCATTTCACCTTGCAAACCGTCGACGGGCCACTGAATACCGAGACACTCGATAGTGACCTGATGCTCATTTATTTTGGATTTACCTATTGCCCTGATATCTGTCCAACGGAGCTTGCGCGTATGGCGCGTATCGTCGAGGGGCTAGGAAATGATAAAGCGCGTGTGTCAGGACTCTTCGTGACGGTGGATCCAGAACGAGATACCGAATCTGCCGTTGCTGATTATGCGAAGGCATTTGATCCGTCATTCCTCGGTTTGACCGGATCAGCAGAACAAATCAAGCAAGTCATGCGGCAGTATCAGGTCTACGCGCAAAAGGTTGGAGAGGATCCGGAAACGTATACAGTTGATCATTCATCGCGAATTTATCTAATGGATCGCGATGCAAATTTGATGGCTTTATTTTCGATGGACACGGAGATTCCTACGATGATCGACCAGGTCAAAACGTTTCTTTGATCTAAATCATATCTTTAGTTGAGTCGAGACGATTGTCGTATTGGGTCTTCTTTCATTAAGCATGACACTCTGAAGGATAACTTTAACCACCAAGGAGTATTCATGACTGACTCGAAGGTCTATCCAGTTGATCCTGCAATTGCAGAGAATGCCTGGGCAGATGAAGCGACTTATGATGCGATGTATCGCCAATCCATCGAAGACCCAGATGCATTCTGGGGTGAGCAGGCTAAGCGCCTCGATTGGATGACATTTCCAACGAAGATAAAAAATACATCATTTGCTCCTGGTAACGTTGATATTCGCTGGTACGAAGATGGTGTGCTGAACGTTGCTGCTAACTGTCTCGACCGCCATCTCGCGACGCGGGGTGATCAAACCGCGATTATTTGGGAAGGTGATGACCCGAATTCGGATGAGCACATTACCTATCGTGATTTGTATGAGCGTGTGTGTCGCTTTGCCAATGGATTACGTGCACAGGGTGTAAAGAAGGGTGATGTCGTCACTCTGTACATGCCAATGATTCCTGAAGCAGCTGTCGCAATGCTTGCGTGTGCTCGCGTCGGTGCGGTGCACTCAATTGTGTTCGGCGGTTTCTCTCCTGATGCCTTGGCCGTTCGCGTTGAAGAGTCTGGCTCGAAAGTCATCATTACTGCCGATGAAGGTCGTCGCGGCGGTCGTTCTGTTGCGTTAAAAACGAACGTTGATAAAGCGGTCGCATTGGATGCGTGTAAGGGCGTTGAAAAAGTCATCGTTGTGAAGTGCACCGGTGGCGATGTCGGTATGGGTCCAAAAGACGTCTGGTATCACGATATTTGTGCCGATCAACCAACAGATTGCGAACCAGAGCCAATGAATGCGGAAGATCCGTTATTCATTCTGTACACCTCAGGTTCGACGGGTAAGCCAAAGGGCCTTAAGCATACAACTGGTGGTTATTTGGTATACACCTCACTAACGCATCAGTACGTTTTTGACTACAAAGACGGTGATGTGTACTGGTGTACGGCGGACGTTGGTTGGATTACCGGCCACTCGTACATTGTTTATGGTCCATTGGCCAATGGCGCAACAACACTGATGTTCGAAGGCGTACCGACATACCCTGATGCATCACGTTTCGGACGTGTGATTGAAAAGCATAAGGTCAATCAGTTCTACACCGCTCCAACAGCGATTCGCTCACTGATGGTGAAAGGTGAAGATGTCTTGGGTGACTCTGATTTATCGTCACTTCGGATTCTTGGATCAGTTGGTGAGCCGATTAACCCAGAAGCTTGGGAGTGGTATCACCGCGTCATTGGACACGGAAAATGCCCAATTGTTGATACATGGTGGCAAACAGAAACTGGCGGCATCATGATTGTTCCACTTCCTGGAGCGACTGCGGCGAAGCCGGGTTCAGCAACACGTCCATTTTTCGGTGTACAGCCTGCGTTGGTTGATAACGAAGGGAATATTCTCGAAGGTGCAACTGACGGAAACTTGGTTCTTCTGGATTCATGGCCTTCGTCAGGTCGCAGCTGTTGGGGTGATCACGAGCGCTTCGAACAAACGTATTTTTCAACGTTTGCGAATCGTTATTTCACAGGTGATGGCGCGCGCCGAGATGAAGATGGTTACTTCTGGATCACAGGACGTGTTGATGACGTGTTGAACGTCTCAGGTCACCGCATGGGAACTGCAGAAATTGAGTCAGCGATGGTGGCGCATGAAGCGGTTGCCGAAGCAGCTGTGGTTGGTTATCCGCATGACATCAAGGGTGAAGGCATCTATGTATACGTGACGCTTCAGGACGGTATTGAAGCCACTGAAGAGCTGCGTACTGCGCTTCGGAACCACGTCCGTAGCGAGATCGGACCAATTGCATCACCAGACTTCATTCAGTGGGCACCAGGTCTTCCGAAGACACGATCCGGTAAAATCATGCGCCGCATTTTGAGAAAAATTGCGGCCAATGAGTATGGCGCGTTAGGTGATACCTCAACGCTTGCCGATCCATCGGTGGTTGACGAGTTGATCGATAACCGCATGAACCGTTAATCGGATTCGATCGATAGAAAACACCCGTCGAGCTTAGGCTCTGCGGGTGTTTTTTTTGTCTAAAAAATGCACAAATGTGCGTTATTTTTCGCATAATTTCAGAAATTTGTTATCTTTGCTGACTCAATCGGTAACGGATTTACGTTATGCATCATTGCAAGATTGTGATCGCGGATGATCACCCTTTATTTCGAGCAGCATTAAAGCAAGCTGTATCCAAAGCGGCGAAGCAAGTCGACATTGTTGAAGTGTCCACCATGGCCGAGTTACAAGACGCGGCAGCCGAGCATAATGATGCAGATCTCGTGCTGCTTGATTTGACAATGCCTGGCGCAAGCGGTTTCTCAAGTCTTGTTTATCTGAAAGGGCAAAGCCCTGAAATGCCAGTTGTGGTTGTTTCTGGCAGTGAAGATCACAGTGTTATTCGGCGTTCGATCGAATATGGCGCGCTCGGATTCATTCCGAAGAGTGTGGCGCTAGACACGATGGTTGAAGCTGTTCAGGCGGCTTTAGAAGGTGATGCATGGATTCCAGAAGATGTGAATCTCGACGCGCCTGTTGTGGATGACAAGGAAGCGAAAATCGCTGAAGGCATTGCGTCGTTAACACCGCAGCAATTCCGAGTCCTCGTGATGTTGATGCAAGGTTTATTGAATAAGCAGATCGCCTATGAATTGGATGTGAGCGAAGCGACCGTCAAAGCGCACGTCACAGCAATTCTGAGAAAACTGAAAGTCCATTCGCGGACCCAAGCGGTGATCGCTGCACGATCACTTGATATTGAGTCACTGACCAGCTGAGTCTTGGTGCGGGTTCCACCCGCCCAAATCACGCCACCGATTCACAATTTCACAAAAGAGCTGAGCGGTGAGATCTGCGTCATAGCGGGCAGAGTGTGCCTCGTCATGGTCAAATTTTAATCCAGCTGCATCACATGCGCGTGCAAGGACAGTTTGCCCGTAGGCGAGCCCACCGAGTGTTGCAGTATCAAAGCATGAAAATGGGTGGAACGGTGCGCGTTTGACTCCTGAGCGCTTGATCGCTTGATTGAGAAATCCGAGATCGAAATGCGCATTGTGGCCCACTAAAACGGCTCGGTTGCATCCATGGTGTTTGATCGCATCGCGAATCGGTTTGAACATCCGAGCTAACGCATCTTTTTCCGCTTCAGCCATCCTGAGCGGATGGTATGGATCGATCCCGGTGAACTCGAGCGCTGCGGGCTCAAGATTCGCACCTTCAAACGGTTCAATATGCGCATGCACTTGATCGCGGATGAATAGAGTCCCATCCTCATCCATGTCCAGAATGACCATTGCGAGTTCCAAAAGTGCGTCGGTCTCTGAATTGAAGCCGCCGGTTTCTAGATCAACAACAACAGGCAAAAATCCGCGAAAGCGTTCACCAAGGCGGGTTTTCTTTTTTGGTTTGTTGATCTCGTTTGAATTGCCATCATCGGAAACCACGTCGGGCTCAATCATGTCAGACTCCAAGCGATCGCTTCACCGCCCCGTAACAAGCGCACTTCTTGATCACCAAACGGCCGTGTTGGTGGCACTTGTGATTCTGTTTTTGTCAGCGTTACGGTCTCTCTATTGCGCGGAAGGCCATAAAAATCGGCTCCATTGAAGCTCGCAAACGCCTCAAGTCGATCAAGTTTGCCCTGTGCTTCGAATACTTCGGCGTAGAGTTCAAGCGCGACTGGAGCGGTGTAGCACCCTGCGCAACCACAGTCTGATTCTTTATCGCCGATGGCGTGTGGCGCGGAATCGGTACCAAGGAAAAACTGAGGATTCCCAGAGGTTGCGGCCTCAATCAGCGCGTCGCGATGAAGGCTTCGCTTTAGGATCGGTAAACAATACAGGTGCGGGCGGATACCACCTGCCAGCATGTCGTTGCGTTCGTACATTAAGTGGTGCACGGTGATTGTTGCGCCCATCTCTGGATGCGCTTTGACAAAATCGACCGAGTCTTTGGTCGTGATGTGTTCGAGCACCACTTTGAGGTTTGGAAGGCGTTGTATGAGTGGGCCCAAAGTTCTCTTGAGGAATACAGCCTCACGATCAAATATATCGATTGAGCGGTCAGTGACCTCGCCGTGGATTAATAGCGGTAAACCTGTTTCAGCCATCATTTCCAGTGTTGGCATCATGCTATCGAGACTCGCAATGCCTGCTTCTGAATTAGTCGTGGCGCCTTGTGGATAAAGTTTTACCCCATACACATGCGCTGAATCAGCAGCTTCTTGAATGATTTCTGGACTGACATTTGGGGTGAGATACAGCGTCATCAGTGGATCAAATGTCATCCCATCAGGAAGTGCATCCATGATGCGGTTACGATATTGAAGCGCGCTTTCGACGGTCTCGACTGGAGGCTTCAGATTCGGCATGACAATCGCACGATGGAACGACCGAGCGGTATCTGGGACGGTTGTTGTTAATGCGGCGCCATCTCGTAGGTGGAGGTGCCAATCATCGGGACGTGTGAGAGTCAGTTGCACAGAGTCATCCTTTTTCAGTGGGCTCTAGGGTAGATGAAAACCGCGCTTCGTTCATCCGTTTCAACGGAAATACTCTGCAAGGTGCCTGCGCTCTGGTATGCTACGCGGCCAGATTTTTGGTGATTTTTTAGGATTTCTTTCAATGTCGGACATTAACAAAGTCGTTTTGGCGTACTCCGGTGGTTTGGATACCAGTGTGATCGTACGTTGGCTTCAGGAAACCTATCAGTGTGAGGTTGTGACCTTTACAGCTGATTTGGGGCAGGGTGAGGAAGTCGAGCCGGCTCGAGCGAAAGCCGAAGCGCTCGGTGTGAAAGAAATTTTCATCGAAGATTTGCGCGAAGAGTTTGTATCTGACTACGTTTTTCCGATGTTCCGTGCGAATACGATTTATGAAGGTGAGTATCTGTTAGGTACCTCCATTGCGCGTCCTTTGATTGCGAAGCGTTTAGTTGAAATTGCGGAAGCAACAGGGGCTGATGCAATCAGTCACGGAGCGACAGGTAAAGGGAACGATCAAGTCCGTTTTGAACTCGGTGCCTACGCGTTGAATCCAGCTGTCCAGGTTATTGCACCATGGCGTGAGTGGGATCTAACATCGCGCGAAACGCTGCTTGCATATTGTGAGCAACACAATATCCCTGTTGAGCAAAAGCGTGGGAAGAAATCGCCATATTCGATGGACGCAAATTTACTCCATATCAGCTACGAAGGAGCGATTCTTGAGGATCCTTGGGCTGAGCCTGAGGAAGACATGTGGCGTTGGTCTGTGTCTCCGGAGGCTGCACCGGATCAAGCGGAAGAAATCATCCTGGGCTTTAAGAACGGGGATCCTGTCAGTATCAACGGTCAGGCGATGTCGCCTGCGACGCTATTAGCCGAGCTCAACGCGATTGGCGGTCGTCACGGCATTGGTCGTTTGGACATCGTTGAAAACCGTTATGTCGGTATGAAATCCCGTGGTTGTTATGAAACACCAGGTGGAACCATCATGCTCAAGGCACACCGTGCCCTCGAGTCAATCACGCTCGATCGCGAGGTGGCGCACTTTAAAGACAGCCTAATCGCGAAATACGCAGACTTGGTTTATAACGGCTACTGGTGGTCACCAGAGCGTCAAATGATGCAGGCAGCAATCGACGAATCACAAACCGTGGTGAATGGTGATGTGCGTTTGAAGCTTTACAAAGGATCAGTGGCAGTGACCGGTCGCCGGTCAGATCAGTCATTATTTGATGAAGCGATTGCGACGTTCGAAGACGACGCTGGTGCGTATGATCAGAAAGACGCTGAAGGGTTTATCAAGCTGAACGCGCTGCGTTTGCGTACTGCAGCGAAGAAGGGTCGTTCACTGCGTCAGTAAATCAGACGCTTGATTTGCCTTTGTATTCACATAAATCGGAGATCAGGCAGTTTGTGCAGTCTGGTTTCCGAGCTTTACACACATAGCGCCCATGCAAGATCATCCAATGGTGTGCGTCTTTTAAGAATTCCTTCGGAATGACCCTGACAAGTCGGTCTTCGACTTCTCTGACATCCTTGCCTGGGGCGATACGCGTGCGATTGGCGAGACGGAAGATGTGTGTGTCGACGGCCATAGTTGGTTCGCCAAATGCCGTGTTTAACACCACATTTGCTGTTTTACGTCCGACACCGGGTAACGCCTCTAAATCATCACGTGCGCGTGGAATCTCGCCATCGTGCTGATCGAGCAAAATGGCACAGGTTTTCATCACATTCTCTGCTTTTGAGTTGTAGAGCCCGATGGTCTTGATGCACTCTTTGACGCCATCGATTCCGAGAGCCAGAATCGCTTCTGGGGTATTAGCCAGTGGGTAGAGCTTACGTGTTGCAAGGTTCACAGACACGTCGGTCGCTTGTGCTGAAAGGAGGACCGCGATCAGCAGTTCAAACGGTGTTGTCCACTCAAGCTCTGTCGTTGGATGAGGATTTTGATCCCGTAATCGCGTGAAGATTTCCGTTCGGATTTGTTTGTTCACGAGATGTCCCCAGTTGTTCGCACGCGTCGCTCTGTGGTGTCTGTGTGCTCCTGACCTTTTGAATGTTTGAGTTTGGATTGAATCACTTGGTGTAATGCCACCAACAATCCGAGTGCAATAAAGGCCCCAGGTGGAAGTGCTGCCAGAATCAGTGTCTCAGAAGCCCACTCCCTGAGTGCACCAAGGCTCACGAGTACCAAGAAAAATCCAAGACCTTGAGCAAGTCCGTCCATAGTGCTTGTCAAAAATGGTTCGCGGCGAGCAAGTGCTTCAGCTCTCCCGAGTATCAAACAATTGGTCACAATCAATGGGAGAAAAATTCCAAGTGACTGGTACAGCGGATAGTCAAATGCCTGAACAAGGAGTTCTGCACAGGTGGTTAAGGCTGCGATGACCAATACAAAGACAGGTAGCCGAATTGCGTCGTCAACAAGGTGTCGGATGAGGCTGATGGACGCGTTGGATAACACCAAGACAAACACCGTAGCCAGGCCGAGACCAACTGCGTTCTCTAGGGTATTTGATACCGCAAGAAGCGGACAGAGACCGAGTAGTTGGATAAGGCCTGGATTGCGATCCCATAATCCGTCAAGCCAAACGGTCGATAATTTCATGGAGTGACCTCGAGGATCGCTGGATTTGCATCTAAGTAAACGAGCGTGTCGTGTAATGCTTTGATGACAGCTCTTGGTGTAATTGTCGCCCCAGTGAAGCTATCAAATTGGCCACCATCTTTTTTGACTGCCCAATCTTTGGCCTCGAGATCGTTGAGGCTTAATGCGTTGAAATCAAGAATCCAATCTGATTTCCGAAGATCGATCTGGTCACCAAGACCTGGAGTTTCTCGATGGTCAACTGCTCTGAGTCCGACAATTGTTTGGTCGGTATCCAGCGCCAATAACAATTGGATCGTTCCGCTATACCCTTCGAGTGATTGAAAGGGAATGACGGATCCTATTTGTTTTTGTGCATGAAAGATTGGTGTCACTATCAGCGGGTTCGTCAGTGTAACTGGAGCACCTGTGGACAGTCTCTTTTCGACTGGTGCTTCGATCCTTCCTTCGATGAGTAATGGTTTGGCTAACGCGTATAGTTGTGCAAGCCGCGCTTCTTTTTTCGATTCGATGATCAAGGGCTTGGTGGACACGTAAATAACGCTGACAAATAGACCCGCAATTAGGCCAAAAAGTGCGAGGCGGATGGTCATGATTGACCTCCCGGACCTTTCACACTGGCCTCACGACCCATGATGCGTGGCCGTGTGTAGTGATCAATCATGGGTGCCGCAAAATTCATCAATAAGACCGCAAATGCAATCGCATCTGGATATTGTCCATAGGTTCTGATGAGGTAGGTGAGAATGCCAACTCCGATTGCAAACCACAGACGTCCCTTCGGACTTGTAGCCCCCGAGACGGGATCGGTCAGGATAAAGAAGGCAGCAAAGATGCCTGCACCTGCAATCAAGTGAATCCAAACAGGAGTCGCTGTATCTGGGTCAAAGCTGAAAAACGCACTGATCATCACAAGCGTTGCCAAAAGTCCAACAGGCGTATGCCAGGTGATCACTCGCTGATAGATTAACCAAAGACCACTCATCAGATAGGCTAACGCCACCCATTCATAGCCGTAAATTAATCCCAGGTGTGCCTGGCTGAAGATCGGATTTCGGGACGCTTCGACTGCAGTCAGGGCACGAAATTCAGTTTTGTATAGATCAAGCGTGGTAGCACCTGTTACTACATCGCTGGCTTGTCCCAGATAAGCGTTCCAAGCGGTTGCAATATCGGGAGTCGCGAGTGGATTGATCCATAGAGTCGTCATGGCGACTGGCGCCGAGATTAGCATGAGAGCATAGCCAAGCATCGCAGGATTGACGGGGTTTTGTCCGAGCCCACCATAGAGATGCTTACCTAAGATAACCGATGACGCAGTCGCTGCAATCACTAGCCACCAGGGGGCTGCTTGCGGAAGAGCGAGAGCAATCAGAACGCCAGTCAGAACGGCCGATAAATCCGTCAGGCGAGGGAGTATCGGGCGCTTTCTTAAGCCAAGACATAGTGCCTCGGAAGCAAGTGCTGTGAGGATTGCTGTCATGATATTTAGAAGAACACCGACTCCAAAAAATAGAGTCATGGCAGTGATGCCTGGACTCAGAGCGATCAAGACTGTCCGCATGATGATTCCTGTATCCATCGGTGGATAGTCTGGTCGCTTGATCATGCGCTTTCTTCCCGGGCTTTACGGGCTTTTTCTAAAGCACTTGAGGTTTTTGCTTTACGTGCAGCACGTTTGGCTTCTTGTTCTTGAGCGATGCGCTCGAGCCGTCTGTTACGCGCTTCAAAACGCTCTCGGGCTTCTGTTGCAAGGCGTTTCTCATTGGCTTGCTCCCGGGCCTCAAACCGTCCTAGGCGAAACCACTCGGCCAGTGGGATATGGCTTGGGCAGACTGCATTGCAGGCAGCACATTCGATGCAGTCTGTTAGGCCTTCATGAACTGCGCGATCGAGTTGCCCACCTTTCAGCGCCAAGACCATTTGTTGAGGTTGGAGGCGGACAGGACACACAGTCGCGCATGCACCGCATCGTATGCACGGTGATTCCGGTGGAATATTAACTTCGCGTGCGAGCAAACAGTTGGTTGTTTTGGTAATTCCAGCATCTAAATCAGACACTGAATAGCCCATCATCGGCCCACCAACCGTGATTGAAGAGAGCGAGGCAGGATTGGTATCGGCCGCTTTAATGAGATAACTGATCGGTGTGCCAATTGGTGCGATCACATTCTTCGGGGTTGTCAGGGCTTCGCCAGTTAATGTGACGATGCGGTCTGTGATTGGTTTGCCATCAATTGCGCGTGACAGAGCGGCTAATGTGCCGGGGTTATGCACGATGACACCTGACTCAATGGACCTTGATCCTGTTGGTACCTCAATGCCGAGGGTGAGCCAGACTAATTGGCGAGCTGATCCTGATGGATATTTGGTATCTAGTAACACGATATCGAAGAAGCAGTCGGAGCGTGATTCCTGAAGTGCGGATTCAATTGCTGTAAGTGCTTCAGGTTTATTATCTTCGATCCCGATAACAATCGTTTTGATCTCGAGCGTTCGAGATAGCATGCATGCCCCACGGATCATCGAATGCGTGTCGATACGTATTAATGTGTCGTCGGCTGTTAAATAAGGTTCACACTCGGCTGCATTGATGATGAGTGTTTGTGTGCCATCGGACCATTTTTTAAAGCTCGGGAATCCAGCGCCACCAAGACCTAGAATTCCAGCCTCGATTGCACGATCTCGCAAGGTGTCTGCATCAAATGGCCAGACAAGAGGCTCAAGGTAGCTTTGCTCCTTGGATCCATTTGGCTCGATGATGATGGATGCACTGACATCATCCGACGGGTGGGTGATCGCATGATCGGTAATGTCGATTACAGTGCCGGCTCGAGATGCAACGTGAATGATGCCACTTTGGCATTTGATGATGGGTGTTCCCTGAGACACGATATCGCCGATCGACACTAAGGGTTCCCCGGGTCCACCTCCTGAAAAGTGAATTGGAAAAATCAAGCGTTCAGGGTCATCGATAAAGATGCAAGGGGATGAGGTCGAGAGCTCCTTGTGGGTCTCGGGATGGATTCCACCCTCTAACTTCCGCTCACAACGGCGAATTTGATACTTAGCCATGTTGCATACCGATCTGTCCGAAGCGGTCGGATGAGATGATGTCAGGTCGTTCAGGCATCCAATAATCTGGCGCTTTGGGCCGTGGGATCATATCGATACAATCGACGGGACAAGGAGCTACACATAAATCGCATCCGGTGCATTCATCAACAATAACGGTGTGCATCAATTTTGCCGCACCAACAATTGCATCGACTGGGCATGCTTGAATACATTTAGTGCAACCAATGCAGTCCTCTTCAATAATCACAGCGACGAGATCTTGTTCGGTCGCTGTTTCATCCGCATCGAGAGGGAGTGAATCGACGCCTAGAAGTGTCGCTAAGCGATCCACTGTGTCTTGGCCACCGGGTGGGCAACGATTGATTGCCTCACCGTTGGAAATAGCTTCTGCATAGGGCTTGCATCCGGGATGACCGCATTGACCGCACTGGGTTTGTGGTAACAACGCATCAATCGAGTCAACCAACGGATTGCCCTCGACGCGAAATGCTTTTGAAGCGTATTGCAACAGTGCGCCACCAAGCAGTGCAATAAGAGATAGGCCCAGAACACCTGCGCCAACGGTCAAGAATCCGTCCATCACAGCCGAATCATCCCAGAAAAGCCCATAAATGCGAGCGCCATAAAGCCTGCGGTGATGAGTGCGATCGATGCTCCCTGAAAGGGTGCTGGGATGTCAGCGAGCTGTAACCGTTCGCGAACTCCTGCGAATAAAACCAGAACCAGTGAAAATCCAAGGGCAGCTCCGATTCCGTAAAAGGCGGATTCAGCGAGTGTATGCGCACGATTCGTGTTGAGTAGTGCAACACCCAATACAGCACAATTTGTTGTAATCAGCGGCAAATAAATTCCCAGTACGCTGTGAAGCAATGGCGAGCTCTTTTTAAGCGCTAGTTCGGTGAACTGAACAGCCACAGCAATAGCGACGATAAAAGCCAATGTTCTCAGCCACATTGCATCTAAAGGAATCAGTAACACACTTTGTAACAGATAGGCGACGATCGACGAGAGCGTGAGAACAAAGGTCGTTGCAAAGGACATACCGAGAGCGCTATCAATACGTGACGACACACCCATGAATGGGCATAGGCCCAAGAACTGGACCAACACAAAGTTGTTCACCAGTGCTGCTGAAACAATGATCAGCAACAAATCGGTCAAGTGGCGTCTCCTGAAAGCTCCGATGAAACCGTCGCACCCGAGACCAAGAGTTTGTGGACAGGGCATTTGTTTGCAATTGCAAGTAATCGCTCGCGATGTTCTTCAGAGAGGTTCCCGGTGAGTTTGATCATGCGCTGAAAATGATGCCCATCACTTGACGGTGTATGCGTGACTTCAGTATCCACTAGATCGAGCGGTAATTTTTTCATGTCGGCATACATGCGAAGCATCATATTGGTACAAGCACCGAGTGCGGATGCAACCAGGCTGAAGGGTGTTGGCCCTCGATCGGTTCCACCCATCCATTCCGGTTCATCCATCACAAACGAATGACCTTCTGTTTCGACGACGTTATCGAATTTAGACGACCTGGTTTCTCGAACAGATGCTTTAGTCACATGTTCCATCGATTCCTCGTTAGCGAATGCGTTGTCCCGCTTGTGCTCCTTGATCAGGTTCCAAGAGATAAATCTCAGATCCACCGGGACCTGCCGCCAGAACCATGCCTTCTGATACACCAAATTTCATTTTCCGAGGTGCTAAATTGGCAATCATGACCGTTTGACGTCCAACCAAGTCTTCAGCTCGATATGCGGCTTTAATCCCACTAAATACGTTGCGTGTTTCTCCGCCGAGATCAAGCGTCAATTGAAGGAGTTTGTCTGCACCTTTCACCTCTTCGGCAGCAATAATCGTCGCAATCCTTAAATCCACTTGAGTGAAGTCATCGATCGTACACTCAGGTGCGATGGGTTCGATATTACTCGACGCTTCTGTATTTGCTGATTCTTTGACCTCAGTCTCCACTGGCTGAATCATGGCTTCGACATCTTTCATTTCAATGCGTGTAAGGAGGGGTGTGAACGGCTCAATTTGATGATTGAGTAACGTCTCGTTTAGCGTCTCATAACCGAGTGAGTCCACATTCAGGAACGCTTGTACTTTTGCAGCAAGCGTCGGCATCACAGGTTGCAAATACAGTGTCAACAGCCGGAACGCATTGATGGCGGTCGTACAGATCGGCTGAACTTGGGCGAGCGTGTCTTCATTTTTCGCCAGTTGCCATGGGGCGACATCAGCAATCCAAGCATTCACATCATCGGCAAGCGCCATGATTTCCCGTGTTGCTCGCGAGAATTCGCGTTTTTCAAATGAATCACGAATCTCAGGGCCTTTCGCTCGGATCGTTTCAACCAGCTCAGGATTTGCCAGCTCGGATGCGAGTTGTCCGTCAAACTTCTTACCAATGAATCCAGCGGTTCGACTGGCGATGTTGACGAGTTTACCGACCAGATCAGAATTTACCTTTTGAACAAAGTCTTCGAGTGAGAGATCGATATCTTCAACACGGGCAGATAATTTCGTTGCGAAATAATAGCGTAAGTACTCAGGGTCCAAGTGGTCGAGGTAGGTGCGTGCCTTGATAAACGTTCCGCGCGACTTGGACATTTTGCGACCATCAACGGTGACAAAGCCATGTACATTGACGCCAGTCGGTGTTCTGAAATCTGCTTGATTGAGCATGGCGGGCCAGAACAAGCAGTGGAAGTTGACGATGTCTTTACCGATAAAGTGGTAGACCTCGGCATCACTCTCAGGTCCCCAGACTGAATCAAAGTCAAAGTTATTGGCGTCACACCACTCTTTGAAAGCCCCCATGTAGCCGATTGGTGCATCGAGCCAGACATAAAAATAGGTGCCTGGATGATCTGGGACCTCAAAGCCGAAGTAAGGCGCATCGCGAGAAATATCCCAGCTCTTCAGGCCGCCTTCGATCCACTCAGCAAGCTTATTGGCTACTTCAGGTTGCAGTCGGCCGGAACGCGTCCACTCTTTCAGGAAGTCTGTATGTTGTCCAAGTTCGAAAAATAAGTGCTCTGAATCTTTCAGTACTGGAGTTGCACCAGATAATGTTGATTTTGGATTCTTCAGTTCTGATGCCTGATAGGTGGCGCCGCAAGCCTCACAGTTATCGCCATATTGATCTTCGGCGCCACATTTCGGGCAGGCTCCTTTTACGTAGCGGTCGGCTAGGAATAACTCTTTCTCTGGGTCGAAGAGTTGAGAGATCGTCCGCACAGCAATTCCGCCTGCGTCTCGAACGCGGGAATAGATCAGTTCTGAATAGTGACGGTTGGCATCGGTGTGTGTTGAAGAATAGTGATCAAATCCGATATGAAACGCTTTGAA
Organism: Litorivicinaceae bacterium; assembly: GCA_965655875.1. GTDB lineage: Bacteria > Pseudomonadota > Gammaproteobacteria > Pseudomonadales > Litorivicinaceae > HIMB30. Next base: position 4,713 of record CBFHIN010000018.1, on the reverse strand, counting down.
ATCAGCCTCATGCTCCGCTTTAACGTCTGCAATCAATTGTTCAGGTGCAATGCCGAGGGTTTGTGCGCGAAGCATAATGGCTGTACCGTGCGCGTCGTCTGCACATACGTAAACACATTGGTGTCCAGACTGCTTTTGATAGCGAACCCAAATGTCAGTTTGGATATACTCGAGCATATGGCCCAAATGTATCGAGCCATTGGCATACGGCAGGGCGCTAGTGACTAAGATGGTGCGTCTATCTGTCGGCACAAAAATGATTCCTTGTTGAGTCGCAAGTGAATCCCCAAGTATACCGGTAGTAGCTTCATTTTTGGCTGACTCTTGATCAAAACGGAGATGATTTTGTCCACTTCTATTCGCGAGCGCGTGACTACGATTTTGTTAGAGCACGATGACCCCTACCGTGAAGCGAATTTAGGGCGTAGTGGTGTACTCACCCGTTGTGAGTTAAAAGATGGCGAACTCGATCTTGAATTGACCTTCACGTATCCCTTGGCTGGGATGACCCGCTCACTCGTGAAACAGTTGAAACCGAAACTCGAAGCAATCAAAGATGTTCGCGAAGCATTTATTCGCGTGCGGCACGAGATTCCAGTGAATCCGGCACGAGAGGGCACAGAAGCGATTCCTGGAGTCCGGCAAATCATCAGTGTCGCTTCTGGAAAAGGTGGCGTGGGTAAATCCACTACCGCGGTTAATTTGGCGTTAGCTTTGCAAGCTGAAGGTGCCCGAGTTGGTCTATTAGACGCTGATATTTACGGACCGTCGCAGGCGTTAATGTTGGGTGTCCAAGGCCAGCGTCCCGAAACCCCCGATGGAAAATCATTCAATCCCGTCATCGCGCATGGAATCCCAGTGATGTCGATGGCTTTTTTATTGACAGAACGTTCACCAACGATTTGGCGAGGGCCGATGGTGAGTGGTGCATTCACCCAAATGCTGCGTCAAACCAATTGGGGGAATTTAGATTATTTGGTGATTGATTTGCCGCCAGGCACGGGTGACATCCAATTAACTTTGAGTCAGCAAGTTCCGGTCAATGGTGCTGTTGTGGTGACGACACCTCAAGACATTGCTCTTCTTGATGCCCGACGAGGGATTGAGATGTTCCGGCGTGTTGATGTTCCTGTGCTTGGAGTGATTGAAAATATGTCACTGCATCAATGTTCGAAGTGCGGTCATACTGAACATTTATTTGGGGAAGGCGGGGGCGATAGAATTGCGGCAGAATACGATACCGAGTTGCTTGGTGCGTTGCCCCTCGATTTGAGTATTCGTCAACAGACAGATATCGGAAAGCCATCAGTCGTCAGCGATCCGGATGGATCGATTGCGCAGGCATATCGAGATATTGCGCGCCGAACCGGTGCACGGCTCGCGCTGTTTGCTGAGCAAAACGGAACGAGCAACCTAATTACGAAAACCCAAGGGACTGACACGTAACCCATGACTATTAAATCCGATCGTTGGATTCAGCAGATGGCTGAATCACAGGACATGATCTCTCCATTTGAAGCGGGACAAATTCGCACGCGGGACGGTGAGAAATTAATTTCTTACGGGACATCGAGTTATGGCTACGATGTGCGCTGTGCTGATGAATTCAAAGTATTCACCAATATTCACTCAGCGGTTGTTGATCCAAAGAATTTTGATGAGAAGAGCTTTGTCGATATCAAGTCAGATGTCTGCATCATTCCACCGAACTCGTTTGCGCTTGCACGTACAGTCGAATATTTCAAGATTCCAGAAGACGTGCTGACTATCTGTTTGGGTAAATCTACCTATGCACGTTGTGGAATTATCGTGAATGTCACGCCACTCGAACCTGAGTGGGAAGGTCATGTAACACTCGAGTTTTCGAATACGACCAACTTGCCAGCTAAAATTTACGCCAATGAAGGCGTTGCACAGATGCTGTTCTTCCAATCCGATGAGCGTTGTTTAACAACATATCGCGATCGGGGCGGCAAGTATCAAGGACAGACCGGAGTTACGCTCCCCAAAGCCTAAGGATAGGAATGAATACAGAAGAACGTTATTTGCTCCGGATTACCTGTCCAGGACGAACAGGACTGGTCGCAGCGATTACTGGATTTTTGGCTGATCAGGACTGCTTTATCACGGAGTTGTCTCAATTTGATGATATCCAGACCGGCCGTTTTTTTTGTCGCGCTGAATTCTTTAAACCTGAATCCGGTCGAACACCAGATGAGCTCTCGGATTTATTTTCAGAGATCGGTTCGCGTTTTGAAATGGATTGGAAGTTTATTAACCGCTCAGTCCCTCATCGAACATTGATTTTGGTCTCTAAATTTGATCATTGTTTAAATGATCTGTTGTACCGAAAGCAAACGGCTGAACTGAATATTGATGTCACAACAGTCGCATCGAATCATCCTGATCTTGAGCCATTGGCACGTTTCCATCATGCGCCATTTGAAGTCTTACCAACTGCGAAATCAAAACTGGCGACTAAGGCTGCTCAGGAGGAGCGAATTCGTCAGTTGATCGATGAGCAGAGCGTCGATCTTGTGGTTCTCGCGCGTTACATGCAGGTCTTATCTGACGAGTTGTGTCAGGACTTGACCGGGCGTTGCATCAATATCCATCACTCATTTTTGCCGAGTTTCAAGGGTGCTCGGCCATATCATCAAGCGTATGAGCGGGGGGTTAAGGCAATTGGCGCCACAGCGCACTATGTGACTGCAGATTTGGATGAGGGTCCGATCATTGATCAAGAGGTGGCTCGCGTTGACCATACGTTTGACCCAGATCAGCTATTGGCGACAGGTCGAAATATGGAGAACTATGCGCTGTCTCGTGCTGTGAAAGCGCATAGCGAACATCGGGTTTTCTTGAATGGACATAAAACGGTGGTATTGAAATGACGGCAACTCGAATCGATGGAAAAGCCTTTGCGGAACACGTTCGTGAAGAAGTTGCTGCAGGCGTTGAGGCTTTAAAGGCATCTCATGGAGTGACTCCGGGATTGGCTGTCGTTTTGGTTGGCGAAGATCCAGCGAGCCAAGTGTACGTGCGAAACAAGGTGAAGCAGACCGAAGCCTGTGGCATGAACTCTTTCCATCATGTATTGGATGCATCGACTTCTCGTGAGTCGCTGATGTCTTTGATTAAGTCATTGAATGATGATCCAGAGGTGCACGGCATTTTGGTTCAGTTACCACTGCCGGATCATCTTGACTCGAAAGATGTGATTGAGGCGATTGATCCAGCGAAAGATGTTGATGGCTTTCATACCAGTAACGTGGGTGAGTTATGGACCAGTGGCGAGCCTTTTGTTCCATGTACGCCGCTTGGTTGTCTGAAGCTTCTGAAATCTGTTGAGCCAAATATTGCGGGTAAGAATGCGGTGGTGATTGGTCGCTCGAATATCGTAGGTCGTCCGATGGCTGCTCTTCTCTTGAATGAATCAGCCACTGTCACGATTGCGCACTCAAAGACCAAGGATTTGCCAAGCGTATGCCGTCAGGCGGATATTTTGGTTGCGGCAGTCGGTCGTCCGCAGATGGTCAAGGCGGACTGGATCAAGCCTGGTGCTATCGTTTTAGATGTAGGGATTAACCGCATCGAAACAGACGATGGGAAAGGCCGACTTGTTGGCGACGTCGATTTTGACGATGCGTCGACTGTGGCTGGGGCAATCACCCCCGTACCCGGTGGTCCTGGTCCGATGACAATTGCCTGTCTTTTAGCCAATACACTGGAAGCAGCAAAGCGTTCCGTCTCTTAAGTAATTGACTTGGACTCAAGTCCAAGTCAGCTTTTCTCTTCGAAATTTCTACTAACTTCTCATCAATCAGTCCACTTGTATTTGATAGGTGAGAGGTTACACTTCTCGTGATAGTGAGTTTTAAATCGAAGCGTCTCGAGCGTTTTTTCTTTAGTGGGTACGTTAAGGCTCTTAGGTTCGCAAATAAAGATCGCGTAGTTGATGTACTAGAGCGCTTAGAACGGCCGAAAGCCTTAGGCAGTTTGCACGTCCGAGAGATCGATTGCACAAATTGAAGGGCGGATTTGACGGATTTTATTCCGTTCGTATCTCCAGAAATTATCGAATTATTTTTCGGTGGGTTGATGGCGAAGGCGCCCACGATGTGGATTTGTTGGATTATCACTAGGAGATTTGATTGATGCGTATGTTTAATCCTCCTCATCCCGGCCGGCAGGTTCGGGAGGATATTGAAGTACTTGGCTGGACTATAACAGAAGCAGCCGGATATCTCGGTTGTTCGCGTAAGCAGTTATCTGATATCGCGAACCTTAGATCCGGGATATCACCCGAGATGGCGATTCGACTCAGTGCAATTATCGGTGGTTCGCCAGGACTCTGGTGCAGGATGCAACTCGATTATGATCTTTGGCAAGTTGAAGGTCGCACGGACGAGATCCTGTCAACGGTCAATCAGCCAGCCAAAGACAAATATTGGATCCATGATGAAGAGGGCGGATACTTTGATCCGCCCGATCTTAAATTGATGTTGAAAGACGCATCAGGCCCAATGAAGAGCAAAAAGTCAGTGGGATAGTGCTTCTGGTGCCTTGGCTTGCAAATACATGCGATACAAGGCACTTGCCACGATGAATGCGACAGCCCAATAGGCTGAGCTTGAAAATGCAGCTGGTGCATACATCAGTTCACGGCTCACAAACTCGCCCCAGGTCGGCTCAAAGAGACCTGACCACAGG
>CBFHIN010000017.1:0-32508 GCA_965655875.1 Litorivicinaceae bacterium | reverse complement strand
ATGGCAGCGGATAAAAACGGGACGGTCATCGTTGCAACTCCAGCTTGGGAAGGCCAATCAAGTTCGCTTGGCGCATCACTGGCCCATATGGCTGAAAAATATTTGGTTCGCGTGGTCCAGTCCCCAATCACCCAGGTCGAACTGGTCAACGATGCTGTACAACGCGCTGTGATTCGTGAACTCGAAGATTGGGATGACGTGAAAGAAGACCGAGCACTCACAATCTGTTGCGCAACGCCAGATGCTCCAGATGCACTCGAGCAATTTGCAGATCTTTGTGAAGCTCTGAGAGCACGTGTTGATCGATTGAAATTTGCTGCAATCGATCAAGAAACAGCAATTGCGCTATCGGAAGTATGTCACGTCAAAGATATCTCGAAATTTCACTTCTCAAGTGTGATGACACCAAAGGTTCCGGGAAGCGTCCCTGAGCTTGCCGAACTTGTGGCAAAGAGAGAGGAAGAAAAAGAACTCTGTCTTGTTTTCGAACCCGCCGAATCCAGTGGGTTTCTTGCGAAGAAGCTCGTTGCTAATGGTCAGCGAGTGATTCGCATGGGATTTTATAAATATCGGCCACAGAATTTGGCCGTGTTGCCACCAACAGACGTCCAGAAATGGTGGGTTGTTTTGAATGACTCAGATTCAGTGTTGCCAGTTGCACAAGGACTCAAACGCCAGGCCGTCAATTTTTCAAACGTCTACTGGATCGGTAGCCGGCCATCGATTGGGCTGGCACTAAAGAAAGTTTTACCGAAAGCCGAGTTCGTTGAAGTCTCTGAACTCCGGCCAGACATCATTCTCGATAAGATCCAAAATCATATTCGGCCCGTTGCAACCTAGCTCTAAAAGCACTTGCCATTAATGCAAGTGCGCTGCACAGGGCCTCGACTGTCAGATCCGATAATCCGATAGTCGCCGTTTCCGTAACTTTTTCCGTAGGTCTTCCATTGCTTTTGACCAGCCGTATGACCCGTGATGATGGTCGTATTGCCAAGCTTTCTTTGCGATTGCATCGGCATCCAACCAAAACGCCTTTTCACCTGTGGTCGAACTGCTGCAGGGGGGCGATAGGTCCGACTGTTGTAAATGTTACCCGACAGGTTGTCATAACACGTCAATTGACTCTGACTACCGAAGCAGCTCGCGTACCCTTTCGGAGTTGAAAAGATCGCGACACCCACGATAAGTGCAGCAACCAAAAAGTAACGTTTTCGATTTTCCATAGGGAAATAATCGGCAAATAGAGCAATAGCTTTACCAGTCATCGCTGTCATTTCCTACATCATCACAGTGCAATTTCACATTCGGAATCTTTAATTGAACCTATGCTGTGATGGACAACTAAATCCCTTACCTTTTACCATAAATTAAGGACTCAAGAATGCAGGCGCTTTTGATGATTGAAAATGATGAGCTACCAAAAGACTCGACCCTGACTGAAAAAGGGCAAACGACGATACCAAAAATGATCCGAGATCATCTGGATTTAAAGCCCGGCGACCAAATACGCTTTTTTCCGCTCGACGGATATGTGCGCATGGTGAAAGTCAGAGAACCAATCGAACTACTCGGTTGCCTGTCCCACACGGGTATCACCATGACCGATGAGGAAATACAAGAAGCTCGGGAAACGGCCTGGTCAGGCAGCCTAAAGTCAAAGGACGAGGGTACGAAATGACTTTTGATACCAATGTCGTCATCCGGATTATTTTAGATGATCAACCAACACAACATGCATTAGCGCGAGAACTTTTAACCTCACTGACAGAGGAAAATCCAGCCCATATTTCGCGAGAAGTCATGCAAGAATGCGTGTGGGTGATGGAAAAGACCAAAAAAATGTCTCGAAAACAAATCGCATCTGTTCTTTGGTCTCTGTTAGATTCACAAAAATTAAGACTCGAGGCACCGAAAAGCCTCGCAAAATGTATAGATCGTTATGAGTATAGCAATCAAGGCTTTTGCGATTTGATGATTTGCGAATTCGCAGAGCGCCAAAACGCTCACCCTGTGGTCACATTTGACAAAAAATTCAGTCAATTATCCGGCGTCATACTACTCACAACTCATTGAGATACAACTGTGCGATTCAAGTCGATCAGTCTTGCAACAGCGGTACCAAGTGGGGCAGAGATTTCAAAGCGAACAGGAACCCAATGACCTCGGACCTCGCCCAAAAATAGCGTTCGCGAAATCTCATCCTCTCCGAATTTGAATAGACCTTGCTTCGTCGAGAATCCACCGATGCGAGTCAAGGTGATATCACAACGATGCGCAGGCCCTTTAAAGTCTGCTGCATCCCCAGAAGCCAGCGTAGACAGTCCACCATCAGCAATTGTTAAGTCATAACGACGAATGCCATCGAAGATCCGATAACTTCCTTCACAACGCTTGGTTTGATTCAGGTCTCGCCCGATATCGAAAATCGGCGCAAACGGATCAATCGTATTGGCAATCGACGCCTCAGGAACTGGAGTGATCTCATAATCGCGAGGCTTGGATCGATAATAATCAACAGAGGGTTTTTCAACGCCAGGCAACCAAGTCACCGTCAAATTACTGAGCGCATCACCCCAGGTGCTGTTGCCATTGAGTAACTGCATCCCGTCTCCGGTCCGCATAATCTCAAGCGTCGATTGGAAATCAGAAAACCAAGCGCCAACACCACGTGACTCAATCTGTGCAGAAACGGAGCGGACCTCTCCAGATTCCAAAAGTTCGATCGTGGCATCTGCGAGCGTCAAAGGCCCCCAATCAATTTCGTAATGAAGTGGTTGCCCATCGAAGGCAAAACTTGTTGTGCTGAAGCCCATGGCGATCAACCATGCATTACATCTCATGGTATTCAACCCCTCCGGTCCATCATATCGTCAAAGCGAGATTGCCAAACATCAGCCTTATCCAAATCAAAAAAGGGGGACTCAGGTTCGTCATACAAACGAGCAAGACCGAGCGCTGCATACCCCACACCACGTTGATAAGCTGCCTTATAGAGTTTTTCCGCACGATCTAAGTTCGCTTCGGCAACACCATTTCCGGTGTGATACACCACTGCAAGTGCAAACCACGCCACGGGATAATCGAGTGACTGAGCTTTCTCAAAGGAATCAAGCATTGCGTCACCTTGTTCTAGCTTTAAATAGCCGCGGCCAAGTTGAACCCAAAATCTGCCATTATTAGGTGACTGACGAAGCGCCTCGCGGCATACCGTAACAACCTGTTGCCCGTCGATTCCCGCGTAGTCGACAGGGGCTGCCTGACGATCTGGATCAGCAGCTATAGCGGCCAACCGATCACAGTCGGCGCCCGACGCAAATCCGCCTTGAGGAAAGCTGAGGAAACTAAGAGTGCAAAGGAGGCAGAGGACCCAAACTGCTCTTACAGTACGCCAAGGGGACCCGATCTGAATCGGGGAGTTCGATATGCGTAACTTCACCAACGAGAATGCCATGATCACCTCCATCATAGAGTGCATGGTGGCGACACTCTAAATAGGCAAGACATCCTTGTATTTTTGGACTTCCCTGTGGGCCTTTCGAAATCATAAGACCCTCTGTTTTATCAGCATCCGATTTTGCGAATTGCCACGCGAGTGGGCCTTGATCACCGCCGAGAATGTGGATACTGAAATATGATGCCTCTGTCAGGGCGGAGTAACATTCTGCCTGCTTGGCGGGACACATAAGAACCAGCAGTGGATCCAGAGAGAGAGAACTAAACGCACTGGCGGTCATTCCGACCACTTGCCCATCATCCGCGTGCGCCGTTGTCACCGTCACGCCGGTCGGAAATGAACCCATCGTTTGCTTGAAGAGGTCTTTAGAAACTGTCATCCACCTGCCTTTTTGGCTTGAAAGCCCTTGTCTTTGAGAAATGCGAGGATAGTTTCTACATGATCGCCTTGAATAACGATCTGACCATCTTTGGCCGAACCACCTGTACCGAGACGTTGTTTGATGGCTTTGCCTAAGGATTTCAACTCTGCTTCACCGCCAGGGACATCCCAAATAATAGTCGCTTCTTTACCGCCACGACCTTTTGTTTCTCGACGCACACGACACACAGAGTCATTTGGATTGGTACTCTGATGCGTTTCGGAGTCAGATCGGATGCGACCCGACTCGGTTGAATACACGAGCCGAGTCTCTTTAGGCATTTACAGTTCTTCGAGTCTGGATTCGATATCAGGCCGTGCCATCGCTCGAATCAAATCATTAATACCAACAACACCAACCACGTCGCCTGACTCATTCGTCACCCGCGCTTGCGAGGATGGTGATTCAGTCACTAACTGTGCGGCGTCCTCCACCAACATTTCACCGGATAACTCTGGGCCAGGCTTATCATTCGGCGTTTTCATGATCGTTTTTAACTGGATCACTCGTCCGCGATTGATGTCTCTTGTGAAGTCAGCAATATAGTCGTCTTTCGGTTTCAGCACAATTTGCTGAGGCGTACCCTGCTGAATGACTTCGCCGTCACGAAGAATCGCAATTTGATCCCCAATGCGGAGAGCCTCTTCCAAATCATGCGTGATGAAAACGATGGTCTTATGAAGCTCTTGCTGAAGATCCAAAAGGATATTTTGCATATCCGTTCGAATCAGGGGATCCAATGCACTGAAGGCTTCGTCCATCAACAGGATATCAGCATCCGTCGCAAGCGCTCGCGCGAGACCCACTCGTTGCTGCATTCCGCCCGACAACTGTCCCGGATAATTTTCCTCATAACCTGCAAGGCCGACGCGCTCAATCCAATGTGACGCCTGTTTTTCTGCCTCTTTCTCACCCATCCCCTGAATTTCAAGGCCATAAATCGTGTTCTCCATGACTGTTCGGTGAGGAAGCAAAGCGAACTTCTGAAATACCATCGAAGCACGATTCCGACGGAAGTCACGCAATGTCTTTTCATCCATCTCGAGGACGTTTTCGCCATCAATCCAAACTTCACCGGCAGTTGGTTCGATCAATCGATTGATATGACGAATGAGCGTGGATTTTCCTGAGCCAGAAAGCCCCATCACCACCTGAATACCCTTTGCTGGCATTTTCAGGTTGATGTCACTCAAACCCAATACATGGTTGTATTGGTCGTTCAACTCGTCCTTGCTGACGCCTTCACGAACTTTACCGAGCATGGTTTGCGGATCATCACCAAAGATCTTGTAGAGATGTTTAATTTCAATCTTGGTTTCCATATTACTCGCCGTGGCCTCCGCGATAGCTCTGCAAACGCTTCCCGTAGCTCTGACTGATTCGATCAAAAATAATTGCTAACGCAACAATCGCCAGACCATTTAACAGCCCCATCGCAAGATACTGATTGGAGATTGCCTTCAATACGGGTTGCCCAAGTCCTGTCACACCGATCATGGATGCAATGACCACCATTGCGAGTGACATCATGATGGTTTGGTTCACACCCGCAAAGATGTTGGGAAGTGCTAACGGGATTTGGACTTGTGTCAACTTCTGCCAAGGGCTCGCGCCGAACGCATCGGCCGCCTCCAGTACTTCTTTATCAACCAACCGAATCCCTAAATTTGTCAAACGAATCATTGGAGGAATTGCATAAATAACAACAGACAAAAGGCCTGGAACTTTTCCGATTCCAAGAAGCATCACGACTGGGATCAAATAGACAAAACTCGGAATCGTCTGCATCACATCAAGAATCGGTGTCACGATATTTTGGGCGCGGTCAGACCGAGACATCAAAATCCCGATTGGGAGACCAACCCCGATACAGAGCATGGTGCAGACTAAGATGATACTGACGGTACTCATCGTGTCTTCCCACATGCCAAGGTAGCCGATCAGAAACAAACTGATCGCAGAGCCAATCACGATTTTAATGCTGCGGCTTGCGAGCCAGGCGAGAAGACAAACAACGCCGATGAACAGTGGCCAAGGTGTTGCTAGTAACAACTTTTCGAGCCAAATTAAGAAATGCAGTAGTGGATCAAAAAAAGTTTCGATGGAATCGCCATATTCGCGACTGAAACTTTTAAAACTCTCATCGATGCCTTTGCGGAGATCTCTGAGATCCCTTCGTCCTAGTTCGGGAAACTCAATTAACCAATCCATATAGTCCTCAAAACATCAAAACGACCGACACTCTAACAAAAGTGCCGGCCGTCTGAATTATTTTTTAAAGTGCTTTCTTGATTTTGGAAGCCGCGTCAGCGGTAACCCACTGAGTCCAGGTTGCTTCTTCGTTTAGAAGAAACTCAATCGCTGCATCTTCACCAGTTGCCTGATTTTGATCCATCCAAGAGAGGTATTTACCAATCAATGCAAGGTCGAAAATACGTTGCTCAACGTACTTCGCTGGCTGAGGGTTTTCATCAACAAATGAATTTTGCGCAAGAGAAACCACTTCAGAGAACGTGTAAGAACTCGGTTGTGGATTTTCACACTCTTCCTCTGGCTTGACGATACAGTTATTCCAGTTATCCGCATCAAAGCCTGTATTCCAATCGACAGGTTGTAAGTCATATTTTCCAACCATTGTAGTTGGCGCCCAGTAATAACCGATCCAGTTATCACCGCGCTCACTTGCTTTTGCAATTGAGCCATCAAGACCTGCGCCTGAACCTGTTTTCACGAGCTTCCAACCTTTGGCTTCCATGTCAAACGCGCGGAATAAGTTATTTGTTGAGAGTTCACATGCCCAACCCGGAGGACACGTATGGAGCCCACCTTTTGATGGATCTTCAGGATGCGGGAATAGATCAGGACGCGCGATGATGTCTTGGATCGTCTTCAGCTCAGGATGATTTTTTGCGAAATTACCGTTGACGAACCATGTTTCACCAGCACCTTCGAATGGCTGTTTGTTGAGTTTAGTCAAACGTCCTTCGGTCGCCGCTTTTTCGAGCAAATCACCCAGACTATTTGCCCACATCTCTGAAGCGAAGTCTGGCGTTCCCTTTTCATCCATCGATGTGATCTGTGGCACTGTACCGGCAGTCAAATACTCAACTTCACATCCATAGCCTTCTTCCAAAACAAACCCGTCAAGCCGCGCCAAGAACTCGCCACTTGCCCAGTTCATTTCACCGATAACGACTTTCCCGCAGTCCGCTGCAAATGCTTGCGCGCCAGACAGGAGTGCACCCGCCGTTAGTGCTGCACCAATTAGTTGTTTCATGTAACCCCCAAAGGTCTTAAATCCGTTTATTTCTTTCTAATGTTTCATCTGCGAAACGTTTTCTTAGTGTAGTCAATTTAAATTGATTTCACCAATTCCATATAAATCAAATATTTAATAAAAATAGATATTGACCTATTCATTTTTGACACAAAAAAATACTTTGACTGCAAAACTTAAGACATGAAAAATGTTTGGCATTCAAACAAGCACCATTCAATAATGATGCACCCACGATTCAACCGGTGAAATTGCGTGCAACCACACAACCTTGAAACAGAAGTTCTTGTCGCATTACGACGTATTGTTCAAGCAATTGATCAACACTCAAGCCGCCTTGGAAAAGAATTTGGACTCACAACCCCACAATTGCTGGTCCTGCAAACTGTTGCCAATATGAAAGAGCAACCGATCCGCGCTATCAGCGCAGAAGTCAATCTGTCACAAGCGACCGTGACGTCAATTGTCGATCGACTTGAGCGCCGTGGCTTATTGGAACGGCAGCGCTCTGGCACTGACCGCCGCAAAGTATTTTTGGTGATTTCAGAAGCCGGAACAGAGCTTCTGAGCAAAGCACCCAAACCGCTACAAGAAAATTTCTTGCATCGATTTGAGCGTCTCCGTGAGTGGGAGCAGCATCAACTTGTCTTTGTGTTAAAACAAGTGGCTGAAATGATGGGGGCACGACACATCGATGCAGCGCCCCTTCTGGATACAGGTGAAGTTACCCGCGGCCACCAGACGCAAGAAAAGCGGCTTGATTCGGAGCGAGCTGCCCAAGCTGATAGTCAATAAAGGCTTTCTTGAGCTCGCCTTCATTCGATAAAACAAATGGTCCATGGCGAGCAATTGGCTCATGAAGCGGGGCTGAAGACAACAAGAGCCCACGCCCAGATCCTGTGATATGAACTCCCCCATCACCACCTAAAACAGCTAAATCTCCATCCTGAATCATCTCACCTGCGATCGACAATTCCCCCTCAAAACAAAAGAAAATCGCAGTATCGCCATCAACCAAAGGAATTGTTGTTTCACCTCCATGAGGCGCGACGTCCACCATCAAGACAGGAAGATGTGTCTTCGCAGGACCAACTCGGCCAAATAACTCGCCTGATACCAAACGATAACGGACACCGTCATGATCAAATTCGGTAATCTCAGATGCGGGTATGTCTTGATAACCAGGCTCGGCCATCTGCAGATGCTGTGGCAAATTTAGCCAAATCTGGAATCCCCAAAGACTCCCATCGGTCTGTTCTGGCATCTCTGAATGCAAAATCCCACGACCTGCAGTCATCCATTGCACAGAGCCGTCCTCCAACAACCCAGCATTTCCATTGGAGTCTTGATGCCGCATTTTCCCTTTCAGCATATAAGTGACTGTCTCGAATCCACGATGTGGATGTGGTGGAAAGCCAGCAACATAACCTGAAGGATCATCATTACGAAAATCATCAAACATCAAAAATGGATCGATATAGTCAGCTCCAGCTAAACCAATGACGCGGCGAATATCGACGCCTGCACCATCAGACACACGTTGACCATTAATCACTCGGGCAATTGAACGCATAACTCTTTCCTTTTTTCTGTATGCCCATACTCTAATGCCTAAATTCATCTTTCAAAGTGCATTGCGGCCATCAATTTCGATCCGTATTGGCACGAATACCGAGGAGCCTCGATGCCACAAATCACCTGTATTGATCCAAACGAACAAGCGATTGACGTCACATTTGAGCCAGGTGAAACCATCTTACAGGCCACCTATCGCGCCGGCGTCGATGGCATTTTGGCTGAATGTGGCGGTGGCTGTTCATGCGCCACATGTCATGTCATGTTGAATGAGGCATGGGACGGCACCTTGAACGGCCCGAGCGTTCAAGAAGCCGACATGCTGTCATTTGCAGTTGATCCAACATCACACTCACGATTGGCATGCCAAGTTGAACTCAACGAACAGCACGACGGACTCACGGTCTCAGTCGCAAAACGCCAATACTAATGCGGCTCGGAATTGTTGGCGCGGGGCAAGCCGCATGCACGTTGATCGCTGAACTGATCCGCGGTCAGTTTGAAGGCGAGATTCTCGTATTTAACGGTGAACCACACATACCCTATCAGCGCCCTCCGCTCTCCAAAGCGTGGCTGCAAGAGATGAACGATGTCGATTCACTTAGCCTTCTTCCCGATCCAATCAAAAATCACGAGTCAGTTCGTTGGATTCCAAGTCGTGTCACAGCGATCAAACCAGACACCGGGACGCTAATCACCAATGACGATGAGTTTCAGGTTGACCACATCGTGTTAGCCACAGGGACTCGCGCAAAGCATCTCAATATTGATGGTCTCCCGATCAATCGAATGCATATGATTCGAACACTGGATGATGCATTAGGCCTGCGAGACGCGATGGATGGTTGCAACCACGTGACAATTATCGGTGCGGGCTTCCTTGCTTTTGAGCTGGCGGCAAGCCTTAATCATCCCAGTCGGAACATCCGGATTCTTGCCAAAGGACATCGGGCACTTCCACAAGTATCTGTTAAAACCGCAGATCGACTGGTTGACGCCACACCCGCCTCAGTCCGCGTCGGTGTAACGATCGATCGCTACGACGAAGACTCGGAGGCCTTAATCACCAATCATGGAACAATTCCCTCGCAACTCGTCATCATCGCGGTTGGAGCAACACCTAATACAGAGCTCGCTGCCCAACATGGCATAGGAACACACGAAGGCATCCCGACTGATGCCTACATGCAAACCAAACACCCAAACGTTTCAGCAATCGGCGAAGTCAGCCTGCACCATCAACCACACCTTGGAACAGCAGAACGTATTGAGTCGATTTCAGAAGCGAACGACTCAGCTGCCACGCTCGCCAAAAGGTTGCTTGGCTCACCGAGCCCTTTTCACGCAATACCCTGGTTTTGGTCCGATCAAGGTGACTTAAAATTACAAATCGCAGGCTTATCCTCCCGAAATGATCACGAAACCTGTCTCACAGAAACAGAAACCGAGTGCGTTGTGATTCGGCACAAAAGGGATAAGGTCACAGCAATTGAAGCCATCAACTCAGCACGCGAATTCATGGCCGCACGACGACTCTTTGACCAAGGTGATGTCAGTCTCGACGCGATCCTTCAGGCGGGCTCTGTTTTTCAACTACTTCAGTCGTCGAGATCTTGAAGCTCTGCCGGCATCTGCTTGGTTGAGGAAACGCCGAGGGTCCTTAGCTGCTCAGCCCGGCGCACTAAATTGCCTCGTCCTTGCGATAGCCGCTGCCCTGCCTTATCGAAGGCCTCCTGAGACCGCCGAATTTTATCGCCCACGTCTTGAAAACTTTCCGCAAACAAAACGAATTGGTCATACAACTTGCCGCCTAAATCAGCAATTTGCCGGGTATTTCGATTTTGATGCTCAATTCGCCAGACATGCTCAACTGTGCGAAGTAATGCCAAGAGTGTCGATGGAGATGCAATGACAACACCCTGTGCAAGCGCGTCAGTAAAGAGTTGCGGCTGAGTTTCGAATGCAGCTGAAAAGGCGGGCTCCACAGGAACAAACATGATCACAAAATCAACAGTCGTAATTCCCGGAAGTCCAGAATAGTTTTTACCAGACAAACCCCTAACATGAGTTTTCAGTGAATTTGCATGCGCTTTCAATGCGTCTAGCCGCTCAGCATCGTCGACAGCTGACATCGCACGCTCGTAGTCTTTTAACGATAACTTCGCATCAACGATCAAACACTTCTCATCGGGTAACGAAATCACCACATCGGGCTGCAGCCGAGAGCCTTCGTCACCGGTAAAGCTTTGCTGCCTGGAGTATTCATGGCCTTCGCGAAGACCCGACGCACTGAGAACTTGATCCAAGATCAATTCGCCCCAGTTCCCTGCTGTTTTATTTTCACCTTTTAATGCACGCGTTAAGTTGATGGCGTCTTCAGACATTTTTTGATTCAACGCTTTTAGAGACACAATCTCTTGGCGAAGTGAAACTCGATCGCGCGTTTCATTTTCATAGACCTCGTTCACACGCTTTTTAAAGGCATCTAGCTCAGTCGCCAAAGGCTTTAACAACTGATTCAACGAGTCGCTGTGCTGGGAGGTGAGTTCTTTCGAACGTTCGTTTAAAAGCTTTTGGGACAATGACTCAAACTCGGCTTTCATAAGCGCTGTTTTCTGCTCGAAATCGGTATTGGCTTCAGCGCGCGCCAATAGTTCCGCCAATTCCGTTTTCGCAGCGAACCAGCGCGTTGCAAAGTAAGCTGCAAGTGCGAAGCCGACTATCGCAATCGCCGACACTACCCAAGTGATTTCCATGTCTCAGATCTCCTCCACCTCCGGTATGATGACATCTGATCACAAACCTCACCACTGGAGTCTGGATGTCAGATCACGAAGACAATTTGTTTAAGACACCGTTTGCTGGTGTTGGCGGATTTCGTTTTGACGAAAACGTCGCCCAAGTCTTCCCTGACATGATTCGTCGGAGCGTTCCAGGTTACGGACATGTGATCGGATCAAGTGGCTTAATAGCGAAGCGTTTCGCAAAGCCACATACCGTGATCTACGATTTAGGATGTTCACTTGGTGCAACAACACTGGCCATGGCAAACCAAGTCACAGCACCAGGATGCCGAATTATTGCAGTAGACAATTCACAGGCAATGCTCTCTCAAGCACAAGCAACACTTGCCGACAGATTGGTCGATCCATTGCCGATCGAGTGGCAATGCGCTGATATTTCTGACATGCCATTGGCGCCATGCTCGGTCGTCGCGCTCAACTTCACGTTGCAGTTTATCAATCGAGAAAAACGCGAGGCATTATTACGTGATATCCAACACGCGTTGTGTCCGGGAGGCGCGCTTATCCTGGCGGAAAAAATCGTTCAAGACGACGCACCGAGTCAAGATCTACTCAATAGCCTCCATCTCGACTTCAAACGCGCCAACGGCTACTCAGAGTTAGAAATCGCAGGCAAACGACAAGCGATTGAAAACGTCTTAATTCCAGAGACATCAGATACACATGTGACACGGCTTGCACGCGCTGGATTCAGCCAAGTGACTGAATTCTTTCATTGCTTAAATTTTAAAGCCTGGGTTGCCATCAAATGACGTCGATCGAGCAAGCGTGGACGCATCCTGACATCCCTTGGCTTGAATTGCTTGTCGACCAACATCGAGCGATTATCGATCGCCGAATGACCCACGGCGACCTCAAGCGCTGGTCTCAAGCACTCGCTGGAATTCCTGATATCAATCCATGCAGTCCAACACTTGGGCGCGCAGTCGGCCTCGAAGAGATTCCGAGCGAATCGATCGACGCTCTAAAATTGGCATTGCAAGGTCTGATGCCATGGCGGAAGGGACCATTTCGATTCGGTCCAATTGATGTCGATACCGAATGGCGAAGCGACCTGAAATGGGACCGATTACAGCACCAACTTGATCTTCAAAAGCATCGCGTGCTTGATGTGGGTTCAGGCTCTGGATATCACCTATGGCGGATGCTCGAAGCAGGCGCATCAGAGGTCTTAGGTATTGACCCAAGCATCCTGTTTCATTGCCAATTTTCTGCCGTCAAAACACTACTTGGACACCCGAAAGCTGCTTCTATACCAGTAACTCTAGAGGAATTTGACGCAGGCCTTATCGATTTCGATACCGTCTTCTCAATGGGTGTCCTGTATCACCGGAAAGACCCAATCCATCATCTTGAACAACTCAAGCGCTGGGTGAAACCAGGCGGACAACTGATTCTTGAAACTCTCATCGTCGATGGTGACGAGAGCACATGCTTAATCCCACCAGACCGCTATGCAAGAATGAACAATGTGTGGTTCCTACCCTCTGTTCCTGCGCTGTCTCGATGGTTGAGCCGGGTTGGTTTTGAATCAATCGAGTGTCTTGACGTGTCTGTAACCACGATAGAAGAACAACGAAAAACAGACTGGATGCAATTTGAATCTTTTGAGCATGTGCTCGATCCGGATAACCCCACACAAACGATCGAAGGATTACCGCAACCGAAGCGTGCAGCACTGCGTGCAACCAAGCCGTCGCCCTGAGTTGATATCACCTTTCAAATCCAAACTGTGCGACAATTGCGCCTTTCCTGAACAATGCCCTTGGAGTGACTTTCATGTTCCAACTCGACTTAGCACCTGCAGATCCAATTCTTGGCCTCACAG
Organism: Litorivicinaceae bacterium; assembly: GCA_965655875.1. Classification (GTDB taxonomy): domain Bacteria; phylum Pseudomonadota; class Gammaproteobacteria; order Pseudomonadales; family Litorivicinaceae; genus HIMB30. Next base: position 19,149 of record CBFHIN010000017.1, on the reverse strand, counting down.
AAACATTTAAAGCAGACACACACCCGGACAAGATTAATCTCGGCGTTGGCGTATATCAGGATGCAACCGGTAAAACACCGATCTTAAAAGCAGTGACAGAAGCTGAGACGCGACTGCTTGCCACCGAAACGAGCAAAAGCTACCTCTCAATTCCAGGTGTCCCAGAGGTCGCAACTTACACGCAAGAACTTCTGTTTGGCGAAGGCCATGCCATTATTCGAGACCAGCGCGCCAAATCAGCACAAACACCTGGTGGAACCGGTGCCCTGCGCGTCGCTGCCGACTTTTTACTTCGTGCCGCACCAAAGGCTACTGTCTGGATCTCAAACCCGAGTTGGGCAAACCATCAGGCAATCTTTGAAGCTGCTGGTTTTGAGGTAAAACACTATCGTTACTACGACAAAGCCTCACAAGGTCTGGACGGTCAAGGCTTTATGGCCGACCTTGAGGGAGTCGCGCAAGGTGATGTTGTCATTCTGCATGGGTGTTGCCATAACCCTTCAGGCATCGATTTCGATCAAGATGCATGGGAAGCGATTGCAACCGAAGCCAAGGCCAAAAACCTAATCTGTCTTGTGGATTTTGCATATCAGGGTTTTGGAGAAGGACTCGAGGAAGATCGCGCGGGATTACATATTCTCTTAGATGCAGGCTTATCGGTATTGGTTGCAAGCTCATACTCGAAAAACTTTGGCCTGTACAACGAGCGTATCGGAGCGATTACTGTCGTCGAAGAAACAGCAAACGACGCTATCAATGCATTCAGCCATATCCAAGCCGCGATCCGTGCGATCTATTCAAGCCCACCGGCTCACGGCGGAAAAATCGTCGCAACAATCCTCGGCGACGCATCATTGAAAGCATTGTGGATCCAGGAACTTGCCGACATGCGCGCGCGAATTCATGAAATGCGCCAGGCATTCGTCCAAGGCATGGCTGATCGGCAGCAAGCGGTCGATTTTGATTTTATTAACCATCAAAAAGGGATGTTCAGTTTCTCAGGTCTTACCCAAGACCAGGTATTAAAACTGCGCGCTGATAACCACATCTATATCGTCGGCTCAGGACGGATCAACGTGGCAGGCATTACCCCTGCCAATATTGATCCACTGTGCGACGCGATAGCGAAGGTTCTGTAGTGGCAAACTTCGATCTTTACGGACTCGGTAACGCACTAGTCGACACCGAGTACCATGTTTCAGACGAGTTATTAAGCGCACTCGGGGTTGAAAAAGGCATGATGACCTTGATCGATGACGCGCAATTGCAAGCACTTGAAAGCCAGTTAAGCGATCAAGCGGAATTGAAAAAACAAGCCTCTGGTGGTTCGGCTGCAAATTCGCTGATCGCGGCCGCCAACTTTGGCTCCAGGGTATTTTACAGCTGCAAAGTAGCCGACGATGACCTGGGCGCGTTTTATCACAAAGATCTGGTTGACTCTGGGGTCGCGACTAATCTTGATCAGATTCGTGAGCCAGGAACAACAGGACGTTGTTTAGTGATGGTCACCGATGATGCCGAGCGAACCATGAATACCTTTCTCGGAATTACTGGTGATCTTGGAGCACATGAGATTGACGAGTCTGCGCTCAAGACATCTGACATGCTCTATATCGAGGGCTATCTCGCGAGTTCGGACAAGGCACGAGAAGCCGCGGTTCGCGCACATCAAGTCGCAAAAGATGCTGGCATCCGGGTCGCGTTAACGTTTTCAGATCCGGCCATGGTGACCTACTTTAAAGACCAAGTGTCTCAAATGGTTGGAGATGGTGTTGATTTGTTGTTCTGTAACGAACAAGAGGCCATCACCTGGACAGGAAAAGAGTCCATCGAAGACGCACTCGCAGTACTATCTGATACAGCCACCCAATGGGTCTGCACGCGCGGCAAAGATGGCGTCTCCGTATTCGACGGTAATACGCGAATTGATGTCCCTGGGCGGGTCGTCACACCTGTTGATACAAATGGCGCTGGCGATATGTTTGCCGGTGCTTTTTTGTACGGGTTATCGAGCGGATGGGATTTTGAACAATCAGCACGCTTTGGTGTGCATGCATCAGGATATCTGATCACACAGTATGGCCCACGCTTAGCGCTAGACAGCCATACTGCATTGCTTAATGAGTTTAAGGCGACCTTCTAGGCCGCCTTAAACCGCAATCATGAACGCCGGTTGAGATACGTCCAGATCATCGGTAGCGTCACTGTCGCAAGCGCAATTTTCACGAGATCACCGAAAATAAACGGTGCCATACCGAAGGTGACGGCTTTCTCCATGCCAACAAAGTTTGCTAGCCAAACCAGTCCGCACGCATAAATCACAAGATTCCCGGCAACCATTGCAATCGCTGTTCCCAGCGCAGAGCGATCCAATCCGCGCTCAGCTAACCATCCTGTTGTCGCTGCCGCCAATGCAAATCCAACAAGATAACCCCCTGTTGGTCCAGCCATGTACAAAAGACCCAACCCTTTCTCTGGAGTTCCTGCAAAGACAGGCAGACCCATCGCACCTTGAGCGAGATAGGCAAGCACCGTGGCAAAACCCATACGCCAGCCAAAGGCGACACCGATCAATAGCACCACCAACGTTTGAAGCGTCATCGGAACCGGATAAAACGGCACTTGAACCTTGGCAGATAGCGTCAGCAACAGAGAGCCCGCCAAAACCAAAAAGAGAGTACGAAACTGACTCGACCCCTTGTCCAAAAGTGCATCAATCAAAACCAAACGGTTTGCTTGCAACATACTCATACCTTCTACCTAAACATCTTTAGCGTGCATTGAAGTGTAAATTAGGGAAGCCGTCAATTAAATGAAAGTCAAAATACTTTACAAGGGCGATTGTATTCAGTGTGGGAATCCTCGAGCAGAACTCTTATGCCCTCTATGCGAAGACCGTTTACAGAGCGGCCCATTTGAAATCAATGAATGGACCGAGGCTTGGTTTTTAGGAAACTCGACAATCATGACGTTAGTGCGAGCTCATGACCAAACAGGTCACCCTAAAACACTGAAGCCGCTCATCGCCCGGATTCAATTGATGGTCCCAGCGGCTTCAACTCTCTTTCGAGTCGACCCCAACGATCATTTGATGAAAGACATCGTCGCGCAACTCGTTCAACTGAATCCTGAGCACGCAACCACAACCAAAAGCCGGCCACATTTAAAGACAATTGAACTGAGCCGATATCCAGCGCGAGATCAAAACAATCCAACACTCTGTCTGATGACACACTAGTGCTGATTCATGTCAGGCCAGGCAGGTTCTGGACTAAATCCAGTACATCGGAAGACACTTAAACTCGATCGAATGGTTCCGTCGGGCATCACTTGAGACACTTGGCCCAGTTCGTCAAAACGCAAACAACGCCGAGCTAGTTCCTCAGAATATTGCCCAATATGCACAAGAGACGGATAAGTCGTCGATAACACATCCCAGTTGTCATATTGATTTCGACGACGTGTGGTCGTTGGGATAACTTGCCCTGTTGGCACTTGATAGCGATCGGCACCCGCTCGATCAGATGGCCAAAAGTACAGCGCCCATGCCTGCGTCGAGTAGTGATCTGTTGTCACAATCTCTGTTGGACCTGCAAGAACTGCAGCATCATGAATCACTCGATCCCAACCCCGGATCTTTTGAAAGGGGTCCTGTTTCATGCTGAGGCCCAAAGCATAGGGGTAAATGAGAATCACCAGAATTGCGATCTGGATGGCACCTGCCGTTAATACACCAGACGCTGACCAACGCATCCGTCTTGCAAAAATCAAAAGAAGAACCGGCACCATGGGTAAAGTCCAATTCAGAAGAACTTCACCCATAAATCCTTTCATCACAAACAAGATAACCAATGCACCGAAACTAAACCGCAACATGTCACGAACAGCTTCTTCACGTTCATTGACAAAATCGTCAATCCGAAGTTTCAGTCCGCCAAATACCGCAACAAGCATCACGGGAATTGCAGCCACAAGAAACACAGGGATCCAATCAATCGCATGGAACCAGTTGTCGCTCTCTGAGTTGACATGACCCAACTCGTGGGACAGATGAGCAAAGTCATGATCCAAATTCCAGAGAATCCAAGGCGTCATCACAAAAGCACACAACAACGCACCTAAATAGGGGCCTGCGGTAAAAATCAGGCGCGGACTGCGAATGATGACCCAGGGCAAGATTGATAACGGAACCAAGGCAATAGAGAGTTTCGCAAGGGCACCCAAACCAAGTGCAGCACCCATCAATAACCACCAAAGCTCAGTTTGTTGATTTGGTCGGCAATGCAAAATCGACGCAAACGCACAGAGTGCTAGCAGCATAAAGAACAACAGCCAGATATCCGTTGTATGCACCATTCCGAGCGCGAACAACATTGGGCTTGTGACATATAAAATCAGTAAGCGCCGACCTGCTTGTTGATCAAAGCCTGCTAGATGACCAAGCCAAACCAGCAACCCACCAGATAAAAACCAAGCAACCCACGCTGGCAGTCGCACTTGCACAAGTTGCGGTAAAAATTCGAGGGCATGTGTTAATGACTGGACGGCTGTAACAAACGGGCCTTTGGTTTGATAACTAAGCTCCGGGCGCGCAAGCCACGTTGTGTATTGCGCTTCGTCAAAGTGAACAGGCACAGCCGACAGACTTAAAGTAATAAGCCCGATCAGTCCGAGTACCAGAGTCCAAATGCGCACTTACAGATTTTGCTCCGCATATGAGGCCAGACGCGAACGAACCACACCTTCTAAGTGCTGAGTCGACGCGCCCGTCCATCCTTTAAATCGTTCAACCACGTAGGTTAAACCTGAGGTTAGCGCGGTTAGGTAGTTACTGTCGATCTGCGCCAGGTTACCCAAGCAGACAATCTTCGAGCCTTTTCCGCATCGTGTAATGATTGTCTTCAATTGTTGCGGCGTCAGGTTCTGAGATTCATCCAACAAAATGATGGCATCTTGAATGGATCGACCGCGAATGAAATTGAGCGACTTAAATTGAATATTGCCTTTCTCGAGCGCAAATCGCATCGAGGCTTCTGGATTGTCATCATGCTCATGCAACGCCTCTAAATTGTCATGAATTGCGGCGAGCCAAGGCATCATTTTTTCTTCTTCTGTGCCCGGCAAGAAACCAATGTCCTCAGCCACTGGTGGCGTCGAACGCGTCACAACGATCTTCGAGTACCGTTTCTGCTCAACCACGAGCTCCAATGCACAGGCCAGCGACAATAAAGTTTTCCCTGAACCTGCAGCACCAATCAGCAAATTCAGATCAAGACCCGAATCCAAGAGTGCATGCATCGCCATGCCCTGATAGACATTGAGAGGCCGGATTCCCCAAGCCTCCATGTCCTCAAGTCGCTGCCTTCCAATATCAAGCAAAACAACTGATTCATCTTCGATTTGACTGATGCGTGCCGCAAAGTCATCGGTTGAGTCGATCACATACTGGTTGGCATAAATTTCTTCGCTGAACACGGAACGCTCGACACGATGATACGTTTTTGATCCCTCACTCCAAGTTTCCACATCAGAAACTAATCGCCAAAATTCGGTTTCAAGTTCGAGATGACCAGACGGGAGGAGTTCCACATCACTCACCAACTGATCGCGTCGATAATCTTCAACTCGATTCAATCCGGCGCCTAGCGCTTTTAAGCGCATGTTGATGTCTTTGGTAACTAACACGACCTCTCGCGATGCATCGCCATTTTGAATCTCAAGAGCACAATTGATAATGCGATTGTCGTTTGACTCAATATCGTCAAGGCGCCCTTTGGATTCATCGGCAAGAGGTGATCGATGAATCGCAAGCGTACCCAAAAGCTTCCCGCTATCGCCTTTCAATGCGACCGGTATCTCCACACCTTGAGCGATGGCTTCAGGTGCCGATTGCCCAAGCACTTCATCAATCATCCGAATTGCCGAACGTGCTTCAGCAGCGACATTTTTCTTACGATCTTTAATGTCATCCAACTCTTCAAGAACAGTCATTGGAATGACCACTGCATGTTCATGAAAATTGAATACACTCATAGGATCATGCAGGAGAACGTTGGTATCGAGTACGAAGGTTTTATTGCTCATGGAATGGGAAGCCTCAGGCAAGTCATTTAACGATAGTTTTATCGAGAGTGTCACGTTTAAATGGCAATACGATGACACTATATGACATTCAAGTGGAACGCTATGACTACGGAGTCAAAAATGAAGCGAACAATCATCACAATTGCGAGTATTAGTGTACTCACCCTTGGACTCAGCGGGTGTGTCTCAGGGCTTCAAGGAAGTACATATTCGCGCGCTGAAGCACGACAAGTGCAAGAAGTTGAATTTGGAACAGTCTTGAGCACAAGCCCTGTTGTGATTGAAGGTAAGCAAACAGGCGCTGGACAACTGCCCGGAGCGGTCATCGGTGGCGTGGCCGGATCATCAATTGGCGAGGGCAAAGGACAGCAGATCTTTACCATTTTGGGTGCGGTTGGAGGTGCTGTGGTTGGCAGCATGCTCGAGGAGCAGGCAACCCGAACGCAAGGGCTTGAACTCACAATTCAGATGGATTCTGGCAAGACGTTATCGATTGTGCAGGAAGTCGACTCAGTAGATGCGTTCCGCGATGGCCAGAGAGTCCGTGTCTTAACACAAGGTGCACTAGCTCGCGTCTCTCCCGAATAGATGAGAAAGCGCGCTATTGAGATCAGGGTAACTAAACTGGAAGCCTTGATCTAGGGCATGCATTGGCTGAACTGGCTGGCCTTTGAATAAGAGGTCAGCTAACTCACCCAAGACCAGTCGCATCGGCATTTCAGGCACCCGCAAGAGTGTGGGCCGATTTAGAGTCTGACCAAATGTTGTTGTAAATTCTTGATTACTCACAGGCCGTGGACTAGTCGCGTTGTAAGGCCCGGCTTCTGGCGTTCCCGACAATAACCAACGGATCATAGCCACCAAATCATCGCGATGAATCCACGATAACATCTGCTGACCGTGGCCCAGCGGTCCACCAAGCCCCAAACGGAATGGCGTTTCCAATCGACCTAAAAATCCACCCGGGCGCCCAAGAACAACTCCAATGCGTAACTGATACATCTGCGCCGAATCTGTATTCAGACCCTGAATGGCAGCTTCCCAGTCAGCACAAAGACGTGCGGCAAAATCCCAACCCGGCTGGTTATCCTCTGCCACTGTCTCTGTGTGTGGGCCGTAATAACCGATCGCGCTTCCTGAGATCACAACGTCAGGTTCACCCGATAGTTGATTCAATCGCTCGACCAATTGTTCGGTCACATTAATTCGAGAGCTCCGCAGAACCCGTTTCCGACGATCAGTCCAACGCGCATCTGCAATCCCTTCACCTGATAAATTGATGACAGCTTCAGGCATCACTTCAATCGCATCAAAGTCTGAAATCCAAGTCACTGAGTCGGTGAGCGTCTTAAATCGAGTGGCGGCCTTATTTGGGTTACGCGTCAAACACAGCAGCGTATGTCCATCGTTTGCAAGCGCTGGTAAGAGCGCGTCACCAACAAACCCAGTTGCTCCCGTTAAAAGAATTTGTGCCATAAACGGTTCCCCCATTGCGACCGACGAATGGTTTCGTCACACTGACACTGTTTGGGCAAAGAGGTGCATGTGCAAGGCATCAATTACACAATCAAATCGATCGCCATTGCGTGCTGCATCAGTTTAGGCGCAATCTCCGTCGTCAAAGCGGACGCTTTCAGTCGTGCCTGGGTGACAGTCGAACGAACTGGGAAAATCAGTTCTTCATTAAAAAAAGCATGGCAGGACTCTCCGCTTTACCCAGAGTTAATCGCTGAATCCACAGAAAAGCGGCTTGGTTCAATTTCGGCTCAAGACCTCGAAAAGCTCATGCAGAAATATCCGGACAGTGCGGCCATCGCCAACCTGCGCTGGAAAAAACTGTTCCGCTTAGGTCGAGCGAACTGGCACAAGGATTTTTTGTTCCTTTATCGTCAAACCGATAACGTCAAACTGAACTGCTACAAACTGGAAGCAAAATTTCGTCTTAAACGGAACACCGAAGCCGATCATCGCGAAGCAATCCGGCTCTGGACCCATGGTAAAAGCCAACCCAAGGATTGCGATACTTTATTTTCAATTATTCAGAAACAAGGGCTCATCACAAAAGAGGTGCGTCTGCGCCGAATCGATAATGCGCTCGAGAAAAGACAGCTTCAGCTTGCACGTTGGCTCGCCAAGCCTCTCGACAAATCGGCAACGCAACATATCAATGCGTGGGCCCAAGCTCGGCGTAAACCAGAGCAATTTTTGATCAAACAGGCGGCAAAATATCCTGAATGGGCGGAAATGGCCGCCTCAAGATTAGCGCGACGAAATCCGGACAAACTATTGGCACTGATTAACGATCGCAAAATTGCCGACAGCGTCAGATCTCAAGCCATTTTAGGCGCCGCTCGGACAATGGCGATTAACTTAGATCCAGCTGCAGCACCGCTTTTGAGAATGGAGCTTCCGTCGCACCCGATATTGAATCATTGGCGAGTGCGTTATTTTATTCATTTTCAAGAGTGGCCAGATGTCTTAAAAGCGATCGCGAAACTCTCACCTGAAGAACGAGGTGAAATCGAATGGAATTACTGGACATCACGCGCACTTGCAATGACCGGTAGTTCTGATTTGGCATTTGAGGGTTTCCGGAAAGTCGCTGAATCCAACTCCTGGTATGGATTCTTGTCTGCTGATTATTTAGGCCTCCCCTACGACTTGCGTCCAAAGTCAGAGCGTCCAACCGAGACCCTTGTTGAAACGGTCAACCAACGCACGGATGTCACGGTGGCGAAGCTTTTGTTCGAAGAGGGCTTAACTGTGATGGCGCGTCGCCAGTGGAGTTTCGTGATCGGGCGACTGAACGAAGAAGAGCAAAAAGCCGCAGCAATTCTGGCCAATCGTTGGAATTGGCATTCTCGGTCAGCGGTGACCGCTCACCAATCAGGCCTAACAGACGATTACGAACTGAGATATCCGCTTGCCTATGCGAAGCCACTGAAAAATGCTGCAAAACGGCATGATATCTCGCTCTCTTGGCTATCTGGCTTGATGCGCTCTGAAAGTTTGTTCATGCACGACATCCGTAGTCCAGCAGGTGCTCTTGGTTTAATGCAGGTGATGCCTCGCACCGGCCGACAGACAGCTAAAGAACTGAATCTCAAATGGCGGGGTAATCGGACGCTTGTGAATCCATCGACCAACATCCGTATTGGCAGTTACTATTTGGCGAAGCAATTGAAGCGATTTGACCACCCTGCACTTGCAACTGCGGCCTACAATGCAGGCCCACATCGTGTGAAACAGTGGATGCCGGAAAAGTCGATCCCTCTCGATGTTTGGGTTGCATCTATCCCGTTTACTGAGACAAGAAACTACGTACAGCGCGTACTAACCGCACAAGTCATCTACGAGTGGCGCTATAATGGCAAATTGGCGCGTCTTGAATCAATCGCCGACCCGCAAATTACACGGAAGGAATAAATCGCATGGATTGGCTTGTCCAGTTAGAGCAAGGCGCTCTTTTAATCGGCGCATTGATTGTGCTGGCGTCGTTTGCTCTTTATGTCAAACGAACAGGTGATGTAAAAGCAGTCATTTTCTTTTGGCAAAAACGACTGCAACTGACTCGCCAAGAATTCATCGTCAATCGGATTGGCCTTGGAATAATGATTATCGGTGTCATTGTCAGACTCCTCTATCACACCTTTTTCATTGGAGGCTAACTGCATGCCAGATGCTAACAACGCGCCATCTTTTGAGGCCAAGCTCGCTGAGCTTGAGGCACTCGTTCGTCAGATGGAGCAAGGCTCAATGCCCCTCGACACGTCGCTTGAAGCCTTTGAAAAAGGGGTTCAGCTCGCGAAAGATTGTCATTCCATCCTCGATACTGCATCGCAGAAGGTCACTGAAATCAAACAATCCGGTGAAGAAGCACCCTTTGATCCGGAGACCTGAGTCCATTGGAGAACGACTGGCACGAACAAATCCGCGTACGGATTGACCAAGCACTCGAACACACGCTCGGAACACACCTCGGACAGTCACGTCTGTTGGATGCGGCTCGTTACAGTGTTCTCCGTGGCGGCAAACGACTGCGCCCTGCCCTGGTTTACGCAGCCGCAGACGCGGTAGGAGCGCAACGCGAGCGTGCCGACGCAGCAGCCATTTCAGTCGAATTACTCCATGCCTATTCACTGATCCATGATGATCTCCCTGCCATGGATGATGACGCATTACGGCGGGGGCAGCCGACTACACACATTGCATTCGACGAAGCCACGGCGATTCTTGCTGGAGATGCTCTTCAGGCACTGGCTTTTTCGATTCTTGGAGCAGAAGACACCCGAACCGATAGTGCGCGCGTGAGACAGCTTCGACTGTTAGGCGATGCGGTTGGCTTTCAGGGGATGGCACTCGGTCAAGCAATCGACCTTGAGTCCGAAGGAAAAACGCTGTCCCTTGAGGAACTCAAATCGATGCATGCGAAGAAAACCGGTGCATTGATCACTGCAAGTGTTTTGATGGGTGCCGCCTGCGGCGACTCGTCTGATGAAGAATGGACTGCGCTGACAGAAGCTGGGCAAGCCATTGGTCTGGCCTTCCAAATCCAAGATGACATTCTGGATGAAACAGCATCGACAGAGGCATTGGGTAAAACACAAGGGCGTGATCTCGCCCTTGGAAAATCGACGTTCCCGAGCATTCTTGGACTCGAAGACAGCCAACGCCAAGCACATGCATTAGTCGAAATTGCGACGAACGCCCTTGAGCGAATCGATGGAGACACCACCATACTGGAACAACTTGCGCGATTAAGCGTGGAGCGAACGAATTGATGCCATCCATGAAACTGTTCCATACCCTCCCAGAGGAGCGCCCAAATATTCCGTTACTGGAGGGCATTAATTCGCCTCATGACTTGCGCTCACTGAATCGAGAGCAGTTGCGACAGGTGGCAGATGAAGTTCGGGAATATCTGCTGTACTCAGTGAGTATTTCTGGCGGACATTTTGGTGCAGGGCTCGGTGTGGTCGAGCTCACAGTCGCATTGCACTTTTGTTTTGATACGCCCTTTGATCAACTGATTTGGGATGTAGGACACCAAGCTTACCCCCACAAGATCTTGACCGGACGCCGAGAAAAACTACCAACCATTCGAAAAGAGGGTGGTCTCGCTGCATTTCCAGACCGTAAAGAAAGCCCCTATGACACATTTGGTGTCGGCCACTCCAGCACATCAATTAGCGCCGCACTCGGGATGGCATTGGATGCAAAACTCAATCAATCGAGTCGCCGGCACGTGGCTGTCATCGGGGATGGAGCACTAACAGCAGGGCTTGCTTTCGAAGCGCTGAATCACGCGGCGAGCGAAAAAGCCAATATGCTTGTGATTCTGAATGACAATGACATGTCGATTTCTCGGAATGTAGGTGGAATTCGGGATTACTTGGCCAAGCTCTTGTCCTCCAAGGCATACACCCGGAGTCGGGATGAAGCTCGAAAACTATTAGAGCCACTTCCGCCGCTTGCAGAGTTTGCGAAAAAAACCGAAGAGCATCTCAAAGGAATGGTCAGCCCTGCCACGTTATTCGAGGAAATCGGATTTAACTATATTGGGCCGATTGATGGACACGACCTTCAAGGCTTGGTGACCACGCTGAATAATATGAAGGATCTGCCCGGACCGCAGTTTTTGCATGTGGTCACACAAAAAGGCTGTGGTTTTGTGCCTGCTGAAGACGATCCCATCAAATATCACGCAATCAGTAAGCTGAAAGCAAAATCAGATCATAATGACACCCCAAACCGACATACTCAAATGTGTTTGGCCAGTGGTTATGCGATATGGCCGAGAGTGACTCGCGATTAGTAGGCATCACACCCGCCATGCGCGAAGGCTCGGATCTTATCGAATTCTCAAACCGCTTTTCAGATCGATACTTTGATGTGGCAATTGCAGAACAGCACGCTGTCTGTCTTGGTGCAGGCTTTGCAACGCAAGACACAAAGCCTGTGGTTGCTATCTATTCAACATTCTTACAACGGGCTTACGATCAGGTAATCCATGATGTTTGCGTACAGGGCCTCGATGTCACGTTTGCTATTGATCGGGCAGGACTGGTTGGTGAAGACGGCCCAACCCATGCCGGGGTGTACGATTATGCATTTTTGAGAACCCTGCCTGAAATTATTATTGCTGCACCATCCAGTGAAGCCGAATGCCGCCTCCTGCTATCGACTTGCTATCAGCATCCAGGGCCCGCTGCTGTGCGCTATCCACGGGGTCAGGGACCTGGCGAACTTCCTAACACAAGCCTCGATACTGTCGAGATTGGGAAAGCGATAACACGACGTGAAGGACAATCTGGAATTGTCATCTTTGGATTCGGCTCACGCGTTTTTGAAGCACTGAAAGCGGCCGAGCAGCTCGATGCCACAGTGATCGATATGCGCTGGGTGAAACCATTGGATGAATCGATGTTGCGACAACATGCCAGCGCAAAACTCGTCGTAACAGTTGAAGAACATCAACGAATGGGTGGCGCGGGATCAGCCGTTGGTGAGTTTTATGCGGATCAAGGGTTGTCGGTCAATTTATTAAGTTTGGGTTTACCCGATCGGTTTGAATCCCATGCGAAACCAGACTCGATGCTTGCTCGAGTTGGTTTAGATGCAGCAGGAATCCAGGCATCGATTGAAAAACGACTCAGCTAAAATTCTCGGGCTGACTCAGCAAATGACCCAATCGATTCACTTTGGTTTTTAAATAGTTATGGTTGTGTGGTGTCAATCCTGTCTCAATCGAATGCCGTTTAACCACTGAAATTCCAAGTTGTTCAAGCGCTTCAACTTTCTTTGGATTATTGGTGAGTAATTCAACTTCGTTAACATCAAAATGCGAGAGCATTGGTCCAACCATCGAATAATCACGCTGATCTGCCGCAAAGCCCAACGACTCGTTCGCATCAACCGTATCGGCGCCCTCATCTTGCAAATGATATGCACGAATTTTGTTTAAAAGACCTATCCCACGACCTTCTTGTCGCAAATACAAAATGATCCCCGATCCTTTGGCTGCAATCGCTGCCATTGCATGCTCAAGCTGGGATCCGCAGTCGCAACGTTGCGAAAATAATGCATCACCAGTTAAGCACTCGGAATGCACCCGCATCAGCACGGGTTGCTCGTTCCCTGGATCACCGATGACCAACGCAATGTGCTCTTTACCGGATCCGGTGTCTTCGAATCCATGCATGTCAAAAGTACCCCACTGAGTGGGAAGCTGGCAGTTATCGATATGTTTGATGGTCATGATTCTATCCTGGGTAGCCGCCTAGCATACCAAACACGAGCGCAAGAATAAGAACATATCCACCGGCTGCGACGTCGTCCATCAATACGCCCCAAGCACCAGGAATTTGACGTTCACACCAAGAGACCAATGAAGGCTTTGCAATATCGAACACCCGGAAACCAACGAAACCGAACAATAGGCCAATAATTAACGACGCATCAGTAAAGTTATTAACCCCAAATGCAGCCAGCCACATGCCCGCCCACTCGTCGATCACAATTTGTCCATGATCAGGCTCACCAAGCCTTTTTCCAGCTTCAGGAATGCTCCAAATCGACAGCCAACACAGCGTCACAAAGCCAATGACCCAAATCCATATCGGCGCATCCCAAATCAAAACGATCAGTGGAAGGACACCAAGCGTCCCTGTGGTTCCAGGTGCTTTCGGTGACAAACCACTTCCGAGACCAACAGCAATCCAAAATTTTAGTTGATTCATCGACTGTGATCCCACCCAAGAGTCCAAGATGCAGGAAGTGGTTCGTCGTCCAATAAAATCTGATCGGTCATCGCATCGACGACCATTCCAATACGATGCCCGCCGGCGGGCACGTTAACCCCTTTGGCAATTGATGCCAGTAGACAATAATCATCGCCACCTGTGAGCGCATATTGAAGAGCCACATCACGTCCATATCGATCGTTAAGTTCGTTACACAACGGCAAGCTTTTCGATCTCAATTTCACAGTCAATGGGTTAGACGCCCTCTCGATCAAGTGTGTGAGATCCTGGCATAGCCCGTCGGAGATATCGATCAAGGTATGTGCGATCCCTCGGAGTGACTGCCCTGCCTCAAGTTGAGGCTCAGGACGCCAGTATCGTTCGGCCCACAGCGCCTGATCGTCTTGGTGCCCGTCAAGCACATCGAGATAGGCGCGCGCACCGCCGAGATCAGGCCCAAATAACCATAAGTCATCACCTGCCTTGAGTCCTTGACGGGTCAAGGCGCCACCCTCTGGAACATGTCCAATCACGGTCAAATGAGCGCTTAACGGGCCCTTCGTCGTATCGCCACCAATCAAGTCCACACCGAATCGCACACACAACTGGTGAAAACGGCTGGCAAAATGATCGACCCAACCGGGCTGTAACGTCGGCAATGTCAAAGACAACAGGACATATTTCGGTTCAGCGCCCATCGCAGCGAGATCACTCAGCCCTCGGCCCATCAATCGCGCCGCAAATCCATCAGGTGGACACATCTCTGGAACGTGACGTCCTGCGATCACTGAATCAACCGAGAGAACAGTCTGGATGCCAGGTCCTTGGGCAATCACAGCCGCATCGTCGCCATTGCCAAGGATTACAGAGGGATCGAGTGGATCCCGTCGGAAATAGGTTTGGATTAGTTCAAACTCGTTCACGCGATCCGTGAGCCTGAACCTCAATCGCACGCGTTGTTGCGGCTAATTGGTCGAGCACACCGTTGACGAACTTGTGGCCCTCAGTCGCACCGAACTTCTTACTCAAAGCGACGGCTTCTGAAATCACGACCTTGAACGGAATATCAATACGCGCCGAGAGTTCATATGCACCGAGCAAAAGAATGTTCCGTTCGATGGGCGTCAATTCAGCGAATTCGCGCGATAAATAGGGCTTTAAGGCATCAACCAAGTCATCATGATTTTCATCAATTGCCGACAGTGCATCGTGGAAAAAAATGGTATCCGCTCGCTTTAAATCGTTATCGGCACGAAACATGGCCGCAATTTGTGTCATTGGGTAACCAGATAGTTCCCATTGATACAATGCTTGGATCACCGCCTCGCGCGCGCGATGGCGCTGTGAGGCGGTAGGTTGGTTGAGCGCAGCTTCACTCACTGATTTGTCTCAGTACAGAAACCATTTCAATTGCCACAAGTGCCGCCTCGGCCCCTTTATTCCCAGCTTTGGTTCCTGCGCGCTCAATGGCCTGCTCAATGGTATCGACAGTCAGCACACCAAACGAACAAGGAACGCCGGTATCCATTTGAACTTTGTTTAAACCACTTGCGGATTCACCAGCCACATAATCAAAATGCGGAGTCGATCCGCGGATCACAGCGCCTAAGGCAATAATCGCATCGACATCGCCCTTTTCTGCAACCGCTTGTGCAACCAACGGAATCTCATAGGCACCAGGGACACGGACGACCGTGATGTTATCTTCATCAACACCATGACGTGCGAGTGCATCAACAGCACCCTCGACCAACGAATCAACCACAAACTGGTTGAATCGCCCCACAACAATGGCATAACGGCCGTCAGCCTCGGTGTATTGTCCTTCAATTATTTGCATGGGTTTACCCCTCGTATTCCACGTATTCCACAACCTCGAGATCAAAGCCAGAGATTGCGCTAAATTTCATTGGTGTCGATAACAACCGCATTTTACCCACATTTGCACGCTTGAGAATTTGCGAGCCGGTACCAACCGTCAAATAAGGCACGAGCCGTGTGCCCGGTTTCGGCAATGTGTCACCCATGTACTGCGCCAAGCGCTCTTCGATCGGATCATCGCCACGATTTTCGAGAACGACAACGACGCCTTCGCCGGCCTCAGCAACTGCTTGTAGTGCTGGCGCCAGCGGCCAACTTCCTCGCCCTTGCCAAGAAACCTGCACAAGATCCCGAAGCGTATCGGGAACATGTACTCTCACCAAGCAAGGACGATCCGGTGATGGCGTGCCTTTAATAAGACACAAATGAGTCCCACCCAGGATACGATCCTGAAACACTTGCAGGCGGAACGAGCCAAACTCTGTTTCCACAGATTCCTCACGGACCATATCAACTGTAGTTTCAGTCGTTACTCGGTACTGGATTAAATCGGCAATGGTCCCAATCGCAATACCATGCTGTTCTGCAAATGCCTCAAGCTCAGGGCGTCGAGCCATTGAACCGTCGTCATTCATGATTTCACAAATCACAGCAGCCGGTTCCAGACCTGCCAAGCGTGCAAGATCACAACCAGCCTCAGTATGCCCTGCTCTCATTAGGACCCCGCCTGGACGCGCTTGCACTGGAAAGATATGTCCGGGCTGAACTAAATCAGTTGGCTTTGCATTGGCAGCTACTGCCGCTTGCACCGTGCGAGCCCGATCTGCTGCGCTAATCCCGGTCGTAACACCCTCGGCTGCTTCAATGCTGACCGTAAAGGCCGTTTTATGACGCTCCGTATTCTCGACAACCATGGGTGGCAGCCCAAGCTGGAGGCACCGATCTTCTGTCAGCGTTAAGCAAATTAAACCTCGTGCATGACGTGCCATGAAGTTGATGTGTTCAGGTGTGCAGTGAGCACCGGCGAGAACAAGATCGCCCTCATTTTCGCGATCTTCGTCATCCATCAAGATGACCATTTTCCCAGCACGAATATCTGCAATGAGTGTTTCGACTGATGCCAAAGCCATACTAACTGTCCGTCCTTAATGTCCAGTCTAAACGAAGATCTTCGCCCACTTCACAGACCTCAGACACCATGATTTTTGGCGCGAATGCAAGCCCGGCGGGGGCGACATCATACAGCGATCGCGCGGCCTTCCCAAGGAGTTTCGGCGCCAGATACACCACACCTCGGTCGACAAGCTCTTCAGTGATGAACTGCCCAATCAACGTAGGACCTGCTTCAACAAGCACCTCATTAACACCACGCTGTGCAAGTTCACTAACCAGTTCATGCAAATCAATGCGCCCATCACGCAATGGAGCAACCCATTGCTCAATACGTCCGGTTTGTAAGGCTTGATGTGCGCAATCAGATCCAGTGACCCAAAGAATGGGACCTTCGGTCTCCAAAAGCGCACAGGACTCGGGAAGTCTCCCATGCGTATCTAATACCACGCGCAAGGGTTGAGCGACCGACACATCGCTTGGCAACTCGATCTCCGCCTCTGAATAACGCACCGTCAAGCGAGGATCATCCGCCAAGACGGTGCCGATCCCAGTGACAATCGCTTGGCAACGCGCACGCAGTCTCTGTACATCGGCGCGCGCATTGGCACTGGTGATCCATTTCGATTCCCCGTTCGCCATTGCGATTTTGCCATCGAGACTGGCAGCAGATTTAACCCAAATAAATGGTGTTGATTCGGTCATCCGTTTGATGAAACCAGGATTGAGCCGACGCGCCTCATCTTGATACAAGCCGACGGCAACATCGATCCCAGCGGCCTCAAGCTTCGCAATACCACCACCAGCCACTTGCGGATTTGGATCAAACATAGCGATTACCGCGCGAGTGATTCCAGAAGCAATCAGCGCATCTGCACAGGGCCCAGTTTTCCCAACATGGGAGCATGGCTCGAGTGTCACCACACAGGTAGCACCTTCAAGCGACTCGTCATTGGCAGATGAAATAGCTTCAACTTCTGCATGCGGAAGACCTGGGGCACGATGGAATCCCTCTGAAACGATGTCTCCATTGGCAATAAAACAAGCACCAACTCGCGGATTCTCACCAGTGGAATACAAGCCCAAACTGGCCAACTGCAACGCTCGACGCATGGCCAATCGCTCAAGATCTGAGAACTCAGTCATCCGATAATTTCTCGATCTCACCAATAAATTCAGTAACATCGCTAAAGCTTCGATATACAGAGGCAAAGCGCACGTATGCAACTTGGTCGAGC
Organism: Litorivicinaceae bacterium; assembly: GCA_965655875.1. Lineage (GTDB taxonomy): Bacteria > Pseudomonadota > Gammaproteobacteria > Pseudomonadales > Litorivicinaceae > HIMB30. The sequence goes on along the minus strand of CBFHIN010000017.1, from coordinate 1,154 downwards.
GCTTTTAATTCACGCATGACATGATCGCCAATTCGGCGTGATTCGATCTCTTTATCAGACTCAGATTGCAAAGCGCGCTTCATGCGCTGTATGCAGGCATCAATTTGAACAGTGCTGACCGGGCGCTTTTCAAGTGCTCGAGTCAGACCTCGGCGGAGCTTGTCTTCATCAAAATTTTCTCGCTGGCCATTGCTTTTCACAATTCGAGGCATCACAAGTTCCGCACTCTCATACGTGGAAAATCGTTGATCACAAGCCGGGCAAACGCGCCGACGTCGAATTTGCGAGCCCTCGGCGTGGAGTCTTGAATCAATCACTTTGGTATCTAAAGCTTGGCAAAAGGGACAGCGCATTACACTCGCTCCTCATAGGCACGTGATGCAGTCAGTACACCACGTCGATTTTGAAGATCGTATAGCAACACACCTGTCGCCACACTGACATTTAGACTTTCAATATGTCCAGGCATCGGAATCGCCACAAGCGCATCACACACCTCGCGCGTGAGTCGTCGAAGCCCTCCGCCCTCCGAGCCCATCACAAGCGCTAACGGACCATTATGCGACGCTTGATCAAGACCAACGGTCGACTCACCAGCCGCACCGACCACCCAGAACCCATCTTGCTGTAAAGATCGCAAACAACGCGCGAGGTTGGTGACTTTGACAACCGGGATCAATTCACTAGCTCCCGATGATGTTTTTCTTGCAACCTGATTGAGAGGCGCCGAATGGTCTTTGGGGACCACAACGCAAGCGGCACCGAACGCCTCGGCCGATCGCAAGCAAGCACCAAAATTATGTGGATCGGTGACGCCATCGAGCACTAAGATCAGTGGATTCTCCAAGCCATCGAGTACGATCGGTAGCGCATTCTCAGGTTCCATTTCACGAGGCTTCGTAAAGGCAATCACACTTTGATGATTAGCATCTTGAGACACAGCGTCATCAAAATCTCTTGCCGACACATGAGTAACTCGGACGTCCTGAGCTTCGGCTGTATTCACAAGATCCTTCAGACGATGCTCATTTGCACCCTCCCGAATCCAAATCTCTGATACTCGGTCTTGGGTGAGAACGACACGAACCGGATGCATCCCCGAGATAGCCACCTGTCCCGGCATCTCTTGTTTTTTCGATTGCCTTCTGCGTGCT
>CBFHIN010000016.1:0-35061 GCA_965655875.1 Litorivicinaceae bacterium | reverse complement strand
AGAATCGCAATACAAATACCACCAGCTTGCTGAAATACTGCTAGCGCATCCAAATCGGCTGAATCGCTTTCCATCACTTGTTCAGATTGCACACGACGAACACGAGAAATCGTATTTCGATATCGAGCGGCCTTTTCAAACTCCAACGCTTTGGCCGATTCATCCATCCGAGCTTCAAGCGAAGCAATCAACTCACCACTTCTCCCTTCGAGAAATAGACGCGTGTCATCTAAATCTTCTGCATAATCTGATGGGCTGACGTAGCCGACACAGGGTGCGCTGCAACGACCGATCTGATACTGCAAACACGGACGACTTCGATTTTGGAATACGCTTTCTTCACATTGACGTATCTGAAACGTTTTTTGGATTAAATTCAGCGTTGATTTTACAGACCCAGCCGATGGGAACGGGCCGAATGTTTTTCCGGAGCTTTGCCGATTACCTCTGCGATAATACAAACCAGGATACGTATGCGCGGTATTCATATACACATACGGATACGACTTATCATCCCTCAATAAAATATTGTAGGGAGGCCTTGAGTCCTTAATCAGATTTTGTTCGAGCAGGAGTGCTTCGACCTCATTACGGGTAACCGTAATGTCGACGTGCGCGATCTTGGCTACCATCGCCATGGTTTTATTCGCAAGTCCGCTCCCACGAAAGTAACTCGAAACACGCGCTTTTAGATTTTTCGCTTTGCCGACATACAACACCTTTCCGTCAGCATCTATCATCTGATAGACGCCAGGACGGACAGTTAAATTTTTCAGAAATCGTGATGCGTCAAACTCGACCATCCGAGGATTCTACTCCCTTCATGCCATGGTTGTAGGCTAAGTGTGTCAATTCGACGTCCGAACTCACGCCGAGTTTATCGAAAATTCGATAGCGGTAGGTGTTCACTGTTTTTGCAGAAACGCACAATTGATTGGCAATATCGGGTGCTCGGCTACCATCAACGACGAGATCACATACGGTCAATTCACGAGGCGACAATTTATCAAATGGGTTCATTGTCCGAAACCGACTCAGCGCAAGTGATTGCGCGATTCTTGGTGCCAGATGCGTCTCGCGACGAATCATCTTACGGAGCGCTCGAATTAAATCATCACCAGAGCACTGTGTATCAACCAAGGCAGACACTCCTAAAGACAACAAAGACTGACACTCAACCGAACGAATTGCGCGTAAATAAACCATGATCGAAGTGTCCGGGAGCACACGACGAATGCGATCAACAAGAACCAACGGCGTGTGTTTCGGGCAACCGCCGTCGACGATCAAACATCGCGGTTGGACATCAGTGAATTCCTCAAGTGCTAACCGCCCTTTAAATAATTGAAGTGTTGGTTCAAATTCAGAATTTGAAGTTGCCGTTTGCAATGCTTCGAGCAACAGGACTTGATGGGATATGCCGGCGACTGAAATGGTCATGATTCTCTCCTTCATTTTCGCGGAGAGACCTTAGCGCGTGTGATCCACGTTGCGTGCCTGATTGGACCTGAGATCAATGCTAAATCACAACGACCAACAATATGATTCCGAGCAATAAACGATAGGCGACAAAGGGTAACAACCCGATCCGTTGAATCCATGCCAAAAACAGTTGGATGCAAACGTACGCAGAGATAAAGCTGACCACAACCCCGACCGCGATGAGATCCCACGCAACAAAATCCGGGGCCTCGAGAAGATCTTTTGTTTTGATCAGTGCTGCTCCGAGGATGATGGGTATCGATAGTAAAAATGAAAATTGCGCAGCCACACGACGAGATAAGCCAAGCCACAACGCAGCCGTTAATGTGATTCCTGATCGCGAGGTTCCCGGGATCAGCGCTAGTGCTTGCGCGAATCCGATCAAGACAGCCTCTTTCAATCCAATCTTTGCAAAGCCACCGCGTCCTGACTGATAGTGGGCCCACCACAACAACAACCCAAAACCAATTGTTGCGGTGGCGATAACCAGTTCACTGCGTAGGGTCGTCTCAATAAAATCTTTGGCCAATAAACCAGACATAACAGCTGGCAACGTGGCCAGCCCAATCAACCACCCGAGCTTCGCATGTCGAGGGTAACGCCTCCCAAATCCGACAAGCATGCCCGTAGCGATGCGTCGAATTTCAACTCGAAGACTCAGTATGACCGCTCCGAGCGAACCAAAGTGCACTGCGACATCGAAAGCGAGCCCTTGGTCAGCCCACCCAAATACCGCCGATGGCAAGATAAGGTGCGCCGAGCTAGAGATCGGAAGAAATTCAGTTAACCCCTGAATTAATGCCAGAAAAAACGCATATTCAATGGTCATAGAGCTTCGATGGCTGTTCTGACAGCGGTTTCCAAGACACGGTTTGCCGTACGTATCTCGGCGTGAGTTGAGATCCCTCAATCCACTGAGAGAAATCACAGCCTTGCGCAAGCTGTTTCAACACATGAAGCGTTGGAACAACCGGCACAAGCGACACAGAAAAGCGATCGGCTTCCTCTGCATGACAGATCCACGTGTCCTGGCCGAGTGCATTGATCGACTTCAATTCCAGTTGGCTATACAGACCATTATCATCACGATTTGATCCGACGTACACCTCACCCATTCGCGCATCGAGGATTGAACCTGCATGGGGTGCATCACAAGATGCCGCCAGCAGTGATAGTTGATCGACAGGCAAGACGCGCAGCGGTTGCACTAAGTCGAGTGCGTGTACACAAGACACAGCGATTCGAAGACCCGTGAAGCTTCCCGGACCATTGACCACGACACAATGTGAAATCTCGTTAGTACAGATCATCGCGTCGTTACACAGCCCACGGATTGCCTCAAGCAACACCTGGTCATGCCGCCCTTCAATGGATTCATTCGCTCGCCATTTGGAACCACACTCTAAGCCGATCGATAATCGATCTCGAGATGCGTCAATGTACAGACAATTCATAGGTGTCGGCTCTCTGGCTCAAATCCCAATTTAAACAACGATACGCTCCATCCGAGGACCAAGTCGCGTCAGACATTCATAACCAATGGTATTGGCATTTGCGGCAACCGTATCGATCGAAATCTCTGCACCCATCACTTCGACCCAGGCTCCTTCATTCAATGTCGCCACAGCGCTCACATCAATCGTCACTAAATCCATACTGATGCGACCAACAATGGGACAATTCACTCCCTCGACCAAAACACCACCCTTATTGCTCAATGCACGCAAGTATCCGTCAGCATAACCAATCCCCAAAGTCGCGATCCGCATATCTCGCTCAGCAACAAAGGATCCTCCGTAGCCAATAGAGTCTCCTCTCGAGACGTGCTGCAATTCAATCACCTGTGCGTGCCAGGTAACAACTGGATCAAAACCTTTCGGATCACTTGGATTTGGTGAACCACCGTACAAGCCAATTCCGGGACGAGCCAGATCGAAATGAAATTCCTCTCCAAGCAAAATACCCGCGGTATTTGCAAGCGAACTGGGTGGGCAATCCGATCCGAGTATCGACCGTATTGACTCAAAAACGTGCAATTGATTCTCGCTATCCGATCTATCAGGCTCGTCTGCTGAAGCCAGATGACTCATTAACAACGATGGCTGGCACGTCTCAATAAGATCAGGGATTTGATCAAATTGATGCTGCGCAATACCAAGACGTCGCATTCCTGTATCAATATGGATCGCAGGTTGTAATTGAGCAACCCCAGGCTGACGCGCTTCAGCAAGCGTATTCAACACAGGTCGAATCCTCGATTCTCGGGCGATCTCGAAACTCGTCACATCAAAGCCATGAAATACGTAAATCACCGCGTCTGGAAGCAGATGACGAAGCGACAACGCTTCCTCAAGATAGGCGACAAAATACGTACGACAGCCAGCCTCCCAGAGAACAGGCGCAGCAAACTCAATCCCAATTCCGTACGCGTTTGCTTTAATCGAGGCCGCACATTCACCTTGCGCCAAAGACGAAGAAAGGCGTTGGTAGTTTTCTGCCAACGCCTGTCTAGAAAGGATAAGCCGAGGCTTTCGGCTCATTAGTTATCGATCCTTAAGAACTTGGAAAATTGCGTCCCGAATCTCTTCAACCTGTCCAACACCTGGAATGCGGCTCATAGTTGGTGACGTTTCTGGATTCGTGTCCGCCCAAGCCGAATAAAAGCCAATCAAAGGCTCAGTTTGTTCGTGATAAACCGCTAATCGGTCACGTACAACCGACTCACTGTCGTCATCTCTTTGAATCAATGGCTCACCGGTCTCATCATCAATACCTTCGTTTTTTGGGGGGTTGTAAACGACGTGATAGGTTCGACCTGATGCCAAGTGGACGCGACGACCAGCCATCCGCTCAATGATCTCTTCATCATCAACAGATACTTCAACGACATGATCAATTGATACACCAGAATCGCGTAACGCCTCCGCTTGCGGAATCGTGCGTGGGAAGCCGTCAAATAGACAACCATTGGCGCAATCGGGTTGCTCCAGACGCTCTTTTACTAAACCGATAATGATGTCATCCGAAACCAAACGACCCGCATCCATGACTTCTTTTGCCGCTAGTCCGAGTGGAGTTTTTGCCTTTACAGCCGCCCGCAACATGTCACCCGTTGAGATCTGAGGAATACCGAATTCTTTGCAAATGTATTGAGCTTGCGTGCCCTTCCCTGCGCCTGGCGCACCTAACAAAATGATCCGCATGTGCGATCACACTCCTTATTGAAATAATCAGAAACCCTATCTGGATTTTGGTGGTTTGCGCAAGTTAGCTAATGGTGCAACTACCCCGTATTGCGCATTCCAGCGGCAATGCCTGCTACTGAGGCCATTAGCGCCCGTTCAACAAGCGGCTGACCCGGAGATTCACGATCACGTCGCAATAGTTCAGCTTGCAAGATATGCAAGGGCTCCATATATGGATGGCGCACGGCAAGCGAACCTGCGATCGCCAAGTCGCGCTGAAGCAGTTCTGAAATATTCTTAATTTCAGTAATGCAAGCGCCTGCTGTGCTCAAACGCTCCCGAATGAGCTCTCCAAGCGGATGATTTTCAAACGCCAAAACCGACTCATAATGCGCAGCTATCTCTGGATCTGTTTTCGCCAACACCATCTCAAGCATGTCGATGTAAACCTGGAAAAATGGCCACTCTGAATACATCGCTCTCATTAACTCAGAGCGTTCATCGGCGAGCGCGTTGGCAAAAGCCTCATCTGAACCAAGCCACGCCGGCAGCATCAGTCGGATTTGCATCCATGCAAAGATCCAAGGAATTGCGCGCAAACTTTCGATTCCACCATCTGCTTTTCGTTTCGCAGGCCTTGACCCAAGCGGTAATTTACCCAGCGCACTCTCGGGAGTCACTGTTCTGAAATAATCCACAAAATCAGGATGTTCTTTGACTAGAGCGCGATAAGACAAAACTGAATCTGATGTCAGTTGCGTCATCAGCTCGACAAACTCAGGCTTCGGAAGCTTTGCTGGAATCAACGTCGCTTGCAGTACCGACTGAACATAGGATGTTAACGTTTGTACAGCAATATCTGGCAGTCCAAATTTCCACCGAATCATTTCACCTTGTTCGGTTACTCGAATCGCGTTATCCACCGACCCTGGTGGTTGCGCAAGAATTGCTCGATGGGCTGGGCCACCTCCTCGACCAGCGGTTCCGCCCCGCCCGTGAAACAACACCAATCTCACACCAAATTCTTCGGCAACTGCTGCGAGCTGCTCCTGCGCACGATATTGTGCCCACGCAGCAGCAAGAGTCCCGGCATCTTTTGAGGAGTCAGAATATCCAATCATCACATGTTGAATTCCACCGATTGCATCAATGTAAGCTGGATCTGATAGAAGTGATCTGATGACCAATGGTGCGCGCTCCAGGTCATCTAATGTTTCAAAAAGCGGTGCCACCGGTAACGGTCGAGTCATGCCAGATGCTTTCTGAAGCAGCATCACAGCCAAGACATCAGAAGGTTGCTGAGCCATTGAAATCACATAGCTGCCTAGGCTCGACGGATCAGCCGTAGAGATGACTCGACAAGTCTCAATAACCTCAGCCACTTCATCACTCGGATCGAAATCATAGGGAATTAAGGGTCGTGGATTTGCCAATTCGTGTCTTAAAAAATCACAACGCTTCGATTCATCCCAAGTGACGTAATCGCCGAGTTCGAGTGCTTCGGTCAATTCAGCCATTACGTCCGCATGACGAGTCGATTCTTGACGGATATCCAGTGTCACCAAATCAATACCAAAGGTCGCAATCCGCCTTAAGGTATCGAGCAAATACCCATCTGCGATTTCATCCATGCCGCAGACGTGCAGTGATTCCCATATCAAGAGCATTGGATCGAAAAGATCTGCCGTTTCTCGAATCAGACTCTGCTTTGATGGGTTTTCACCGCGTAACAAAGCTTCAACTTCGAGCTTTAAGACATGAATTTCTTCCCGCAAGTCTTTCAATAAACGTCGGTAAGGCTCGACTTCATCGGCTCCAACAAGGTTCCTCAAATCATCCGACGCTTCTGACATCGAAAGATCCTGAATCAGCCCCGTGAGATCCCGATAATATAAGTCCGCCGCTGCCCATCGAGCGAGCAGCAGAACCTCGCGTGTGGTCTCATGCGTAACATTTGGATTACCGTCGCGATCTCCACCCATCCACGAGCAAAATCGAATGGGTGTCACCCACGGCGACAACTCCTCGCCCGTCACCTGAGCAACCTGCGTGCTTAATTCTCTCAAAAAGTCAGGCACAGCTTGCCATAATGAGTTCTCGATCATCGCGAACCCCCACTTGGCCTCATCGATGGGCGATGGGCGAGTCGCTCGCATATCGTTGGTATGCCAACACTCGCTGACCAAACGCTTCAATCGACGTTTGATGTGTGCATCCCGTCTTGGGGACAGTGCACCGCCGTCAAATTCAGATAAACACTCAGCAATTTTTTCGTATTTTTGAATCAGCGTTCGTCGCATCGATTCAGTCGGATGTGCTGTCAATACAAGGTCAATTTGCATCTCAGACAGCGTATCAACGATCAGATCAGCCGAATGCGTCTTAAGGATCTCATTAAATAATTTGGGAAGCGCTGTTTCATCCAAGTATGGATCACTATCGCCAAAATCACCGCGTGTTTTGCGAACTCTGTGATGCTGCTCTGCGATATTTGATAGGTTTAAAAATTGTGTGAACGCTCGAGCAACTGAAACCAGCTCTTCATCGTCCAAGCCGGCAACTTCTGCAATTAATTGATCTCGCGCAAGGCCATCGCCTTGATGCGCTGATTTCGATAACCCACGTAATCGCTCGATGCGTTCAAGAAACTCAGACCCTTGATCAGACACCATGATCTGACCAAGTTGTTCTCCTAGTAAACGCACGTTATCGCGCAATGACGGATGCAATTCCATAACTTCCAATCCTTTGGATATCAATCGAGTTCAGACGCCTTGACCTGAGCCCATAGTCCATTTTTTTCGTCGTCAGTTGCGATCGTCAGATCGATCCTTTGTCGATCAGCAAGGTGCATCACCTGCTTCATACGGGATTCAAATTTTTGTGTTGCAAGTCGGAGTGCTTGCTCACTGTCGATGTTAACATGTCGCGCGAGGCTGACCATTGTAAAAAGCAGGTCACCGTATTCCTCAATCATGGCCGTCTGATTCTCAGATTCTTGGGCTTGCTTGAACTCATCAACTTCCTCAAAAAGTTTGGCCATCACCCCATCGATCGATGACCAATCAAAACCGACGCGTGTCGCACGCTTTTGGATTTTCTGAGCCCGTGACAATGCAGGAAGCGTCAATGGAACATCATCAAATAAATCTAGCTGTCCGCGGGCAGCGCGCTCTTTTTCTTTTTTGGCTTCCCAAGTCTGCTTAATCTCCGCCAATGACGACGGTTCGCTTTTACCAAAACTGTCAAAGGTCGCATCTGGAAAAACATGGGGATGCCGTGACAGTAATTTCGAGACGATCGATTCGATCACATCACTGAGGTTAAAACGTGCATCCTCTTCCGCAAGACGTGAGTAAAAAATCACTTGGAATAGTAAATCGCCGAGTTCTGATTTCAATTCGTCGAAATCACCGCGCTCAATCACATCGGCAACCTCGTACGCTTCCTCGAGCGTGAAGGGAACGATACTTCGATATGTCTGTGCGCGATCCCAGGGGCATCCATATTCGGTATCGCGAAGGCAAGCCATCAAGTGAACAAGATCTGATAATTCATTTCTCATGATGCCCGAATCCGCTTGGCTGCAATGACGTTGTGTATTCGCTGGACTCGATCAAGGACTTGCGATAACTGCGATAAGCTCGCGACTTCAATCGATAATTGGAGTCGCGCGGTATTCGATGGCGCATCAGTGAGTGTCGACATCCCGGTCACATTGACACGCTCATTGGCCAGAATCGACGTCACATCGCGCAGAAGCCCCTGCCGGTCATATGCACTGATTTCAACCTCGACCGGGTAAGTTTCGATCTGAGTTTCACCCCAGGATACTTCGATAATGCGCTCTGGTGACTCATCCTCGAGACTTAGAACATTTGCGCAATCATCGCGATGAATACTCACACCTCGGTTTTTGGTGATGTAGCCAACAATGGTGTCGCCGGGGACGGGGTGGCAGCAGGTCGCAATATGAGTCAATAATTTCCCAACACCACGAATCTGAATTCCGTCAGTCCTTTCTTGAGAGGAGGCTTGGCGAGGTTCTAAATCTAATTCACGCTGTGTCGATCCCGACAAACGGCTGATGGCGCCCACGACTTGCGCCACCCTCACATCACCTGCTCCAATTGCCGCATACAAATCTTCACTGGAGTGCATATTCAAGCTTTCTGAAACCACCCGAAGGTCGAATGAGCCAATCGCGAGTCGCTTGATCTCAGAGTCAACTAAATGCTTCCCTGCAGTCACATTTTGCTCTCGATCCAGTTGCTTGAACCAAGCCTGCACCTTGGCTCGTGCGCGCGACGTTTTTAAATAACCAAGGCTTTGGTTCAGCCAATCACGACTCGGGCGCGCATCGCTCTGCCTCAGAATATCGACCCGATCCCCAACTTTGAGTCGATAAGTAAGCGGTACGATTTTCTGATTTACTTTTGCACCACGACACGAGTGCCCAATTTCTGTGTGCACCTTGTAAGCGAAATCAAGAGGTGTAGATCCGGAAGGAAGATCAACCACGTGACCATCTCGTGTGAAGACATAAATGCGATCCTCAAGAACATCTTGACGGAGTGCATCAGAAAGCTCTCGTAGATCCCCAACTTCATCATGCCAATCAAGTACTTGTCGAAGCCACGCGATTTTTTCTTCGTAGGCTTCGCCGCTGATATCGGTATCGGTTCCCTTGTATTTATAGTGCGCACAAACACCGTACTCGGCTTCGTCATGCATTTGTTGAGTCCGGATTTGCACTTCCACAACTTTACCTTGAGGCCCAATGACAGCGGTATGTAAGGAACGATAACCGTTGGGTTTTGGTGAGGCGATGTAATCGTCAAATTCGTGAGGAATACTTTGATATTCGCCATGTACAAGTCCTAGGACTGCGTAGCAGTCTCGGACAGAATCAACCAAAATTCGGATCGCGCGGACATCATAAATTTGTGAAAAATCCACTTGTTTACGCTTCATCTTTCGCCAAATCGAAAAAATATGTTTGGCACGCCAAGTGAGATCTGCGCGGATTTGTTGAGCAGTCAACGTATTTTGGATGGAATCAACCAATTCCTGAATGTAGCGCTCACGATCTTCTCGCCGCTCGGCCAATGAGCGAGCGATTTGCTTATACGCATCCTCTTCCAGATACCGAAAAGAGAGATCTTCGAGCTCCCATTTTAGATGTCCAATCCCAAGTCGGTGAGCCAATGGCGCGTAAACTTCCGAGACTTCGCGAGCGACCTTTATCCGACGAGCCTTGTCCGCGGATTTGACTGCCCGAATAGCGGCTGTTCGCTCAGCAAGTTTAATCAGTGCTACACGCACATCATCGATCACTGCGACTAGCATGCGTCTGACGGCATCTGCCTGATTTTCAGCAGCACCGAGAAACTGCTTTGGAGCGTCTTGACGAGTTTGACTAATAATCGCCATTTGCTGGACACCCTCGATGAGTTTAGCAACGGTCTTACCAAACTCTTCACGTACGTCACGCAGCTTCAATCGTTCAATTCGGACCGATCGGTAGAGAAGTGCCGCAATCAATGCATCTTCATCGATCGGCATCGTCGATAAAATATCCGCCATCTCCAAACCAAATCGATGCGCATCGGGACCTTTCCAATCTTTTGCGGTCACATCTTTGGCTTCAACGTCTTCAATCAGTGCAATGGCTTTGGCGAGTTTTTCAGACGATTGGATCTGTGCCTCTCTGGCAAAACGTTCTGCCCAGTTCTCAAGGGAAAGATCCGAATCAAGCTGAATCGGATGCAATTCTCGAGCCTTAACCACGGCTTCCTCGGTTCACAAAAAGCGCCATTGATTCAACGTGCGCTGTGTGCGGAAACATGTCCATCATGCCCAGATGAGTCATTGAAAATCCTCGGTCACTCAATATTTTGGCGTCTCTGGCAAGGGTTGCTGGATTGCACGATACATACAAAACCCGCTCAATGTGTTTCAGAGGAAGCTCTTCAAGCACCTCTTTCGCGCCGGAACGAGGAGGATCGACAATTAAAGTATCCCAACGCTCTTTGGCAAACGCCTGTTCTGCAATTGATTGCGTCAAATCAAACGCGACTGCCGATACATTATCCAAAGAATTATGACGTGCGTTTTGCAATACGCGCTCAACCATCGTCGACGAGACTTCAACACCGACAACCGATGCACAGCGAGTTGCGATTGCCAGGGTGAAATTTCCAAGTCCGCAGAAGAGGTCCAAAACTCGCTCTGAGCCATTCAAATTCAGCAATTCCAGCGCTTGAATCATCATCGATCGGTTGATCGTTGCGTTGATTTGTGTGAAATCAGTGACTTGAAACTGATACTCGAGACCGAACTCTCCGATCCGGTACGTGAGTTGTGTCGGTCCCTCAGCTGGCCACAACCGAGTAATGGTGTCCGGACCTTTGGGTTGCAAATAAATATGCCATCCAGTGTGTTGACCGAGTGTTGATAAAACAGCGCGATCCGCATCAATCAATGGATCGAGATGCCGAATCACAATCGCCAGGACGTCGTCTCCGGCAGCCACCTCGACTTGTGGAATGCGATCGGGCTTTGAAAGTGCACCAATCGCCCGTTCGAGTTGATCCAGTGATCCACCGATGCGTTGGTCAAGGACTGGACAGCCATCGATGTCTGCAATGAAGTTCGATGCGCGCTCTCGAAATCCGATCAGTATCCGTTCCTTTGCCTGCACCCAGCGCACTCCCAAGCGGGCGCGCCGACGATACCCAAGTGTCGGACCAGTCAGAGATGGAAGACTGACCACTTTCTGAAGCGAGACACCCTCACGCTCCATTAATTCATCCAGTGTTTGCCGTTTGTGCGCGATCTGAGCTGAATGTGGCAGGTGCTGAAGTGAACAACCACCGCAGATTTCAGCATGAGGACACTCGGGCTTTCCACGTTCGGGCGATGCGATCAAAATTTCTTTTGCGATACCTTCTGCAGTTCGGGACGATTTTTTTGTAATCCGAACTGTGACAAGCTCCCCTGGGAGTGCACCATCAACAAACAGCATCCGGTCACCCCATCGGACGAGACCGCGTCCCTCGTGTGAGAGTTTGTCGATGCGAATCGGAAAGTCAGGTGTTTGTTTACGCCGAGGCGAGCGTTTTCTGTTGCGCTGATTCATCGTGGAAAAAGATCCGTTGAGAGATATCGATCTCCTCGATCACAAATGATGCAAACAACAACACCGGAATCCAATTCCCGAGCGACACGCAACGCACCGGCGACTGCTCCACCGGCACTTACCCCACAGAAAATTCCCTCCGTCACTGCCAGCTGACGCGCCATGTCCTCAGCTTCATGCTGATCAATGTCTAGAGTGACATCGACACGCTCTGGCTCAAAGATTTCAGGACGATATTCGAGTGGCCAGCGCCGAATTCCAGCAATTTTCGATCCATCGCTCGGTTGCAAACCAACAATGGTGACGTCCGATTTTTTCTCTTTGAGATACCGAGACACACCCATAATAGTTCCGGTCGTCCCCATGGCGCTCACAAAATGCGTAACCTGCCCTTTCGTATCAGCCCAAATTTCAGGACCTGTGGTTTCATAATGCGCACGCGGACAATCCGGATTTGCAAACTGATTGAGAACTCTCCCTTCTCCATCATGTTGCATTTGCAATGCCAAATCACGAGCGCCTTCCATACCTTGTTTTTCAGAGACGAGAATTAGCTCTGCACCGTATGCGGTCATCGCGCGCTTGCGCTCATCGGACAGATTGTCGGGCATGATCAACGTCATGCGATATCCCAAAATCGCTCCCACCATTGCAAGCGCGATCCCTGTATTTCCACTGGTCGCTTCGATCAGCCTGTCACCTGGCTTGATTTCACCGCGCTGCTCGGCACCTTTCACCATAAAAAATGCAGGCCGATCCTTAACTGACCCAGCTGGATTGTTACCCTCCATTTTGCACAAGACGGTGACGTCAGGAGAAAGCTCCGCGTTGAGTCGTTGTAATCGAACAAGTGGGGTATGACCTAAAGTCGTTTCAATGGTTGGATAGTGCACGTCGACCTCCTGTGGCGCTATAGGATAACGCACTCGGAACTCGAAGGCTCCTCGCCTCAGTCGAATGCCAGTGGCTGACGGAAATAACGCTCGTAATGCCCCTCTGAAACAGCGAGGTATTCTTGATTCATGGCCTCCCATAATTCAGCATGAGACAAAGATTTCACTTCTGGCAGCTTTGCCAATCCAAGATCAGACAAGTGTGCAAACCGGCCTCGAGTCTGGCGAAACATATCAAATGCCCAACATTCAGCAGGCTGGTCTTTTCGATAACGAAGACTATGACTGTCCAGCATGTGTTTCAGCAAATCCGCATCGGTAACGAGCAAATACCGATTAACCACATTGAGCATCAGTTGCGTAAGGCGCCCAATTACAATCGCTTTTTGCTCGTCTTCATACCGATTCCAATCGACGATTTCATGAGCAAATCGCTTGCATCCTTTACAAACGGAATCGCCATAGGTTGTAGAACACAACCCGATACATGGAGTTGCTACACGATTTTGCATGGCGATAGTCGGTGGTTATTTTTAGTCATGAGTACTGTGTTAGGACTTTCATCAAAAAAACAATAGTGCGGTGCGCAAAAACAAATTGTGACTATAAATATCATATTGGTCATAATTAATTCGAAAAATCGTATTTAGTTGATTTTACTCTCTGCAAAAGATCACAATCACACCTCAAGATTAATGGGAGGACATGGTATGTCACTGGATCTTCTAAACGAGTCCATGGAGGACTGGAACAGCAAAGTCGCAGCCGCTGAGGAGATGATGCCAATCATCGGACGATTGTTTCGTGAAAATGCGATTGAAACTTCAATTTTCGGACGACTTTTGAACAATCGTACTGTCATCAACATCATCAAATGTTGCCGGTTCGCTCGCCAAGTTGAAAACGAAGAGCTTTCTGCAGAAGAAGCTCGTGATGTATTACTCGAAGTTGCTCGGCTCGATCTAAACCCTTGTCACGTCGATATCGGCAAACTCGCTGTCAACTTTCGACGCCTAGGTGCTGGTCGCAGCCTTACCGACTTCGTTGCCAGTGAGCTCAAGGGTGCGACAGGTGATGCGCCTATCGCCGAAGAAAAAACAGACATCGTGCTCTATGGTTTTGGTCGGATCGGACGTCTGCTTGCTCGCGAATTAATTGCTAAGTCGGGATCGAAAGAAGCGATCCGCCTTCGCGCCATTGTGATCCGTAAGAACGGCGAAAATGATCTGATGAAGCGCGCGAGTCTTTTACGTCGCGATTCCGTCCATGGTTCCTTCGATGGAACGATCACAGTCGATCATGACAGTAATGCAATCATCGCTAATGGACAGCGTATTCAGGTCATCTATGCGTCGAGTCCCTCGGAAGTTGATTACACTGCATACGGCATCGATAACGCACTGGTTGTAGACAACACCGGAAAATGGCGTGATCGAGACGGCCTATCTCAGCACTTGCAATCAAAAGGCGCCAGCCGAGTCTTGCTCACAGCACCTGGTAAAGGAGATCTTAAAAACGTGGTGCATGGCGTCAACCACACTGACATCACCGATGCCGATGCCATTATTTCAGCAGCGAGCTGTACAACGAACGCGATCACCCCTGTACTGGCAGCCATTGATGAAAAATATGGCGTGCAGAATGGGCACGTAGAGACAGTTCACAGCTACACCAACGATCAAAATTTGATCGATAACTTCCATGGAGGCGATCGTCGCGGACGGGCTGCTGCCTTGAATATGGTGATCACTGAAACTGGAGCGGCTAAAGCAGTGGCCAAAGCCTTGCCTCAATTGAAAGGAAAGCTCACTGGTAATGCCATTCGCGTTCCGACACCCAATGTTTCAATGGCAATTCTGAAATTGAATCTCGATAAACCCGTCGAAAAAGACGAGCTCAACGATTATCTGCGTCATGTCGCGATTCACTCAAAACTACAAAAGCAGATCGATTACTCAAACTCACCAGAGGCTGTGAGTTCCGATTTTGTCGGATCACGTGCCGCAGGAATCGTCGATGGGCTCGCAACAATTGCCACTGGCAATAATAGTTGCGTCGTCTACGTCTGGTATGACAACGAATACGGGTACAGCTGCCAAGTAATTCGATGCCTCCGACAAATGACGAAGGCAACGTTGCCAGCCTACCCAATCGAAAACTAACGTAATCAGGGAGTCTGCGACCAAGTGTGGACGCAGACTTCTTTATTTTTTGCTAGAATCCCGCACCTCAGCGCGCAGTGATCCGGCTCTCACAAAGACCCACCCACCGCGCTCACTTCAACCTAAACAAGGACGATGATTGTGCTTGAAGAATACCGTATTCACGTTGCAGAACGTGCTGCCGAAGGCATTGTGCCAAAACCACTCAACGCAGACCAAGTCGCTGAACTGGCAAAACTTCTGAAAAATCCACCGGCCGGTGAAGAGGATTTCCTTCTTGACCTCCTGACGAACCGTGTTCCTGCTGGAGTTGATGAAGCTGCGTATGTGAAGGCCGCTTTTTTGACCGATGTTGCGAAAGGCAACAGCGCCTGCTCTCTGGTTTCCCGCGTCGATGCGACACGTCTTCTTGGAACCATGCTTGGTGGCTACAATATCCCCCCTCTGGTCGAATTACTCGACGATACGGAAGTTGGAGTAACAGCGGCAGAAGCGCTTAAAAGCACTCTATTGATGTTTGATGCGTTCCATGACGTGGAAGAAAAACGTCAATCAGGCAATGCACTCGCTCAAGAGGTGATGGAATCATGGGCCAATGCAGAATGGTTTACCAATAAGCCTGAGGTACCGGCTGAAATCAAAGTCACTGTGTATAAAGTTCCTGGCGAGACAAATACCGATGATCTGTCACCGGCTGTCGATGCCTGGAGCCGTCCTGATATTCCACTGCATGCACAGGCGATGCTGAACGCTCGCATGGATAAGCCACTTGAGACTATTGAAGAGCTAAAGAAAAAAGGGAATCCACTTGCTTACGTCGGTGACGTGGTTGGTACTGGTTCATCACGTAAATCAGCAACTAACTCGGTTCTTTGGCATATGGGTGATGACATTCCATTTGTCCCGAATAAACGATCAGGTGGCGTCTGCATTGGTGGAAAAATCGCACCGATTTTCTTCAATACGATGGAAGATGCGGGCGCTTTACCAATCGAATGTGATGTAACCTCGATGAACACGGGCGATGTCATTGTCGTCAAACCCTACGAAGGCGTCATTACCAACGAGCAGGGCTCAGTCATCTCTGAATTTAAGTTAAAGAGTGACGTCATTCTTGACGAAGTTCGTGCCGGTGGGCGTATTCCATTGATCGTTGGGCGTGGCCTGACGACTCGCGCACGTGAAGCGCTAGGACTCGGCGCAGGCGATTTCTTTAGAACACCACAATCGCCAGTTGAGTCAACGAAAGGATATACGTTAGCTCAAAAAATGGTTGGTAAAGCCTGCGGTGTCGAAGGTGTCCGTGCTGGCACATATTGTGAGCCACGCATGACCACTGTTGGCTCACAGGATACAACGGGACCAATGACTCGCGACGAACTGAAAGAGCTCGCCTGTCTTGGCTTCCAGGCCGATTTGACGATGCAGTCGTTCTGTCACACAGCCGCGTACCCGAAGCCTGTTGATGTGGACACACAGCACACATTGCCAGACTTCATTATGAATCGCGGTGGCGTATCTCTTCGTCCTGGCGACGGTATCATCCACTCGTGGTTGAATCGGATGTTACTCCCAGACACAGTCGGTACCGGCGGTGACTCCCATACACGTTTTCCGATTGGAATCTCGTTCCCTGGCGGCTCAGGGCTTGTTGCATTTGCGGCTGCCACAGGTGTGATGCCTTTGGATATGCCTGAATCGGTTTTGGTTCGTTTTAAAGGTGAAATGCAACCAGGCATTACGCTCCGTGACTTGGTCAACGCGATCCCTTACGCAGCAATCCAACGCGGTTTATTGACTGTCGGCAAAGAAGGTAAGAAAAATATCTTCTCCGGTCGCGTCCTCGAAATTGAAGGCCTGCCAACGTTAACTGTCGAGCAAGCATTCGAGCTATCAGACGCATCCGCAGAGCGTTCAGCAGGTGGTTGTACGATCAAGCTGGATGAAGCACCAATTCGTGAATACCTCGAATCAAATATCACACTTTTGAAGTGGATGATTGCCGACGGTTATGGTGACGCACGGACAATCGCACGCCGAATTAAGGCAATGGAAGCGTGGCTTGAAAATCCTGAGCTCATGGAAGCCGATGCCGATGCCGAATACGCCGAAATCATCGAAATCGATCTCAATGAAATCAAAGAGCCATTGCTCGCCTGCCCGAACGACCCAGATGATGTGAAGCCACTGTCTGAAGTACAGGGAACTGGTATTGATGAAGTCTTTATTGGATCGTGTATGACCAATATCGGTCACTACCGTGCTGCTGGTGAACTGCTCAAGAAAGCAGGCTCTATTCCAACTCGGTTATGGATTGCTCCACCCACACGGATGGATGAGCACCAGCTAATGGAAGAAGGCTACTATTCAATTTACGGTAAAGCGGGTGCGCGCACTGAAATGCCAGGGTGTTCACTGTGCATGGGTAACCAAGCACGCGTTGCTGATAATGCAACCGTTGTCTCGACGTCAACGCGTAACTTCCCGAATCGTCTAGGTACCGGTGCTAATGTGTACTTAGCGAGTGCGGAGCTCGCAGCTGTGGCATCAATCATCGGTAAATTACCGACTGTCGCTGAGTACATGGAGTTTGCCAAAGACATCGACTCAATGGCTGACAACATCTACCGGTATATGAACTTCCACCAGATTGCCGAATTTCAGGCAAAAGCGAAGGAAGCGAATATTCCTATGACAGAGATTACCTAAACGCAATCAATAAAAAACCCCGGCACCTCAGGGTGTCGGGGTTTTTTTATATCTGTTTGTTCGCGCCTTAAACGTCGAGCGCGATTGGTGACACCACAATTCCGTTGTTGTCGCATGCAATGAAATCACCGGGGTGGATTGTGACACCAGCAAAAGTCACAGCAACATCCACATCGCCAATGCCCTTCTTTTCAGTCTTCATCGGATTGGTCGCTAGTGCTTGAACGCCAAGATCCATTGCGCCGATTTCATCCACATCGCGAATTGAACCGTAAATCACGAAACCCGCCCAACCATTGGCAAGCGCATTGGCAGCAATCATATCTCCAAGTAGTGCACGCCGAAGTGAGCCACCACCATCGATAACCATGACGCGGTTTTGACCTGCAGTTCCTGCGAGCTCCTTCACTTTGGAGTTATCTTCAAAGCATTTGACTGTGACGACTTCGCCGCAGAACCGTTCACGCCCGCCAAAATTGGTAAACAATGGCTCGAGGACGGAAAGTCCGCCCTCGTAGGCATCACACAAATCCGGCGTGGATCGCATTACTTGTTATCCTGAGCATCAGCCAAGAAGAACCAAGTCTCTAAGACGGTATCTGGGTTTAACGAAACTGAGTCAATACCCTGCTCCATCAACCAGAATGCGAGATCCGGATGATCCGATGGACCTTGTCCACAAATACCGATGTATTTACCGGCTTTGTTACATGCCGCGATCGCACGAGATAACAAGAATTTCACTGCCGGATTACGCTCGTCAAAAGCGTCCGCGATAATTCCTGAGTCGCGATCAAGTCCTAGCGTCAACTGCGTCAAGTCGTTTGAACCGATTGAGAATCCATCGAAATACTCAAGGAATTCATCAGCCAACACAGCGTTCGATGGAAGCTCACACATCATGATGACTTCAAGACCATTCTTACCGCGCTCGAGGCCATTTTCTTTCAGTAGCTCAATTACGGCCGCCGCTTCATCCAGTGTCCGAACGAACGGAACCATGATGGCGACATTGGTCAGGCCCATCTCATCACGCACCTTTTTCAGAGCCCGACATTCGAACTCAAAGCATGGGCGGAATGACTCCGAAATGTAACGAGATGCGCCACGGAATCCGAGCATTGGATTCTCTTCTTCAGGCTCATAAAGCGGTCCACCGACAAGGTTGCGGTATTCATTTGATTTAAAATCTGACAAACGAACAATGACACGCTCAGGTGCAAATGACGCACCAAGCGTTGCAATACCCTCGACCAACTTTTCAACGTAAAAATCTGTTGGACTGGCGTAGCCACCGATCCGCTCGGCGATTTCTTCTTTCAAATCTGCAGGCAAGGTGTCGTAATCCATCAGTGCCCGCGGATGCACACCAATCATTCGGTTGATGATGAATTCCAAGCGCGCGAGACCAATACCGGCATGCGGAAGACGCTGGAAGTCAAACGCACGATCCGGGTTACCGACGTTCATCATGATTTTGAATGGTAATTCAGGCATAGCATCGACGCTCGTCACGCGATGGTCATATTTCAGAATCCCTGCATAGATGTGACCGGTATCACCCTCGGCGCAACTTACCGTCACATCGACCCCAGTCGATAGGAGTTCAGTTGCATCACCACAGCCGACAACGGCTGGGATACCTAGCTCCCGAGCAATGATTGCAGCATGGCATGTCCGACCACCGCGGTTGGTTACGATCGCCGACGCACGCTTCATTACAGGCTCCCAATCGGGATCTGTCATGTCGGTAACCAAGACATCACCAGGCTGAACTTCATCCATTTTGGAAATATCTTTCACCAAACGGACAGTACCTTGGCCAATTTTTTGACCAATCGCTCGCCCATCGGCAAGTACCTCACTTTTCTCTTTCAGAACAAAACGCTCCATTTGGCGACCGTCTTGCTGACTTTGAACCGTCTCAGGACGTGCTTGCACGATATACAGCTCGCCATCATCGCCATCACGAGCCCATTCGATATCCATCGGACGTCCGTAATGTTTTTCGATAATCAACGCCTGTCGAGCCAATGATTCAACTTCTGCATCGGTGACACAGAACTGACGACGCTCTTCTGGATCAACATCAACTGTCTCGACAGATCGCCCAGGCTGCGAAGAATCCGCGTAAACCATTTTGATCAATTTCGAACCGCGTGTCCGACGCAAAACGGCTGGCCGACCGGCATCAAGCGTTGGCTTGTGAACATAAAACTCGTCTGGGTTGACAGCGCCCTGAACGACAGTCTCACCTAATCCATATGCTGCAGTTACAAATACCACGTCACGGAAGCCACTCTCTGTATCCATGGTAAACATGACACCTGCGGCGCCTGTCTCAGAGCGGACCATTCGCTGAATTCCTGCTGACAATGCAACCAGCTCATGCTCAAAGCCCTGATGCACTCGGTAGGAAATCGCGCGGTCATTGAATAACGAGGCGAACACTTCCTTGATCGCGTGCTTGACGTTCTCAATCCCCGAGATATTCAGAAATGTTTCCTGTTGACCAGCAAACGATGCATCTGGAAGGTCTTCAGCGGTTGCTGATGAGCGAACGGCCACTTTCATCGATGCATTGTCCGACGTCATTTTCGCAAACGCGTCTTCAATTGCCTGATCTAGAGCCGGTTGGAATGGCGTATCAATAATCCATGAACGGATCTCCGCTCCTGTCTTCGCAAGCGCGTTAACATCTTCCACATCTAATGCCGCAAGCGCTTGATTGATCCGTTCTGCAAGGTTTTCATGGGCTAAAAATTCCCGGTAGGCATGCGCAGTCGTCGCAAACCCGTTCGGCACGCTCACTCCAGCACCAGCAAGATTCGAAATCATTTCGCCAAGTGACGCGTTTTTTCCACCTACGCGCTCCACATCGTTCATGCCGAGCTCGTCAAACCAAAGGATATAATTGTCCAAAAGGAATCCCCTTCCGTATTGTGTCTAAGAGACCGCTGACGCAGACTAATCCTAAGCTCGCTTCCTTGCACTGCTTCGAGAAACGTCAGTCGGCCATCGATAAAGCGGCATAGTATAAATGATTTGGAACTAAATATGACCTCAGAAATTCGTCCAGTATTCTTTATTTCCGATGGCACTGGTCTGACCGCCGAGGGCCTTGGGCAGGCGTTGTTGAGCCAATTCAACGCAGTCCAATTTGAAAAGACCACACTCCCCTACGTGGATTCGGTTGAAAAAGCCAAGAAAGCGGTGTCAGAAATCAATGCCGCTGGCGTCGAGCACAACATCACACCGATCGTATTCGACACAATTGTCAATCAAGAGGTTCGCGATGTTCTCGCTGACTGTAATGGTTTTTTAGTGGATATTTTCCAAACTTTCTTAAAACCACTTGAGCGCGAACTTGGTCAGGGCTCAAGTTATTCGGTTGGCATGAGTCACGCCGTCGCACCGGATGGTCAATATGCTCGCCGAATAGATGCCATTAATTTTGCGCTCGATAACGACGATGGAGCGCGTATTCGCTACTACGATCAAGCCGACTTCATTCTCATCGGTGTGTCGCGCTCAGGCAAAACGCCAACCAGCTTGTACCTTGCAATGCAATATGGTCTCAAAGTTGCAAACTATCCATTAACCGAAGATGACCTGGATGATGATCAACTGCCAGACACACTGCGCAAACACAAAACCAAGCTCTTCGGCCTTACGATTGATCCCGAACGACTACAGGCCATTCGAGAAATGCGACGTCCTGATTCACGGTACGCATCACTCAAGCAATGTCAGTATGAAGTCAATGAAGTAGAGGCATTGTATCGACGTCATGCAATCCCGTTCTTATCGACTACAGAACGATCAGTTGAGGAAATCAGTGCACGAATTCTTCAAGTCACAGGAAAGCGTCAAGGCGCTCGCTAAACCGCGAAATGTTCATTGATTAGGGCAGCACAGACACCCGGCTTTTGATACGGCAGTGCATGATCAACTCCCGCCACCGATTGATAAATCCAGTCATGACGTGACTTCATCAAAGATCGATGAAGCGCATGCGCTTCATCGATACTTTTTGATCCAACGAGACTCAGAGTGCGGGGAGCTCGATTAATCAGAGTCGTTCGATCAACTTGCCAGGCGGCTTCATTCACAGCCATCAAAGCATAAGCGAGGCCTTTGGGACGACTGGCAAGCCGTTGCACGGTCATTCTTTCGACTCGCGGATGCTTCGAGCGTTGAGGAGCGATGAGATCGAGAAACCGAGTCACGCCAACGGTCGGATCCGCTGCAGTTAATAAAGCCTCAGCTGCTTCGCTGTATTTCGCGCGAACAATTCGCAAGTCGCCGATCGATACGCGCTCAAGTAAAGCTGGCTCCAAGAGAACCAATGCGGAAATCACCTTCGGTAAGCGAGCATTCACCATCAATGCGATCAGACCACCAAAGC
Organism: Litorivicinaceae bacterium; assembly: GCA_965655875.1. Taxonomy (GTDB): domain Bacteria; phylum Pseudomonadota; class Gammaproteobacteria; order Pseudomonadales; family Litorivicinaceae; genus HIMB30. The sequence continues at coordinate 13,081 of CBFHIN010000016.1, read as the reverse complement.
TGTATCCAACCATATGACATTGATTCACATCGTAGCGACGCAGCACATACGTCATATCGTCGGCAACAAGCTCTGCCGTAATCGGGCGGTCTTCGAAATCCAGAGCATGAGAACGTCCCATTCCTCGAAGGTCCGGGCAAATCACTCGCCGATAGTGCGAGAATCCTGAAATCATCGGGTACCATGTCGCTTCACTCGCAACACCCGCACCATGCAATAAGATCAGATCGCCACGTCCAAGTGGATTTTCGAATAGATGGACGGCGATGCGGTAGTCGTCCCGCAAAATACGTTGGACTGAGACGGCGGATGCCTGTGTCAAAGTAGTGGAACGTCGACTGATTCGAATATTTTCTCGGCCTCGGCGCGTCCTTGACTACGCAGGAATCTCCCAATCACCTCTCGTGATAAATGTGGCGCGAATAATTTTACGAACCGATACATATAGCCTCGCAAAAACGTACCGCGACGAAACGCAATTGACGTGACACTTGGGCTGAATAAATGACTCGCATCGACTGTTACTAAGTCGCCGTCGGTTTGCGGATCATGTGCCATATCAGCGACGATACCGACTCCAAGACCTAGCCGAACATAGGTCTTGATAACGTCCGCATCAGCTGCAGTAAACACTACCTTCGGCGTTAATCCTTCCTTTTCGAATGCCTCATCGAGGCGTGATCGTCCAGTAAATCCAAACACGTAAGTAACAATCGGATATCGCGCCAGATCTGATAACGCCAGTGGGCCTTGAATTTTCGCCAGCGCATGATCTTTTGGAACAATCACGGCACGGTTCCATTGATAACACGGCATCAATAATAAATTCGAAAAATGTTCGAGCCCTTCTGTCGCGATCGCAAAGTCCACATCGCCACTCGCTGCCATTTCGGCAATCTGAGCTGGTGTGCCCTGCTGCATCTGTAATGAAACCTCTGGATACTCGCCCATAAACTGATTGATGATTGGCGGTAGTACATATCGCGCCTGAGTGTGCGTTGTCGCGATCGATAAAACTCCTTTGGTCTCATCTGAGAATTCTTGGGAGATTTGTTTGATCGCATCGACTTTATGAAGAATCTCGCTTGCAACACGCAAAACCTCTTCACCGGCTGGCGTTGTCGCCACCAAGTGCTTGCCATTGCGAGCGAATACTTCAACACCCAACTCTTCCTCTAAGAGCCGAATTTGCTTAGAAATTCCTGGCTGCGAAGTAAAAAGGCTTTGTGCCGTCGCAGATACGTTAAGGTCATGGTTGGCAACTTCACAGATGTAACGGAGCTGTTGTAATTTCATCTATTCACTGGATTCTTGACATAACTCAATAACAGGAGGGTAGAACCCGCCTTATAACCGTTTTATACTATGCATTCCTATCATAATAACCACAACACGCAGTGAAGTCGCACTTTTTCAGCGGACAAACCTAATTTGTTCGCTTGAGACGTTTGGCGACTTCCCTACATGCTTATAACTATTTAAACTAACGATAGATATTTTTGTCATAAAAGGAAGGATCAGGATGTCTCACGCTGTAGCTCACCCTGCTTATGATTACCGAACTGTGCGCCACTTCGCGATTATGGCTGTCGTCTGGGGCATCGTCGGGATGGCAGTTGGCGTCCTGATCGCCGCGCAGTTGGTTTGGCCAGAGTTGCTTGCTTCAGAGTGGACACATTTCGGGCGACTCCGTCCACTGCATACCAATGCAGTGATCTTCGCCTTTGGCGGGTGTACGTTGTTTGCCACGTCCTACTACATTGTTCAACGTACCTGTCACACCACGCTAGCCTTCCCAAATGTCGCACGATTCACGTTCTGGGGCTGGAATCTCGTCATTGTATTGGCAGCAATCACGCTGCCACTTGGCATGACAACAACCCATGAATATGCGGAACTTGAATGGCCGATCGACATACTGATCGCAGTCGTGTGGATCTGCTACGCCATTGTCTTTTTTGGCACGATCGCCAAACGAACCACATCGCATATTTACGTAGCAAACTGGTTTTTAGGCGCGTTCATTCTCGTGATCGCAGTGCTTCATATCGTCAATAGTGTTCAGTACCCAATCAGCTTCACGAAGTCATACTACGTTTGGTCTGGTGCGATGGACGCAATGATTCAGTGGTGGTATGCGCACAATGCTGTTGGCTTCTTCCTAACAGCCGGGTTCCTCGGGATGATGTACTACTTCGTGCCCAAGCAATCAGGCCGCCCGATTTACTCATATCGTCTCTCAATTGTTCATTTTTGGGCTCTGATTGCGACTTACATGTGGGCTGGCGCGCACCATCTGCACTACTCTGCACTCCCTGATTGGGCACAATCAGTCGGTATGGTCATGTCAATTGTACTTCTCGCACCGAGTTGGGGCGGCATGATTAACGGTGTAATGACACTATCGGGCGCTTGGCACAAACTCCGCACAGACCCGATTCTTCGATTCCTGGTTGTTTCACTCTCGTTCTATGGAATGTCGACTTTTGAAGGCCCGATGATGTCGATAAAGACCGTGAACGCACTATCGCACAACACGGACTGGACAATCGGCCACGTGCACTCGGGAGCACTCGGCTGGGTGGCAATGATTTCTGTTGGATCGCTATACCATTTGATTCCGAAAGTACTTGGTATTGCACAGATGTACTCAATCCGATTAATCAATCTGCATTTCTGGCTCGCGACCATCGGAACCGTCCTGTACATCGCGGCGATGTGGGTCAATGGAATCATGCAAGGGTTGATGTGGCGAGCGGTGAACCCAGATGGAACGCTCACTTACAGCTTCGTCGACAGTCTCGAGGCCAGTTATCCGGGATACATCGTTCGAGTAATCGGAGGCGCTTTCTTCCTACTTGGCATGGTCATCATGCTCTATAACGTCTACATGACTGTTGAGGATGCGAAGCAACAAGACACCATTCGCGATACCAGCGAACCAGAACCAGCTGCGGCATTCGGAGGTTGACATGAAATCACACGCTTATATTGAAAAGCGCCTCGGACTTCTCGGTGGGTTGATCGTTCTTGTGATTAGTTTTGGTGGTCTCGCTGAGATCGTTCCACTCTTTCACATGTCAAAAACCACCACGCCGATCGAAGGCATGAAGCCTTGGTCTGCTCTCCAGCTCGAAGGACGCGACATTTACATTCGAGAGGGATGTCATGTGTGCCATACGCAAATGGTCCGTCCATTCCGGGCAGAAACTGAACGTTATGGCCATTATTCGGTCGCTGGAGAATCAGTTTGGGAACGTCCTTTCTTGTGGGGCTCAAAACGGACTGGACCTGACCTTGCACGGTTAGGTGGCAAGTATTCCGATGACTGGCATCGCGCGCACATGTACAACCCACGCGACGTCGTCCCTGAATCGAATATGCCGTCGTTCCCATGGTTATTCCAAAACACACTGTCAGGGGAAGACACCACAGCGAAAATGCAAGCATTACAAAACCTCGGTGTTCCCTACTCAAATGAGGAAATAGCCACTGCTCGCGAATCGGTTCGTGGGAAAACAGAAATCGAAGCGTTGATTGCGTACCTGCAAGGGCTTGGCCTTGCAATGAAGGATCGGTAGGAAATGACGTATTACGACTGGCTCGGCGTTCTAAGTGTGATCATGTTGGTGATGTTCATCTGTATCGGTTGGTGGGCTTACAGCCCAAAAAACAAAGCCCGGTTTGATGATGCAGCCAACTCGATTCTGGACGATGAGCCAGTCGATACACCAAATGGAGATAAACACTGATGTTTAATGATTCACTGCCAACATTTTGGAGTATCTGGGTCGCAATCATCACATTGCTCGTCATCTTTGGCTGTTTGTGGCTCGTCGTTGCAGTCCGCAAATCAGAACCATACAAAGAAGAAACTGAAAATACAGTCGGACACTCGTTTGATGGGATCGAAGAATACGATAATCCACTACCTCGTTGGTGGTACCTCAAATTTCTAGGCACCATCGTATTTGGGCTTGGTTATCTTGTGCTGTATCCAGGTCTTGGAAATTTCCAAGGTATTTTGAACTGGTCGTCGACCGGTCAATGGGAAGAAGAAATGGCTGCGGCCGAAGTGAAATACGGCCCGGTGTTTGCTGCTTTCGGTGAAAAATCGATTGATGAACTGATCAACGATCCAGCCGCTTTGGAAGTCGGTGGTCGTCTCTACTCAAATAACTGCGCAGTCTGCCACGGTTCAGGTGCCAAAGGCGCTTATGGCTTTCCGAATTTGACCGACGAAGATTGGTTATACGGTGGCTCTCCAGAAAAAATCAAAGAGTCTTTAAATATTGGCCGCGTTGCGAATATGCCAGCATGGCAAGGCATTCTTGGAGATTCGGGGATTGAAGAGACGTCTCACTTTGTGGTTAGTCTCTCTGGGCGCGCGCATGACGAAGCACTTGCTGCAAAAGGGCAAGTGCATTACCAAACGTATTGTGCAGCGTGCCATTTACCGACAGGCGAAGGCATGCATATGCTTGGTGCTCCAAATCTCGCAGACGATGTGTGGTTATATAAAGCACCAAACTTAACGGTATTGGAATCGGTCAAGCAAACGTTACGTCATGGGCGCCAAGGTGTCATGCCCGCACAACTGCCTCGCCTTGGTGAAGATAAGGTTCACTTGCTGACAGCCTACGTTTACAGCCTAAGCCAGCAGTAAGCCGATGAGCGACCGCATACCGACGGTTGAGGTTCAAACAGATGCCGGTGAGCGACTTGCACACCGGCACACCCCCGCCTACCAAACAGCACAAGGCGTCTACACTCGAGGCACAACGGGGTTCTTCCAGAATATCCGTCTGACAGCCGGAATCGTAATGCTGTTTATGTTCTATCTGTTTCCCTGGCTTAACTGGGGCGATAGACAAATGGTCTGGTTCAATCTCCCAGATCGTCAGTTCTTCGTATTCAACGCCACATTTTGGCCACAAGACTTAGTCCTTTTGTCTTGGCTTTTGATTATCTGTGCCTTTGGATTATTTTTCGTCACCGTATTTGGCGGCCGAATCTGGTGTGGCTACACCTGCCCTCAAACCGTGTGGACGCAAATATTTATGGCAATCGAGCGTCACACTGAAGGTGAGCGGAATGCTCGAATTAAACTCGATAAAGCGCCAATGACTCCGGATAAATTTCGGAAAAAAGTAGCAAAACACACGTTATGGATGGGCGTTGCATGGGCTACGGGATTCACCTTTGTTGCTTATTTTATACCTGCTCGCGAACTGGTCATCGATCACTGGACAGGTCAAGCATCTCTGGCCGCATATTTGTGGATTGGCTTATTCACCGTCGCCACCTACTTGAATGCAGGTTATTTGCGAGAAAAAGTGTGTATCCACATGTGTCCGTATGCACGTTTTCAGTCTGTCATGTTTGATCAAGACACCTTGATTGTTGCCTATGACACCGAACGTGGTGAACCCAGAGGTAGTCGGAAACGGTCAGCAAAAATTGATCAGTCACAGGGTGACTGTGTCGATTGCGGCCTGTGTGTTCAGGTTTGCCCAACAGGAATCGATATCCGAGACGGCCTCCAATATGAATGTATTCAATGTGCTCTGTGTATCGATGCATGCAATTCGATCATGGATAAAATGAATTACTCGCATGGACTGGTTCGTTATGCGACCGAGCATGAGTTGAGTGGCGGCAAGACACATTGGCTAAGACCGCGATTAATCGGTTATGGCGTTGCCATGGTCGTGATGTGTGTCGCGTTTACATACGCGTTAGCGAATCGGCCCACGCTGGAAGCGAAAATCACCCGTGACCGCGGCGCATTATTCCATGAAACAAAAGCCGGTGAGATTGAAAACACATATACATTGACGCTATTTAATAAGACGTCGCTTAACGAAATTTACGAGGTCAATTTCGAGGGACATCCAAGTGCACGACTCGTTGGTCCGCCAACGCTCGAGCTGTCTCCTGGGAAAACCCGTGTTCAAGTCTATCAAGTGCAAATCGCACCCGATATGCTTGCAAATTCACGCTTGCCCGTAAGTTTTGTTATTGAACCGGCTAAACAGCCTGAAAACGAAGTGACCGTCGAATCAACATTTATAGGGCCTGACCGTTGGAAATGAAAAAACCAAATCCTTGGTACAAAGAACCATGGCCGTGGTTCTTCTTAGCACCAATCGCGACATCGATGATTGTTGGATTCAGTATGCTTGGTATCGCAATCGACACCAACGATGGGCTCGTAACCGACGATTATTATCGGCAAGGGGTTCTGTATAACGAAAATATGGAACGTGACGAGAAAGCACAAGCGTTAGGTATTTCTGGAATATTAACTATGGACGAAATCACCGGTGACGTTCTACTTCAACTCGACTTCGGGCAAGCCCAAGCCGTGACAACCATTTCAGGTGCTTTCCGATCACCAACACGAGCTCGGGATGACATCATTTTTCAGTTTGAAGCGATCAGACCAGGGTTTTTTACTGCATCGATTCCCTCGATGACTGCAGGCCCGCGAAATTTAGAACTCACAGCTCCAGATAACTCATGGCGCATGACGTCTCGAGTACTTTTACCTTTAAAAGAGCCTCTTCGCGTTGCCCCATAAGGATCAGCAGTGCTTCCATTGTGGTGATCCATGCCCACCAGATGAAACAATTCACCGCTTGGTTGATGGTGAAGACCGACATCTCTGTTGCCACGGTTGTGCTGGAGCCGTTGACTGGATTCAGGCGCAAGGCCTGACATCGTTTTATCAATATCGCGATACTGTTTCTCCAAGACCTGAACAACAAACCCATTGGTCGTTATTTGATAATGCCGAGTTTTTGGAGCAGCACACCATCGAGCTTGACGATGGGATTCTTGAAATCGAACTATCGATACCGCAGATTCGCTGTGCAGCCTGTACATGGCTCTTAGAGCGAGTACTGTCTGCAACCGATGGCATTCTTGCAAACCATGCGCACCTCGGACGACAAACACTGACAATCCGATGGAATCCCAACCAAACGAATCTGTCATCGAGTCTGGGGCAATTAGATCAATTGGGCTATACCGCAACCCTTTTGACAGATGAGAACGCTTTTCAGGCGCGTAAAACTGAACGACGCCAATTGATAAAACGAATTGGAGTTGCTGCTATCGGCACCATGCAAGTTATGATGGTCGCAACAGCACTTTACGTGGGTGACGCATCGTTCATCGATAGTGATCAACGAAACTTCCTTCGATGGATCTCACTATTCATGTCGATCCCCGTCATGTTGTATGCAGCGAAGCCCTTTTTCTCAGGTGCTTTGCGAGATTTTCACAATCGAAACCTCGGTATGGACGTTCCTGTCGCACTTGCACTCTCTCTCGCATGGAGCGCTTCCATCATCGCCACGCTGTCTGAGACTGGCGAAGTGTATTTTGATTCAGTCTCTATGTTTACGCTGTTTCTTTTGACTGGTCGATTTTTAGAGCTAAAAGCAAGGCATGAAGTTCTGGATACACCGGTGGAATCACGTCCGATGCCAATGACAATGGCTCGCAGACGCTCAGATGGGCAATATGAGCAAGTGCCTGTGTCTGCCCTGAAGCCAGGTGATCTTATTCAGTTGGGCGCTGGGCAACAAACACCGGTCGATCTTCAGTTGTCGTCCTTCGCTGCATCTGTTGATACGCAAGCACTCACTGGAGAGTTCGAACCCGTTTCCGTGCATCAAGGCGACGAAATCCTTGCAGGTTCAGTGAATGGATCCAACATTTTGGAAGCCCATGTTCTTCGAATTGGGAAAAATGCTTTTCTGGGTCGTTTAGAACATCTCGCACGGCAAGCAGAAACCATAGAGACTCCCGAATCGCGGTGGATTGAACCGCTGATCCGCTGGTTCATTGCCTCTGTCTTGACCCTATCAGCGATAACGTTGGTGATCTGGTGGTCTACAGATCCTGAACTGGCATTTGAAAATGCACTTTCAGTACTGGTTGTCACCTGTCCTTGTGCTCTATCACTTGCGATTCCTACCGCTTGGACAGCGACAATTCGACGTCTTAGACGCGCTGGAATTTTGTTACTAAACCCAACACAACTGCTCGCTTTTGCTCGTTCCAAACACTGGCTCTTCGATAAGACCGGCACGCTAACCGAAGGACAATTCCAACGGCTTGCCGTGACGACATTTAATAGGGTCGACCAGAACGAGGCGCTCGCAATTTTAGCTGGTCTCGAATACGGTACAAACCACCCGATCGCGCGCGCATTTCGAGACATTGATACTGTAGCCATCGAAGACATCACACAGATTGCTGGACAAGGAATAACAGGGCGATATCAGGGACGAGTGTATGAAGTTCGTCAAGCGACCGATGATGAAATGAATCAGAACTACCCAAGTGCACTTCAAATCACACTGGTTTGCGATGGCTCCCCTCAGATATCGGTTGCTCTTGACGATACAATCCGCACTGACGCGGCAGAAACTATTTCAAATCTTCAGTTGGCAGGAGTAGACACGACACTGATCAGTGGTGACCGGACCGATCGTGCGAAAGTCGTCGCTGACGCGCTGAATATACCAAAATTCTATGGCAGACTTCGGCCCGAGGCGAAATTGGAGCATGTTCAGACAATCTCGGAATCAACTGTCATGGTGGGCGATGGCTTGAACGACGCGCCTGTTTTAGCAGCAGCCAACGGAAGTATCACATTTGCACAGGCTGCTGATTTAACTCGACTGTCAGCAGGTGCTGTTCTCCTGTCATCGGAACTCAAAAGCGTAATTCGGCTTCGAAAAACAGCACAAAAAACAACCCAAGTGATTAAGCAGAGCTTATTCTGGGTACTCATTTACAATGTGATTGCGGTTCCTTTTGCGATGAGTGGCTTGGTTCCACCCTGGCTTGCTGCCATCGGCATGTCTGCGTCAAGTCTGTTCGTAATTAGTAACGCATTGAGGCTTGGTAAGATTTCATGAACGCAATTTACGCACTGATTCCACTCTCCATCATTCTGCTCGCGTTAGCTATCTGGGCTTTCAACTGGGCTGTGAAGAGCAAACAATTCGACGACCTAGAACGATCGGGCTCAGATATTCTCTTTGATGACGATGATGAGCTACACAAACGCGCCATCGAGGAAGAGCGCAAGCGACGTACAGGCAATGATTGAACAACTATGTACTGATCCAATTGGGGCAGGCGCTGCCTTTTTCATTGGACTCTTAGGATCCGCACACTGTCTTGTTATGTGTGGCGGAATTACTGCAGCATTTAGTCTCTCAGTTCCCGAAAACGACCGACAAGGAGCCCGTTTTTGGACTCTCATCACGAGCGCGTCTGCTGGGCGCGTTTTCTCCTACACCACGCTTGGTGTTCTTTTCGGGATGCTAGGTGGATGGCTTCGAGGTGATCATGAAACCTTCGTTGTCGTGTTCCGCTTATTCGCAGGACTGATTCTGATCGCGATGGGGCTATGGATCAGTAACTGGTGGCGCGGTATCCAATCGATCGAACAACTCGGCGAACGTTTCATCTCGCCTATCGTGCGAACACTTCGATCGAAGGCCAGTCCAGATTCGATACAACATGCTTTTCAATATGGACTCGCCTGGGGCTTTCTACCGTGTGGACTCGTCTATTCGGCACTTTTGTGGTCAGCCTCCACGGCACATGCTGGCCAAGCCGGCATCCAAATGTTTCTTTTCGGACTTGGCACGTTACCGGCGATACTAGGCGCCGGTTATTTAAGTGCTCACGTGAGCTTTGCCTTAAAAAGCAACGCTTTTCGACACGTTTCAGGAGTGCTTATCGTGCTCTATGGATTATGGACTGTTGCTCCACTTGTCTGGATGATTTGACTCGTTTCGTCCTTCACGCCAGCCCAAGGGTTGAGCTCCGCCTCCGCTAAAGCCTCTCTGATCTCTGACGCATCGTTGAGCGGATGGGCCTGCCGGTATGCCAACAGATCCTCGGGAGTCGGGCTCTCGAAATCGAACAGTTCCGAATCCATCAGGTGGGAAGGCACAACATTTTGCAGCCCTCGGAATAAGTTTTCGACACGTCCAGGGAAACGCTTTTCCCAGTCAGCAATCATTGCCTTGATCTCAGCACGCTTTAAGTTCGGTTGGGATCCACACAAATTACACGGAATAATGGGATAATTCTGATCCGTCGCAAACTGTACCAAGTCCGATTCTTTACAGTACGCCAGCGGTCGAATAACAACATACCGTCCATCGTCAGAAACAAGTTTCGGTGGCATGGTTTTCATTTTCGACCCGAAGAATAAATTTAAAAATAAAGTCTCTACGATGTCATCGCGATGATGACCGAGCGCAATTTTCGTTACGCCGTTGGCCTCAGCGAAGCCATACAGCGTGCCCCGTCTCAGTCGCGAACACAGCGCACATGTTGTTTTTCCTTCAGGAACCACACGCTTGACTGTGGAATAGGTGTCGCGCTCGATCACATAAAATGGAACATTTTTCGTCGCCATGTAATCAGGCAACACGTGCTCTGGGAACCCAGGTTGTTTTTGATCCAAATTGACGGCAATCAAATCAAACGACACAGGCGCAGACTTTCGTAACGAAATCAGCATATCAAGTAACGCATAACTGTCTTTGCCACCAGACAGGCACACCATCACTTTGTCGCCCTCTTCGATCATCCGATAGTCGCCAATTGCTTGGCCTGTTAAGCGTCGTAATCGTTGTTGGCGTTTAGCGCGTTCAAACGCGTGTGGATCGTTTTTTCGTGTCATCGTCTTCGTTTCAATTTGACATAGGCCAACGCAACAGTCGTCGCATCACCCAATGCCGTGTGACGCCCCAAAATTGGCACATCAAGTTCATGAAGAATGTCTTCGTATCCCAGATGAGGAACTGCATCCGGATGTTTGCTCACAACTGCCTTTCGATACACATCGCTCAGCTCAATAATTCGATTGGGTAATGAGAATCCGAGGAGCGGCTTCGTGTATCGGTCTAAAAATTTTAAATCGAATTGAATATTGTACCCAAGAATCGGGCGATTCCCGATAAATTCAATTAAAGCCATCACAGCAGTATCAATCGAGACTGCATCCTCGAGATCCACTTTTCGTATCTGATGTACTCGAATTGCATCTTCTGATAACCACGCGCCATGGTCGATCATTGCCTCAAACGCGTTACCCGTTTTCACTTGATTACCATCAATTTTGACAGCTGCGATCGACACAATATGATCACTCTTGGTATCAAGCCCAGTCATCTCGCAGTCGAGCGACACAATGTCAGTTCCCTCATATGACTCAAAGAGTCCCTTAAAGTCAGAGTTTCTGTTTTTGAATCGATCCGCCAAGCGTTTTATCGTTCGCGTCAGCATGCATCAACCCCGAATATGGAGCTCAAGAGCTAACCACTCCTTAAACTCTTTGATTACATGCAACGCCTCGCGTAGCAAATCACGATCCAAACGATTCAGATGCTTCACTTGGATACGGTTATGTGTGACCTTTGAACCATCATCAGTTCCAGCGTCTTGAAGTTGTTGCAGCTGTGTATCGAGGCGTAACTGCATAAATAAGGAAAGAGCACTTTCTAAATTTCGACCCAAGCGTTCATGAATCGCACCCTTATCGATCAATTCTTCGATACGCCGGTAAGTGTTGGTCTGACGACACCGATATTTTAAGGCAAGCGCCCGTACGCCGTGTACCAGTGGGAAAATACCACCCTTTTTGATGTCGAGGCCTTCTGCATCTTTTTTGACATTACCAAAAAGAGTTAATGGCACTCCAAAAGTCATGACCGGCTGCGCGAAGTGTGCGAGGAAAATATCATTGCCACGCAGATTCTCATGAGCCCAAAGCGACATTTCCTCAAACAACGCTTTATTACCAGCAACAAAATGTCCATCTAGAGAGATTGCCATTCTCATCTGAGATTCTTCAGACATGTCATTTGTCCAGGACTGCATTGTCTTTTTCCAATCCGAGGTTGTTTTAGACCAAACGGGATTACTGACCATGATATTGCCCGGACATCGCGGGAAACCGATGGAAATCAAATCTTCTGTGAATTGCTTCAAGAGTTTTGTCCGCTCTTCGGCATCCCAGTTAAAGTGGTCTGAAATGATCAACGCATTATCTTGATCTGTTTTGACAATCTGCTCCCACCGGCCTTCAGACCCCAGGACTGTTAGCGCAGTGTTATCGAGAACATACTGAGGCATTGTTATCTCATAAAGTTTCGCTACTAAGCGGCCATTCAGCGCCGCTAAAAGCTCCATCATGAAGCGGATTTTTACGCCTTTGGCGTTCAGTGTGCGTATCAATGCATTTAGGGCTTTCGACGCGTGTTTCAGCTCCTCAACAGTTTTTGCCTTTTCGATTTGCACACCCATTAGGTGGGTTTGCCCAGTGAGGTAACTCAAAATATCGGTCAGTTCACTCACACCGACAACTAAGCCCTCATCCATGATAACCACACGTTTGACGTGCTTCCGTGTCATGAGAATCAATGCATTAAATAAGAAGTCATTCGCGTCGCAAGTAATCAAATCACGCGTTGCAATATCACCGACAGCGCAAACGGTTGTCTTTCCTTCAATCGCCAAAGCGTCGAGTAAATCAGTTCCGGTCACAAGTCCATATTTCGATTCACAGGTATCACAATCGACGAGCACACAATCAATATGATCTCGGCGCATTCTCGCGACGGCGTCAGCAATAGATGTCGTCGGAGGAACAATGACAGGTTGGCGTAACACAGAGTCTCGAATACGTACCAAACTAAAATCATCACTGCCTGGAGGTACGCTCATTCTGGTTTTTTGTTTTTCCATAGTAGCCAAGCCTTTATGGAAAAAGTGTCGAAATTCTGGGTTGTCATGAACCAAATCGAGGAATATTTTTGCAGGTACTAAGTGACAAATGCACTCCTCAAATGCTTGGTATTTATCCTTAGCATGGCCTTTTAGCACAGCTAACGAGCCGAATAGATCGCCTTCGGAATATTGGGCAACACGCTGTACGTCTCGATCACCGGCAATGGTCTCGTCGTACTCCTCGACTTGACCTTTGATAATGATGTAGATGCCTTCTGGTGCCGCTCCGGCAGAAATGATGTCTTCGCCA
>CBFHIN010000015.1:0-35168 GCA_965655875.1 Litorivicinaceae bacterium | reverse complement strand
CCCGACGACTGCGACTGATGGTCTTCACCGCAAAGTCGCTCGACCGATAACTCAGGTACTCATCGTGTAACGTCACCAAGTGAAGAGGATGCTGGTGCTGAATAGTCGCCAATGGTTCGCGCAGGCTTTGCTCACGATTCCGATCTCCAGCGATACGACTGGCATAAGACTCTGGGAGTTTCGATCCAAGACCAACGGTGTCTTCAACCACCTCTTGCAGAAGCTCACGCTCTTCATCGCTAACCCGCTCGTCGCCACTAAAGGTCTTCCAGTAAATCTCTGCCGGCGATGACTCATCACTGAAACCAAATAGCCCATGTTCTTTGAAAAAAGTATCGCGAAATCGACAAGCCTCCTGTAAATCGGGCGTTCTAGTCGAGCACTGATAAGTTTCGCGACCAGCAAATGGCGGCTGGTTCCGATGAGACTCGGGCACCCGAAAATTGAGCATCCAGTTCTTCGACTTGCTCCGATTGATGGTAAGATAGTCATGACGATATCGACGGGTCATACATTAAATGTATGGAGTTTGTATGGAGTTTTCAACTACTGGAGAACGCTATATCATTGATATCTAGGTGTTAAGGCCAAATAAGGGGAGCCTCCCGCCGTCTCCACCATACGAAAAAAAGGCGCCTTCTCGGCGCCTTTTTTCTTCACTGATTTAAATGAACGAGACTGCTCTGTATGAAAGACATCACACGGTTTATAGAGACATTGCGAACGAATCCTCAATCGATTCAATTTGCAGATGTCATCACACTGATCGATACGCACTATGATCATCAGCCGACGGCATTCACCAATGGCGCGATTAATAACGAGGCAGGAGAAAATCAGGGGTCAGCAAAGGTCTTCTCTTTTGCGCGTCTTCACAACCTCGACGAAACTGAAACACTCTTGTGTTTTGCAGAGCATTTTCGTTCAGTGACGGACACACCTACAGGCTCTGACCATCAAAATATTCGTCAATTCATTGTAAACGGATGGTCTGGTATCGAATTACCAGAAGGATGCCTGACCCTGAAATAGAAACGAATTTAAAGGCTTGCGAGCGCCAGACTACACAGGGTTTCGGATAAGGCTTTCGGACAAAAACCGCCCCTATCCGTTTGCTCTAGGTAGACCGGCACAATTCCCATTTTCGCCATCATCTCGAAAGGAATCTCGCCCTGGTATGACGCGGTCGGGTGAACCACAACATGGGTTAATACATCTTGGGGTTCGGCAGAGCCCGCATCGTTCAATAATGTGTCAACCAAACGAATAAGACTCTCTTCAAAACTTAAGCCCATTTGCTCGGGATCAACCCCAAGGTTTGGAATCCATACTTTTTTCGCCTGACTGTCAGCGATTGCAGAACCAACCCCTTTCGGTAGCACATTCGCTAGAAGACTCGAGTAGAAGCTCCCTTGAGCGAATACGATCAAATCCGATTCGATCAGCGACGCACGTGTCTTTCGTTTAATCGCGACGGTTATTCGCGACTCGCGCTCTAATCCGCGGTTGAGAAATACTTCGCGAACTGGACTCTGGATCGGATCGACTTCTTTGCCTGTTAAGAGATGCTGACCCAAAATCGTTTCGCCATTCTCAAGTATCACACCCAAATGAAGATTCGCATCGACGGTAACACGCGCCACGCCTTGCCCCTTAATCAATCGAGAAAATAGAGCGGCAGTGGGATCAAGCCGTTTGTGATGATCGAGATACGCCCCTGTCATGACCAAATTACCGAGGCTCGCGCCACGGTAATCGAAGTCACTGGGAGCAGCTTCAAAAAAGCGTGCCAAGAGACGATTCACACTGGTTTGCATTGGCTCATCAATTTGCCGAAGGAGCTTATCCGACCCGTTCTTCAGGCCGTGCAAAAGGACTTCGATCATTCGATCCGGCGCACTCACTGGAATGCGTGTCGCAAATAATTTGACCACCGCCTGATGACCGGAAAGCGACTCATCCGCTAGCGCCATCAAGCGGCTTCTTAAATCGCCGACGGCCGGCATATCGAAAGCCTGCCTGAGAATCGCAGACGACCCACCTGAATCAAATGGTGTTAACAAATGAGTCCCATGCTGTGTGTATCGCTTCAGCACACGAGCGGTCTCATTAAATGCAGACCCTCCCGACAAAACTGTGAGTCGGGGTCCGAGCTCTGGTGCCCTGATCAATCGTGCAGTTAATTCTAAATTCATTAAAACCTTGAAAACAAAGCGACTATAGTGCGCTTTCACAACAAAAAGACCGTACAAACTGATCAAATTTTGGCACACTTTTAAGTAACCAAGGAATGGGTATGCAAATCCAGTACGTTCTTACATGCTTGTATCATGACTTCCCTCACTGCATCGTAGAGGGCACGATTTAATTCATGATCAAACTCCCCAAAGCCATTCGCGATAATCTCTTGTTTTTAATTGCTGAAGTGGAATCGCAAACGACTCACCTTGAGGAGCATCTACTCAAGCAATCATTGGCTTCGGGTCAACGTATCCTCGACCGCTCAGGCTACAGTTATAATCTTCGAGTTCGCATTCAAAATGCATGTTGGGTTAACCAAAAAGGTCGGCGTCCCCAAGAGACAAGACTTCGCCTTCAGGCGATCGAATCCATCGCTCAGGAACTCGACCGAATCACTGAACTCTCGCGCATCATCGTTCGCCAAGCACAACCGATTGATGACATTGAATTGGTCGACGAGAAAGTCTTTAAGCCCATTTTTAAACAACTCAAAACCGGACTCGCATTGATTGGCCCAACGATTTCAGAGGCCAATACACAGCAAGCAATCCGGATACGCAAAACAGCAGAGAAAATAGAAAAACACCATAAACGGCTCGAGAGCGCATGCATTGATCAAATCCGAAAAAGTAATGGGCGCGAAATGGTCGCTATCATTCTTGCAGCCCACAGTTTTCAACAAATTGGCGAAACACTATTTTCAATCAGCGAATCACTTCTATCTGCTGTTTTAGGGCAAGCCATCAATTTCGATCGATTCTATTCGCTTGAAGCGCTGCAAGATGACTTAGAGACACACGATAATCAAATTCGCATTGAGACCATCGCAGAAACTCGTTCAGGCAGTGCAATATCTGGAGTGACCCAAGCCGGTGCCGATGAATACACGGCAATATTCAAAGACGGTGAGCGTAAAAAGTTAAAGGAAGAAAAAGATGGATTTGAGACCTGGCATGAACTCTATCCAGGTCTTGCACCAAAAGTGCTGTCGTATAAGAAACAAGGCGAAAACGCATCACTCCTCATCGAACATTTGAGCGGCCTCACTTTTGAAAATATTGTTTTGAACGAGTCTGAGGCACTACTCACTGCAGCAATTAAACAGCTTGGAGTGACGTTACGCAAAGTCTGGAAAGAAACAGAAGATGAAGCTCCAAGTCATGCTCAATTCATGAGCCAGCTCGAAAAACGTTTGCCTGATATTTTGTCCTTACACCCGACCTTTGACTCTCCAACGACAAATCTCTGCGGAACTGAGACAAAGGGTTTGAAACAATTGATTCGCGATGCGAAGAAACGAGAAATCGCCGCACCATTTTCGGTTTATATCCATGGCGACTTTAATCTCGATAACATCATCTTTGATCCCCAAGAGAAACGAATCAACTTTATCGATCTGCATCGCTCACGGCAGATGGACTATGTGCAAGATATTTCTGTATTCATGGTGTCGTGTTACAGACTCCAGGTACTCGAACAACCTGAGCGACATCGACTCATGTGGTTGGCACTGGAAATGCACGCATTAGCAAAGCGTTTTGCATCCAAACAACGTGACAAGACATTCGAGTTCCGCCTTGCACTTGGGCTGGCTCGATCGTTCATCACCTCGACACGATTTATTCTGGATACTCGACTCTCAAACAGAATGATGCTCAACGCACGCTTCATTTTAGAAAAAGTTATTCATTCACAGGCCGGAAACGAGGCGCGTTTCCGAATACCTCTCAAGGAGATTTTCCATGAGTAAACCCGTCATCGCAGTCATCGGAATTCCGGGAAAATGGTCAACCGAAGTGTTGGCCGACAGAATTGAAGCAAAGACCGGCTCACGCCACGTGATTGATATGGCTGACGTTACCTTTGATTCAACACATGGCACGCTGAAGGCTCACCACTTTGATCTCACTCAGTGCGATGGCATCGCCGTAAAAAAAATCAGTCAACAGTACAGTCCTGCGACTCTTGACCGCCTTGAATTACTCCGTGTCGCAGAATCGCAGGGCGTCCGTGTATTTAGCCCAGCCACTTCAATGCTTCGACTGATTGATCGCTTGAGCTGCACCATCACCATGCAAAATCATGGGATCCCCATGCCCGAGACCTGTGTCACTGAGTCGATCAGCGATGCCATTGAATTTGTCAAAGCAAGCGAGGAGGTGGTGCTGAAACCTTTATTTTCCACCAAAGCGCGGGGCATGACAGTTCTCAGCAAAGATACAGATGGCGATACGCTAGAGAAAGCATTGACGACCTTCAAGAACGACAATCCAGTGATGTATTTACAACGGAAAATTGCACTATCGGGGCGTGATATGGGCCTGATGTTTTTGAATGGCGAATATCTCGGCGCCTATGCGCGAGTTGCACAGAATGACTCTTGGAACACAACCATTCATTCCGGCGGGAAATATGAAAATGTGGTGCCATCGGACGATGTGATCGCAATGGCACACAAAGCACAAAGTCTATTCGCGATGGATTTCACAACGGTTGATGTCGCGGAGACAGAGGCTGGAGCCATCTGTTTTGAGGTATCTGCATTTGGTGGGTTTAGAGGTGGACTCGAAGGAACTGGTATCGATGTCGCTGAGCGGTATGCTGATTACATCGTTAAGGCCGTCTCATGAGTTTTGATCACTACTCAAAAATACTGGGTGGCGAGTTTGAACTGCCTCACCGTCTAACACTCGCGGTTAATGAACTGACGATCTTAGTCGAGACCAACTCCCAGCAATTGCTCGCTTCACTGACAAATTATTTTCGACCATTAATCACAACTGACAACACTCCCGATAAAACAATTCAAGTCGTCGAAGGCGAAATTGATCTATCTGATCTTCCATGGATTGACTGGCCGCGTGAAGCTGGGAAAACCGGACGCAAAGAGGCCTTCATTGACGGTGACGGCTACCGTTTGGTTTACAAAATCAAAACCGGGGTTTGCATGTTACAAACCCTTAATGGTGCCATCATCAGAGGGAACTGCGCAGCGAACGACAATCAGGTCATCAATGTCATCAACGCGCAATACCTTAATTTTAGGCAGCAACAAGGCGACCAACTTTGCCATGCCGCGGCATGTCAACAAGGTGATGTTGCTGCTGCGTTCGCGGGCTTTTCAGGCGGAGGCAAATCCACTTTGATGTTGCATTGCCTCAATGCACCTGAGTTAGATTATTTATCCAACGATCGCTTATTGCTCGAAAAAAACGAAGGGAAAGTCGTTGCCAGAGGCATTCCAAAACTCCCACGTGTTAATCCAGGCACCATCTTAAACGACGACAATCTAAAATCGATGTTGAGCGATGAGAAGCGACAAGCGTATGAACGCCTTCCAACGGCTGATTTGTGGGACCTTGAAGATAAATACGATGTGATGGTTGATGAGGTATATGGTCCCGATCGACTATCGAAAAGTGGAACGTTACAACTTTTATTTATTTTGAATTGGCAACGTTCGAGCAATGAGCCGACTGAAATTCAAATGGTTGATCTTGCCAATCGAAGAGATCTACTGGCGGCAATTATGAAGTCACCCGGTCCATTTTATATTGACGCAACTGGACAGCCTTCAGATCCGAATCTTGCACTCAACCCCGATCGATATCTTGATGCACTAGAAAATGTCGATACATTTGAAATTTCCGGGCAGGTTGATTTCGAAACAGCCAAACGCGAGGTTCTTCATCGCTTGAAACAGCTATCAGCATGACTTCTATTGCAATTGCCCTGATTCGTCACGGAAATTACCACCAGCGGGCCAACACACCGAGTGCGCATCAACCCTGGTCGTTAAATGATGAAGGCCGTCAACAAGCCCGAGACTGTGCTGCACACCTGACACACCTTGCGCACGAACTGAACCTGTCGATTCATTCTCAGTGGTTTAGTTCACCGCTTGCCCGCGCACACGAAACGGCACTGATTTTAAACGAGACATTGCAAACGAATGCCGAAATAATAATTTCCGATTCGTTGATGGAGCGTGGATTGGGTGCTGCAAATAATCTTACAATCGAAGAAATTGAGAGTTGCCTTCAAAGACTGCAATTGCTTGAGGAAACACCCTCTGATTGGAAGTCAAATAGCCATTTCCGATTACCACTGCCTGGCGCCGAATCATTAATTGAGGCCGGAATACGGGTAGCAACGCAGTTAGTTGAAATCGCCTCAGACCCAGATATGCATGACGTGCTAGTCCCTGTGATTGGGCACGGAGCTGCTTTCCGTCATGCCGCCCATCACCTTGGTGCGATGGAATTTGATGACATCAAGCGATACAGCATGCACTTCGCACAACCAGTAATCATCCGTCAAACGAGTGCTGGTGGTTGGGCACACTGTGCGGGAGAATGGAAAGTCCGGCAACCAACAACTGAATTTACGGATTAGTATTGTGACCTCAATGCACCTCGATAACCTGCCTCGAATGATGCGCCAGTTGCCCTCGGCTGGTGAACAATGGCAACTCAACTCGCATCATTCAGGATCTCATAAAACGTCGGGCCGGCATCTCAAAACACGCGCACAAGAAGCATCTCGAGGGAAGGGGTGGAAATGGCCGAAACGACCTGTATTTTTCATTTCTGACCCACACGCGGATGCCGAAGCATTCCTTGCTAGCCTGTTGAGTACGGGCGGTATTGAACCACCAAAACGACATGACCGAATTCGATTGACGAAAAGCGGAAAAAAAGCGCTCTTTGTTATCGGCGGAGATTGTTTGGATAAAGGGCCAAGTAATCTCCGGCTCCTTGAGTCAATCAAAGCACTTTATGATGCAGGCGCAAAAGTCACCTTGATTGCCGGAAACCACGACATCCGTTTACTCATGGGACTTCTATGCCTTGAGGGGAAAAAAGATGTGCTCACCGAGCATCTCTTTGTGCGTATGGGCAATAAAGTTGTGCCTTTGCTTGCAGAGGTGTTCGAACGCTTTGTAAAAGATAAGAAGCGACCAAAGAAGTTACCGTCGATTGATGCATGTCGCCGAATTCTCTACCCCCGTAATGACTGGTTTGCTCGCTTTCCAATGGCTGTATCAAAGCGAATGCCTGACGAGGCCATCGTCCGAGAGCTCGAACGGATGGGGAAGAAGATCAAAACCTTCGAAGCAACCTGCCTCGAATACGGTATGACACTTCAAGACGTGTATTTAACCGCCCAAATCTGCCGAAAATTATTCCTCAAACCAAAGGGCGAATTTGGCTGGTTTTTCAAGCGCATGATTCTCGCGGAAAAAATGGGATCATTCATTTTTTTGCACGCGGGACTCGATGACTCTGTCGCCAAGATACTTGAGAAAAAAGGTGTTAAAGCACTGAACTCCCTTTACCACAAACAACTGAAACGTAATCTCTTTGAATTTTATTTTGGGACAGTTGCCAATGTCATGCGCACCAAATATCGCGCTGTTGATTTACCTCTGTCGCCACGCGGAGTGCGACGTGTCCATAAAAGTGGTGTACATGCAGTGGTTCAAGGCCATCTCAATCGGAAATACGGGCAACGAATCGTTCTCAAAGAGGGTCTCATTCACATCGAAGGAGATATCACACTCGACCGTAATTCGCGTCGAAAAGAGGGACTACGTGGCTTAGGAGCTGGGCATATTCAGATTTGTCCAAAAGGTCAAATCATCGGCGTGAGTAACGACTATCCTCGGACAAAAATTTTTTCATTGACTGACTAAGGATCACTGATGCTTCAGAGAAAAAACCGTTTTCGGCATGAGTCACTTGAAGATACAAAAACGATTCAAAACTATCTCAAGGCCATTACCAAGGGTATCGAAAAAGGAGAGTTGGTCTTCAGCGACGACGATGGGAGCATCGAGCTTCATCCGAGCGGTCTCTTAAACCTGAAGGTAGTTGCAAGCGAAGATGACAATAAGAATCGTCTCGAAATCCGAATCACATGGAATAACGCCGAGACATCCACCGAAACAGGGCCTTTGACCATCAAAACAACTTCATAAGAATGCCAATCATAAAAAATGAAAATTGCTTCCATTTTTTGGAGGCTCAGGCCTTTTGTGCTAAATTCGCGCTATCGAATAACCATCCACAAATTGTTTCTTATGGAGAGACCCTATGACCGATCGCATTGCATGCGGTGGCCTTCAGGTTGCCACTGACTTATACCGTTTCATCACAGACGAAGCGATACCCGGCACCGGAATTGATGCAGCCGAATTTTGGAGTGGTGTTGATGCATTGATTCATGAATTATCGCCAATTAACCGTGAATTAATTGCAAAACGTGATGTGATTCAAGAAAAGATTGATGCGTTTCACAAGGCGCACCAAGGCAAGCCGCATGACGCAGGTGAGTACAAAACATTTCTTGAGCAAATTGGTTACCTATTACCGGAACCACAGAATGTGTCCGTCTCGACAGCCAATGTCGATGCAGAAGTCGCAACAACAGCCGGCCCCCAGCTTGTCGTACCGGTGATGAATGCGCGTTATGCACTCAATGCAGCAAATGCGCGTTGGGGTAGTCTCTACAACGCACTCTATGGCACCGATGCAATCTCGTCCGATGGTGGCGCTGAAGCGGGAGCGACTTACAACCCAGTACGTGGAAATAAGGTGATTGCGTTTGCCAAAAAATTCCTCGATGACTCAGCACCGTTAGAGACTGGCAGTCATAGCGAAGCAACTGCGTATTCTATTAAAGACGGTCAACTCGTCGTTTCGCTTCCGAATCAGCACACTGGGCTCAAAAATCAGGCGCAACTGATTGGCTACACTGGCTCAGCAACAGAACCAACATCAATTGTTTTAGCGCACAACGGTTTGCATTTCGAAATCCAGATTGATGCATCAACACCTGTCGGCGAGACTGACTCTGCCGGCGTTAAAGATATCCTAATGGAATCTGCGCTCACTACTATCATGGATTGCGAAGATTCAGTTGCCGCCGTCGACGCTGAAGACAAAGTTGTGGTCTATAAAAACTGGCTTGGCCTCATGAAAGGTGACCTCTCTGAGTCGGTTGCCAAAGGTGGAAAAACATTCACTCGTACGCTGAACGCAGATCGCCAATATACCGCTGTTAATGGCGGCACTGTCACATTACCCGGCCGCGCTTTGATGTTTGTCCGGAACGTTGGTCATTTGATGACCAATGAAGCAATCCTCGATCGAGACGGACAAGAAGTTCCCGAAGGCATTTTAGACGGTATTTTCACCGTGCTCATCGCAATCCATGATTTGAAGCGAACAGAGAACAAAAACTCGAGAGCGGGATCTGTATACATCGTGAAACCGAAAATGCATGGCCCAGAAGAAGTGAGTTTTGCAAACCGGTTATTTGGTGCCGTCGAAGATCTTCTTGGACTGCCACGTCATACCGTCAAAATGGGAATCATGGATGAAGAACGTCGCACAACCGTGAACCTCAAAGCTTGTATCAATGCAGCATCTGAACGGGTTGTCTTCATCAATACCGGATTCCTCGATCGTACGGGCGATGAAATGCATACATCGATGCAAGCCGGTCCGATGATTCGCAAAGGTGATATGAAAAAGTCACTGTGGATTGGTGCGTACGAGAACTGGAATGTGGATATCGGACTCGAATGCGGTCTGCAAGGTAAAGCTCAGATTGGCAAAGGAATGTGGGCAATGCCAGATTTAATGGCTGACATGATTGAACAAAAAATCGGACATCCGATGTCAGGAGCGAATACTGCTTGGGTACCATCACCGACAGCAGCAACTTTACACGCAATGCATTACCACAAAGTCGACGTTTTCGCTCGCCAGGACGAACTGAAAGGGTCTCGCCGCAATACAGTCGACGATATCCTGACAATTCCGGTCGCGGAGAATCCAACATGGTCAGCTGAAGAAATCCAAGCGGAACTCGACAATAACGCACAAGGTATTCTTGGCTATGTCGTTCGTTGGGTCGACCAAGGTGTTGGATGTTCAAAAGTTCCGGACATTAATAACGTTGGCTTGATGGAAGACCGAGCGACACTCCGGATTAGTTCACAGCACATTGCCAACTGGCTAACGCACGGTATCACCAATGAGGCTCAAGTCCGGGAAACCCTGGAGCGCATGGCGGCAGTCGTTGACGAGCAAAATGCGAATGACGCTGAATACAAGCCAATGGCTCCGGATTTCGATCAGTCGATCGCTTTCCAAGCAGCACTTGATCTGGTCTTAAAGGGTGTTGAGCAGCCAAACGGTTACACTGAACCTGTTTTGCATCGTCGTCGTCTTGAACTAAAGCAAAGCGCTTAATAAGGCTTGACAGACTCTCCGGTAGGGGCATATTTAGATGTATATGTGCCTGCCGAGAGAGGTTTTATGTTACGAGTCATCATCACAGCATTGGCATGCCTGATACCACTGTCCGTGCATGCAAATGAAAGCCCTGAACCAGTCCAGCAAGTCACCAACTACGACTCTTTTGAGCTTCCCGAGTGGTTCAAAGTCAGCTTTCTTGACCTATCTGAAGATAATCTTGAGGCCACGGAGGACAACAAACATCTCGTCGTCTTTTTCTGGCAAGAATTCTGTGCCTACTGCAAGAACACCATCGAAAAAAACCTCTCACAGCAATCCATACGAGACGTTTTCGATTCGCACTTTGACGTCGTCGCGCTCAATATTTGGGGTGATCGGGAGGTTTACGGTCTCGATGGAGAAGCGACAACCGAAAAAGAAATTGCGCGCTCATTGGACGTGCAATTTACACCAACCATCATATTTTTCGATGCAGACGGCAAACCAGCACTTCGACTCAATGGGTATGTCTCGCCGGCTGAAATGCAGATTGCCCTCGCTTATGTTCAAACAAAAACGTATGAATCACAGACTATTTTTGAATACTTAGCTGACAACCAACCAAAGGCTGTTAATGCCAAACTGAACACACAACCCTTTATTCAAAATACCACCTCTCTCAATCAGAACGCACAACCCATTGCGTTACTTTTTGAGCAAACAAACTGCCCAGACTGCGACACGTTTCATCGCTGTGTTTTGTCACTCGAATCGGTTCGCGAACGATTTGAGCCGTTCCATACGGTTCAGCTTGATATGTGGTCGAGTACGCCGGTCACAACGCCAACTGGCGAGACAAAAACCGCTCGCGATTATGCACGTGATATGAAGGTGATGTACGCACCGAGTTTGGTTTTGTTTGATGCAAATGGCTCAGAAATTATCCGCGTAGAATCACAACTTAGAAGTTTTCATACGGAAGCTGTGCTTGAGTATATCGCTGATGGTATTTACCAACGAGAGCCCAATTTTCAACGCTATATCGAGGAGCGAGGCGATATTATTCGAGCCAAAGGTGAACAAGGTAAAACACTCAGTACCCGAGATGTGTGCCCTGAACTTTACGAGTAACATCCCACGACTCGCGCATGTATAATTCCAGTGTGCGGCAGGGGCGCAAATGCTGAGAAGTACCCTTTGAACCTGATCCGGTTAGCACCGGCGTAGGGAGCCAAGACAACAGATTCCATTTTGTTGACCTTCTGCGCGCAAATCTGAATCAGGAGTCAACATAATGAAGCTAACTAAGCCAATGAAGGCTATAGGCATTGCCTTAGGCCTCTTCTTCAGTCCTTTCGTAAACGCTGCAAACCAACCGATCACAGTATTGCTGGATTGGTTTATCAATCCAGATCACGCGCCGCTCATTATTGCTGAACAACAGGGACTTTTTGAAAAAGCTGGACTCAACGTGACATTAGTTGAGCCGGCTGACCCATCATTACCACCGAAACTCGCGGCCGCCAAAAAAGCAGACCTCGCAATCAGCTATCAACCCTCTCTAATGGTCGATCTGAATAATGATCTACCACTCATGCGCGTTGGTACGATCGTCAATAGTCCATTGAATTCACTGGTTGTCTTAGCAGAATCAGATATCCAATCAGTCAAAGATCTTCAAGGTAAGACCGTTGGCTTTTCTGTCGGTGGATTTGAAGATGCAGTCCTCGGCGCAATGCTCGAAACCCATGGACTCACTCTCAAAGATGTCCGCTTAGTGAATGTCAATTTTGCACTGTCGCCCTCTTTGTACGCAGGTCAAGTGGATGCAGTCATTGGCGCATTCCGTAATTTTGAATTGAATCAAATGGACATTGATCAACGCCCTGGACGCGCTTTCTTTCCCGAAGATCATGGTGTACCAACATACGAAGAACTGATCTTGGTGACCCATCCTGACAATGCAGGAACCGACAAAATCGAGCGTTTCCTTGATGTATTGGATCAGGCAACTCAGATAATCATGGAAAATCCTGATGCAATGTATCAGTCCTTTGTCAGTTTTCGACCAGATGATTTAGACAATGAACTGAATCGGCGAGCATGGCGAGACACGTTACCGAAACTTGCCAACAAAACGCGTCAAACCGATGTTGCACAATGGGAGCAATTTGCGCGATTCATGCATGAACGGGGACTGATCCAAACACCAGCAGCAGCAAAGACCTACATCCATCCATGAGAATTCAATGAACCAAGTCTTTTACGTTCTAGCGCCAATCCTTGCACTTGGTGTGATTGGGTACACGGCCACACGGTTTGGGTTTTTCTTAAGCTCACACCGTGACGGTCTCTCCAAATACGTATTCGACTTTGCGGTTCCAATGCTCTTGTTTTCAGCGGTCGTTGAGCTCGAACCACCGAAAGCATCTGCTGCCGATCTATTCGCGAGCTATTACATTCCTTTGGTCGTCGTTTTTACGCTGGGCTTACTGATCAGTCGACTGCTCTTGGATCGTTCACCGGTTGAAGCGATGGTTATCGGTCTCGGATCTTGTTTTTCAAATACTGTCTTACTCGGAATTCCATTGGTCCCGAGAGCATTTGGCAACGACGCTTTATTCCCTCTATTTTTATTGATCTCGGTTCATGGGATCACAGTGTTTACCGCCGTCACTGTCGCAATTGAAGTAGCCCGTGGTCGTGATGCGGGACTTGCCAACCTTCCAAAGCAAGTCATTTCAGGTTTAATTGGTAATCCATTAATCGTTGCGTTGGCACTGGGTTTTATTTGGAAACTGACAAATATTGGCATCCATCCCATCGCAGCTGACATGTTTCATTTAGTTTCAACCAGTGTGGTACCTGCGGCTCTTTTTGTATTAGGGAGTTCGCTTGCAAGCTATTCGATCTCTGGCTCTATCGGCCCGGCCGTTTTGGTCACGACTCTAAAAAATGCCATCCACCCGCTCGGTGTATTTCTTCTCGGGTCATGGCTTGGTCTTGAACCGCTCTGGTTATCGGTTGCGACGCTGTTGGCTGCGATGCCGACAGGAATGAATATGTATTTGTTTGCGAGTCGGTACCAAGTTTCACCACCAACGGCAACGACCAGTATTTTTGTATCGACGGTGTCATCGATCATCACGATCTCGGTGGTAATCGCGCTGCTTCAGGACCTCTAGGGCTCGATGAGGATAGCTCTAAAGTCATTGACATTGGTTCCAGTCGGTCCTGGAATAACCGAATGACCAATCGATTGGAAAAACGTGTGGGCATCTTGGCGCGATAATGCGTCTAAATGGTCGTAACCTGCACTCCTCGCTTTATCCAATGTCTGGCTATCAATCCACGCGCCTGCGATGGTTGCTGCTCCATCCACTCCATCGGTATCGCACGCGATTGCGGAAATCCCAGACGCCCCATCGAGCGCATCAAGTAACGCCAAAACGAAATGTGCATTGGGCCCACCAACACCGTCACCAACGACCTTGACCGTTGTCTCGCCACCGGACAATAAACAAAGAGGACGCTCAAGGCGCCGATGACGACGCTGCCAAAGGGCGGTTTCAGCCATGACGCGCGCAACTGTTTCCGAATCACCCTCAATCGAATCACCTAAAATCCAGCAATCCACATCCCGTTCTTCCAGAAACCCTTGCGCAGCTTTCAAGGACTGAGACGGAGCCGCAACGATGGTAGTTGTAACGCGGTCAAAACAATCAGCATTCGCATTCGGCGTAGCATTCGCTGGATCATCGAGCCAAGGTAATAATTCATCAAGCACATCGATTCGATGACGCGTTAAGACATCGATCGCGTCGTGTTGATTGGTATGCGCAGGAACAGTGGGACCAGACGCAATAAATTCAACGCGATCGCCTGGGACATCCGATACGAGGAAATTAATAATTTGACCCTCGCAGGCCGCAACGAGTCGACCACCCTTCACCAACGACAGTTGCTTGCGAACCGTATTGAGTTCCGAAATCGTTGCACCTGATGCGAGCAAAGCACGATGCGTCCGCATTTTTAAATCAGCATCCATTCCCGGGAGTGGCGCAGACATCAATGCAGAGCCACCACCAGAAATCAAACAGACCATCCGATCGTCGGGTCCGAGCGATTTCGCCAACGTCAGTGCTTCTTCAGCAGCACGAATACTCCCTGCATCAGGAACCGGGTGCGATGCCTCAATGACGTGCAAAGTCGTCTCAACTGAATGCCCCTTAGGTAGGATACAAAGTCCTTCGATATCGCCAAGACATCGACCAGCGATTTGAGCATGCTGGGACGCTGCCTTTCCCACGACAAGAAACACAGTCTTTCCATCAATCTCAGGCAGCGCCTGCAAATGAGGAACTAAGCATTCGGCTTGGGCAGCTTCAACTGCGCAATGAAAAGCCCCATCTAACAAAGCGTATGGGCTCAATGATCGGCTTCCTGTTGCGATTCAAATGTGCCAGGCAGCCGATCTCGCAAAACGCCGATCAACAGCACGCCAAAGATACCAGCTGACACATAGAGTGATGGAGATTGAAGTAATAACTGGACCGCCGGCAACACAACTGTAAACAGTGCGGTCAGAATGACTACAGAAGCACCAACCCAGTCATTGCTCAAACCAGACCAGAGAGATTTGAAGACATAGACTCCGACGACCATCCCAGAGGCGAAGCCAACAAGGGTATAGGCAGTCTTTGATGGATAAAAATGATTCAGACTCAGGCACGCGAAGACGAGTACAAGACACGCCATCGCGTAAGACGATGATCGCATCCTTTAGAACGCGAGCGCGAGGATTGTCATCGCCATCGCGATCAACATCAACGCAAAACCTGTGTCACCGTGTGTAAGCTCTTTCAATAGTTTCATGAGATTCCTCCTCAGAAACGTCTTTATACCAAATTTCGATTCAAAAATTCAGTGCTGTGATGTGCAATCTATGCAATTAACTGACGGGCTGCTCTGGCCATATAACCATTTTCATCCGTCTCAATCCGCAAGATGCGAATTGAAGATGCATCATCATGAATCACTGAGTCATTCGCCTCGTTGCGGTCATCACTGAGAGTAACAGGCAGCCACCGGGCCAAAAGATTGCAAACATCTTTACGCACTCGAATGGAGTGCTCGCCAATTCCACCAGTAAATATAATCGTATCGACGCCACCAAGAGCGGCCGTTAACTGACCAATTTCGACGTTAATGCGATAGGCAAAATAATCGAGTGCAAATTGGCTCGATTCGGTTTGATCCGCTTCAAGCGTCCGAACATCGCTCGAAATACCAGATAAACCTTTTAATCCCGAGTCGTGATAAAGCAAATGCTCCACTTCATCCAATGTCCAATCACACTGGCCCATTAAATGGAGAACTGCGCCCGGATCGATGCGGCCAGATCGCGTTCCCATTGGCAAACCCTCGACTGCAGTGAATCCCATCGTTGAAGCAACAGATTGACCGCTATCGACAGCACAAATTGATGCACCGTTACCAAGATGACAAACAATCGCTTTGTAAGGCGTTTGCACGTCAAAGGACTCCAATTGTTCAACAATGGAACTGTAAGATAACCCGTGAAAGCCATACTTTCGAATGCCCAGCTCTCGAAGCGACTGGGGAAGTGCGTAAGATGTCTCAAGTACTGACTGGCCGATATGGAACGCGGTATCAAAACATGCAATTTGAACGACATTTGGATACACCTCTCCAAAAACATCAATTCCCGCAAGGTTCACGGGTTGATGTAATGGCGCTAAGTCGACCAACTGTTCGAGCTGTTCGCGAATGGACTCGGACACAATCACAGGGTCGGAAAATAGCTCACCACCGTGTACTACCCGATGAACAACAGCATCGGGTATTGGAAACTGCTCTGACAGGAGATCGTGAACCGCATGTAAAAGTACCATCACTCGGTCATGCTCTGTTTCGGCAATGATCTCATCATGCTCAAACTGCGCACCATCTGACGACGATGCCTCAACATGAATTAGATGATCACGCACAGAGGCCTGACCTGACTCAATAAGATCTAAAGATCGAATGTCGTAAACCGAAAATTTGACGCTCGATGAGCCTGCATTGATAACAAATAACATATCAGGCGTCCTTTCTCTGATGCGCACGTAAAATCACGGCCAGTGCACACGATGCGAGGCGAGAAATGGCATCGTCAGCACGACTTGTCAGGATGATAGGGAGCCTAAGACCTAATACGATTCCAGCGCCTTCACCATGCGCGAGATACTCCAACTGCTTAGCTAGCATGTTCCCAGATTCCAAATCCGGCGTGACGAGAACATCGGCAACACCCGCTACCGGACTTTGAATCCCTTTAATCTTTGCTGCTGTTTCCGACACTGCGTTATCAAATGCAAGCGGCCCATCAAGAACAGCACCTGTAATTTGGCCTCGCTGAGCCATGGAGCATAGAGCCGCCGCATCGAGAGTCGATGGAATCGATGGAGTGACTGTTTCAACAGCCGATAATATCGCAACCTTCGGTTCGTCGATCTTCAGTGCATGTGCAAGCTCAATTGCGTTTTGAATGATATCTCTCTTGGCACTTAAGTCAGGTGCAATGTTAATCGCCGCATCAGTGATCAACAGCGGTCGTGGGTATGTTGGAACATCAAATACAAAGACATGACTCACGCGACGCTCAGTACGCAAACCAGACGTTTTTGCTAACAGAGCACCCATCAATTCATCTGTATGTAAGCTTCCCTTCATGACAGATTCAACGGAGTCCATCTGACATAGCTCAACCGCTCGTGCACAAGCGGCATGTGAATGCTCAACAGCATCAATCTCAACACCATCCAGATTCAATCCATACGTCTCGGCGACCTGCTGGATTTTTAGTTTTGGTCCAATCAAAACAGGCTCTATCAATCCGCGCTCGCGTGCCATTAGTGCGCCCTCCAATGACACTTCGTCGCACGGATGCACCACCGCAACGCGCATGGGTCGATACGCCTTACATCGGGTAAAGAGATCATTCAGTTGTTGACGCTCGCTCACAAATATATCCGGCAACTCGACCGCCTCAGACTCAATTTTCTCAGTCGGGGCGATCACTTCAGCAGACCCTTTCAGAACCTGCTCACCCAATTGGTTGACTACATCGCAATCGAATACGACATGTGCATTTTCTTTTTTCTCTTGAACTGTCACCGTGACTACAAGCTCGTCACCAAGGCGTACTGGTTTCACAAAGTCGAGCGTCTGATGCGCATAAATCGTCCCCGCGCCTGGAAGTTCAGTTCCGAGCACCGTGGAAATTAAAGCGCCTCCCCACATTCCGTGTGCGACGATATCGTGAAATCGGCTTGATTGAGCGTATTGAGAATCAAGACTAACCGGATTGACATCACCAGACATGACAGCAAATAGGCGAATATCGTCCATCGTCAGTCGTTTCCGAATCGACGCTGACATACCAATGTTCAGCTCATCAAATGTGGTGTTTGTTAGGTGCGTAGTGGGTGTCATTTAGAATTACTCAAAGAAACAGCATCTATTGCATTGCACAATAAATTTAAGACAACCGTGTGACAAGCTGAATTACTCGTCAAAAAAATCGCTTTTGATCCGCATTGCATTCGGCGAATAAAAAAGGCCCGGTCAACCGGGCCTTTCACCGTTAGGATTTATCTTCGATTAACGTTCCCGTTGCAATCGAAATGGACCGTGGTTTGAGTGCCTCCGGTAATTCTCGATACAACTCAACATGAAGTAATCCATGTTCCAAGCGCGCGCCTTTGACATAGACGTGGTCTGCTAACTGGAACTTACGTTCGAAGCTACGCGTCGCAATTCCGCGATGGAGAAATTTCCGCTCTTCCTCTGATTCGGTTTTCTCACCTGCTACGGTGAGTTCGTTTTGCTTCGATTCAATCGACAATTCATCATCGGTAAAGCCTGCGACGGCCATCGTGATTTGATATTCATCGTCACCTGTGACCTCGATGTTGTATGGCGGGTAACCCGCGCTCTCGAGCCGGTTTGCGTTTTCAAGCATTCCTGCCAAACGGTCGAAGCCAATAGCTGTACGATATAAAGGTGAAAGGTCTACTGTCATGTGATCCTCCTAAAGCGATCAAATTGTGTGCTCTTCTTACGACAGAGCAATTAATTAACGAGGCCCATTGTGGCGCCTCACTAGAGATCTAGGATCGGATCAAAAAATTTCAAGTCTGAGGGTTTAGACGGATTTCTCGTTTTTTACCAGTTAAAAAGTAAAGGATTGGTACAACGAATAAAGTCAAAATTGAGCTGAAACCCAACCCCCACACAATGGCAGTTGCAACCGGACCCCAGATTAGGGAAGAACCGCCGAGACCAGCCGCGAGCGAGAATAACCCTGCGATTGTCGTCATCACCGTGATCACGATTGGGACAACACGACGACGCCCAGCATACAGAGTCGCGTGCTTTAAGCTCATCCCGGCCATCAAGCGATCATTTGCAGCGCTGATCAGCACAATTGCGGAGTTCACAGCAATCCCTGAAAGGGCAACAACCCCATACAGCGTATAGAGCGATAGCGGATTCCCAGTCACGAATAGTCCGAGTACGACACCTGTGAACGCGAGAGGGACTGTGACTAAAATAAGTAATGGTTGGCCATAACTTTTGAACTGCGTACCCAAGATCAGGTACATCACGCCTAAGCCGAATAAGAAGAGGATACCGATCGAATCGAGACTTTCCTGGATGTCATCGAGTTCACCTGAAAAATCTAGGTTAACGTTTGGATACGATGATTGGAGTTTAGCCCAAGAATCCATGACGTTTTGATTTGCAGTCACAGTGTCTGTAACGGTCGAATCGATATCTGCCTCGACCGTGATTGTTCGTCTGAAGTTATAGTGTCGAATCGTCCCAAGGGCCGGCGATCTCTCCGCGTCAACTAACTCACTCAAGGAAATCATGTCGCCAGTGGCCGTCGGTAGTTGCACACCCAACAATTCAGACGGCGATGAAAACTGATCATCAGTAGCCATCACGCGAATATCAACTGTCTCACCCTGATCTTGGACCGACTCGACAATCTCACCATCAACTAAGATTCGAATGTTGCGGGCAATATCAGCAGGCACCAAACCGGTTCGTGCGACCTGGTCTGAGTCGAGCTTTAACTGCAGTGCAAACCGACCATCTTGCGCATCATCCGTGATGTCTTTCACCCCATCGGTGTTTTGCAAAATGCCTCGAATTGTATCGGCAACAGTACGCAATTCAGCGAACTCAGAGCCGCGTACTTTAATCGAGATTGGTTTCGCCGCAGGAGGCCCACCGGCAAGTTCTAAAAATGTCACGCGTGAAGGGCCTGGAACCTGTAGTACAGATTCACGCATGCCATTGACGATATCGGATACCTCGCGACCATCTGGATTGAGTCCAACTAGGACCTGGCCGCGGTGACTTCCTCGTAATGGCTCAGTTTCGGTGAACTGCTGACCGGCGTAAGCAACGATACCGCGCGCTTCATTGTCGTCTAGATTTGCACGCACAGTTTTTTCAATGTCGAGAGTCAAGCTCAATGTCCGTTCGAGCTTTGTCCCAGGCTCTGTCTCGACGTTGACATAAAAAACGCGAATCGGGTCCGAAGCAAAAAAATCAGCGCGGATTTGACCACTTGCCAACAGACCAACAGCACCGCCCAATGCCAAAACACAAATACCCAACGTGGCTATTGGGTGGCGAAGTGCACGGACCAGTAGATGCGTATAGGTGTGACGAATGCCTCGATTCAATCGCGTCCGGAATCGCTGCATCGCTCCACCATGATTTAATCTCATGCCAGATCCAAGCACATGGCTCGGAAGCATCCAAAACGCCTCAACAAGACTAATCAAAAGCGCAATCGAGACAACTAACGGGATGACCATCATGAACTTGCCAAGAATGCCCGGTAACAACATGAGAGGCATAAACGCAGCAACTGTCGTTAATACAGCTGCGGTCACTGGGGCTGCTGTCTCGGTCAATGCATCAAGTACCGCATCGATTCCTGTAAACCCACGCTCAATACGATAGTAAATAGCCTCAACAACGACGACCGCATCGTCGACCAACATCCCAAGTGCAATCACGACACCCAAGAGCACCGTCACATTGAGAGTCTGATCCATCCCCTGAAGAATCCAAAAGGTACCGGCCAGGATAAATGGGATTCCAATCGCCGTCAGCGCTGCAATTTTGAAACCCAGGAAAATCCAAGCAACCACCAACACCAACATCAAACCAATCAATGCATTGTTCTGCATGATGTTGAGTGCTTTTCGAGTGGGAATGGTTTGGTCGTCGATTAAAACAAGACGCGTCCCTGTTACTGACTCAAGCGTATTTCTTGATTCAATATACGCTTTCACTTCATCCACTAAATCGAGCGTATTGGCACCTTCTGCTTTCATCACCGCCAACAAGACAGCCGGCTCACCTTCGTATCTCACGAGCTCTGATCGCTCTGCTTGCGTTCTGGTTACCCGGGCAACATCGCCAATACGCACACTGCCATCTCGACCCAATATTGGAAATCCGTTGAGATCGGGGACGTCAGTCGACTTCCCTTTCAATCTGACCAACCAGCTTGATCCAGCCACATCGAGCTCACCTGCAGCCAAATCTTGGAAATAGGTTTGCACAGTATTTGCGACATCTGATGGAGCGAGGCCCAGAGCAGCCAAGCGCGTTGAATCAAATTCAATTCGGATCTCAGGATCAGCCATTCCTTGCGTATCGATTCGATCAATCCGTTCGCGTCGCTCGAGTTCCTTTTCGATGAGCACGGCTTGTTCTCTCAAACTGTCGTCATCGCCTGAACCAACCAAAGCAAGTGTTGCTGCTGGAAATGCGTTTGATGAGGTAATTTCAATGAAAATAGGATCGGCTGCTTCATCAGGAAATTGGCCTTCAGCCGTATTCACTTCTCGACGCAAATCACCAAGTCGACGCTCAAAAACATTACTCGGGATATCTTCAAACCGAACCAGGATTGATGCCAACCCTTCTCGCGAATAGCTTGAAACAAAATCCAAATCGTCAACGCGCTGGATTGCTTCTTCAATGGGATCGGTAATACGACTTTCGACATCAATTGCTGAAGAGCCTGGCCAAGCGACAGTGATAACAATCCAATTGAAATTAATGGTGGGATCTTGCTGCCTAGGCAATGACCAATAAGCCAAAACACCCATCGCTAGAACGAGAATAAAAGTCAGGTTGGTCAGTACTTTATTGCCGATCAGTAATCGGGCAAACCCTGTCATGGTCGAATCACCACGGTGTCGCCATCGCGCACCCTAAATCGTCCTTCTTGAATTAAAAGGAGTCCGGGATCAAGGTCAGAAACGACCACAGGTTGGCCTAAGAGCGCCTTCGGCCGCTCGATAAACACGGCTCGCTCGTCGATAACAGTCATCACGCCATACAAGGAATTACGTTCAACCAGAAAATCGGCCGGTAGAACGGTTGTCTGTGAACGCATGATGAGCCTACCAGGTGTACCGGGAGCAAGACTGGTGCGCGGTTTAAATCGCAGTAAACGCGTCCCTGTTCCCGTATCGACGGCTTCACTGTCAACAAGCAGATCGACATCGATTGATCGTTGACCGGATTCGAAGTCCACGTCTTGATCGCTATCGACACGGTAATCGAAAGGCACTCGAGCCCTGATATCAACAGCAACCGATACCACTTGCAATATCGGGGTCCCGATAGAAACACGCGTTCCAACTGACGCGAGTTGGTCAGTAATCACCGCATCAAAGGGAGATTTCACCTCACATCGAGCCACCTGAAGTTCAGCATCATCAAGAGCGACACGATTAGCCTCTAAACGGATTTGCGCCTGCTGCAGCTCGGTAGCTCGCGTATCTTTAAGTTCTTCGCTTGCGATGTTCGTTTCAGCAAGCTTTGCGATTCGTTCAGACTGACGTTCACGAAACTTCAACTGTATGGTCGCTTGTTTTACATCTTGTAGTGCCATGTCACGACGGAATAGTGTGTCGCGGCAATCTAAACGAACCAGAACATCGCCTCGTTTCACACGATCACCCGGACGCGCTGCGA
The DNA here is from genome assembly GCA_965655875.1 of Litorivicinaceae bacterium. Lineage (GTDB taxonomy): Bacteria > Pseudomonadota > Gammaproteobacteria > Pseudomonadales > Litorivicinaceae > HIMB30. The sequence goes on along the minus strand of CBFHIN010000015.1, from coordinate 12,597 downwards.
TTGATACGATTTCTGCGGAAATTCCACTGGAAAGAAGGCTCGTTTCGATCGGCTCAGCACTTGCCGGGAACTCCGACGTCATCTTCATTTGTAGCGCTGACAGGGGAGAGGCAGTCACGTTGACTTCCGCTGACATCACAGTGGAACTTAAAAAGCTAAGTCCTGCGACCAACAGTGCGTTGATTTTTTTCATTGAAGCGCCTTATTTTTGCGTCGCAACATATTATGGGGAACGGCGCACGCGATTCCAACTCGCTCCATCAAACCGGTAATCCAACCGGTCATGTAATCGTGACGAGCGACCTTGCCAGAACTCTAAGCGTGTTGCACTCACTGCATAACCGCCCCAGTGATTCGGGCGAGGCACCTCGTCTGTGTACTGCTTTTCAAGCTCACTCATTTTACTCGACAGCACCTCTGGTGAGGCGATGACTTCCGATTGCTGACTCGCCCAGGCGCCAAGTCGAGAGCTTTTGGGACGCTCTTGGAAGTAGGCATCGCTCTCTTCATCACGTAATTTTTCGACAGTCCCTTCAACACGAACTTGACGCTCGAGTTGGTCCCACCAAAAAACCAATGCAGCAGACGGCGACGCCAATAACTCCTCACCTTTATGACTCAAATAGTTAGTGTAGAACTTAAAATCTCGACCTTCCTGACCTTTTAACAGGACAATCCGAGCATGTGGATTGCCCATGCCATCAACGGTCGCCAGCGTCATTGCATTCGGCTCAAGCTGACTGGTTTTCTTGGCATCTGCCAGCCAACGCTCAAATAATGCAATCGGATCAATTCCTGCATCGTCTTCGAGTAACTGCCCTGCACGATAATCTCTGCGTAGTGCTTCTAAATCACGATTCATTAAATAACTCCAACACTTGGCTGATTCGCTCGACTCGACATACATCGATTCCAGTCATGGTTTGCTTTGGAGCATTGGCTGAGGGCACGATTGCTTTTTTAAACCCATGCTTGGCAGCTTCTCGGATTCGCTCCTGACCTGATGCAACCGGACGCACCTCACCAGATAGTCCGACTTCACCAAAAACGACCCAATCTTTTGGGATCGGCTTTCCTCGGAAACTTGACACACATGCCAGCAATAATCCCAAATCTGCACCCGTTTCAGTCACCTTCACGCCACCAACTGCATTAACAAAGACATCTTGATCACCAAGTTGAACATGTCCATGCCGGTGAAGGATCGCTAACAACATGGCGAGTCGCTGGCCGTCGAGACCAACTGCAATCCGCTTTGGGGAACCACCCAAACTTCCGTCAACCAACGCCTGCACCTCGACCAATAAGGGGCGTGTTCCCTCCCATGTGCAGATCACTGACGATCCAGGCGCGATCGTTTCAGGGCGACTCAAAAAAATGGCTGATGGATTCTTTACTTCACGAAGGCCTGTCTCTGTCATTGCAAAGACACCAAGTTCACCAACAGATCCAAATCTATTTTTATGCGCACGCAACGTTCTAAAGCGTCCGCCACTATCGCCATCCAAAAGTAAGGATGCATCGATAATATGTTCAAGCACCTTTGGACCAGCAAGCGCACCTTCTTTTGTTACGTGCCCCACAAGCAACACAATCACACCAGTCGCTTTTGCAAGGCGCGTGAGTTGAGCAGCGGACTCACGAACTTGCCCAACACTACCTGGCGCACCAGATAACGATTCGACCTGCATCACTTGGACTGAATCTACAACTAAAAGTGCGGGCTTCGCTTCTTCAACCATTGCCGAAATCACCTCAACCCGTGTTTCAGAGACGCAATCCAATTGATCCCCATTCAATCCAAGTCGATGTGCACGTAACGCAATCTGTTCTAAAGATTCTTCGCCAGTCACATACAGGCATGGCTTATTTGCTGACAGTAATGTGGTCACTTGCAGTAACAGCGTACTCTTGCCAGCGCCGGGTGCACCACCGAGTAAGATCACTGATCCTGGAACAAATCCGCCGCCTAATACGCGATCAAACTCAGAGTAACCAGATCCTAAACGGGCGAGCTTTTCAGGTCGAATGGCTGATAATTTTGAGCGAGCGGGAACCGCACCAGCATAACCGCTAGGGCGGCCTTTCGCGGGCTCAGGAGCAACGACTGATTCAATTAAGGTGTTCCAGGCCTGGCACCCCGGGCATTGACCGGCCCACTGCGACGAGGTCGCGCCACATTCTTGGCATTGATAGATCGACTTAACTTTGGCCACACTGATCTCCTGTTCGTCACAGGATAGACCAGTTTTTAACCGACAGCCCGCTCTCTTCGCGTCGAAGTCAGATGTTTAAATTTTCGCTGGGTACGAACCGCTTGCTGGATACTCTCACCCAGCATCTCTAAAACAATCTGAGACACGAGACGATTGGTAAATCGGGCCATGGTGGCGCTGGATGAATCGAGTACAAGATCAAGTGTTCGATGACATGCCCTTGCAAGTGGTGAGCCGGTTGGCGCAATCGCAATTAACCGCGCTCCACGCTCATCAGCAAGCGTTGCAGATTGCACCATTGGCGCTGTTTCTCCATTTGTGCACAAAAAAAGAAAGAGATCGTCTGAGGATGCTGTATTTGCTGTCAATTCTTGAATCACCGCATCCGTGTGTACAACCACTGCAATTGGTGTCCCGATAAACAGCTCTTGCGCGCCACGCGCCAAACCAGATGTTGGACCCAGGCCATAAATCAATAGCCGTCTGCAATCCAAAATTTCGCCGATGACACCAGCCAAATCCTGCTCTGGCAATCGAGTCCGAGCACGGTTCATCCGAGACAGAGCAGTTTCAAACATCTTATCGGCTAACTGCAAAGTCGAGTCATTGTCTTCAAGACCACGCACCTGGAAACTTGCCGGATTGGCAAGTGTCTGCGCTAAGCGTAATTTGAAGTCTGGAAAACCTCGGCAGCCCAATGACCGACAAAACCGATTGACCGTCGGTTCAGATACGCCTGCTGAGACAGCTAAACGCGCTATACTGAGGTGTACAGCATGTTCGGGATCAGCCAAGATAGTTTCAGCAACTGCACGCTCAGACTTACTGAGATTAGAAAGTGATGCGCGAACGTGATCGATCATCGTGTCGCTCCTTTGTAATTCTTCACATATTATTGAGCACACTCACCGCCGAACTCCGTTCGACTTACATGGAGAATAAACAATGTTTAATCGTAGGACAATCCTATTCGGAATGATCTTGTGCCTCGGCACGTTCAAAGTACAAGCAAATGGATTCACTGATCTTCAAGACCAGGCATTTGAGATCAAAGGACCTGCTGTGGTGAACTTTTGGGCGACCTGGTGTGCACCATGTATCAAAGAGTTACCTGATCTTGAAACCCTAGGGGAAAAACTGGGAAGTGATGCGACGGTATATCTTGTGAATTTTGGCGAAAACACGAAAACGATCGATGCATTTAAGGCCAAAAAACCGGAATTATTTGGTGATCACACGGTACTTCTGAAAGACGCAAAAATGTCAGGGCTTAAGGCGTATGGGCTACGGGGTGTTCCAACAACTGTTCTCATCAATGCAGACGACGAGGCAGTTGAAAGCATCCAAGGGATGAAAGAATGGGGCTCAGATGAGATCGTCGCTGAGATTAAGGCGAAGATTTTGCCTTAACGGCGCGTTCAAGCTCATCAAAACTCGGGAATTGGGACAACACGATTGGATCCATTCCCGGGTGATTGACGACATAGAGTGGCACACCAACTCGGTCAAATGCATTGAGATACTCCGTGATAAGTGGGTCATAACGCGTCCAATCTCCAGTCATTCGAAGCACACCATTAGATTCAAACAACTGATCAACAGCCTCCGTCTTCAGCAGACGTTTTTCAGTCACCTTGCAAGTGATACACCAGTCAGCTGTCATATTAATAAAGACTGATTTTCCTTCTTCGAGATGCGCGCGCAATGCGCTTGATGCGTATGGCTCTGCGTTAACTTCGATAACAGCATTTTCAGATGACGCCGGCGCAACTTGCGACACACTCGGAATTGCAAACAATGAAGTGACTACCGCTAACACTCCCAGAATCTTTGAGAAACGACCTTCACCCTTTGACAACCAAATGCCAAAAACTAGCAACAATAGTCCGCCAAGGATCAGTGCCACAATATCGGATGATGTCTGACGAACCAGTACCCACAAAAGCCAAATGGCTGTCGCCAAGATTGGGAAAGCAAGCAATTGTTTTAAACGGATCATCCATTGACCAGGACGCGGTAGTCGGCTCGCTAACTGTGGTCTGATGGCAAAAATAAGCATCGGCAACGCCAACCCAAGCCCCAAAGCTGAAAACACGATCAAAGTGATCCACCAAGGTTGTGTCAACGTATACCCCATTGCCACACCCATAAATGGCGCTGTGCAAGGTGTTGCCACAACGACGGCTAAAACGCCTGTGAAAAATTCAGCACGTCCAGATGGGCCTTCGGTCAAATGTTGGCCAACGCCAGAAAGCGCCATCCCAAACTCAACCCAACCGTATAACCAGAGCCCAAGAATCACGAAAACATAAACCAATAAGCCAACAAACCATGGCGTTTGCAATTGGAAACCCCATCCAATCTGAGCTCCACCTGCCTTCAGGCCAACCATGATCGACGCAAGCACTAACATTGTGACCAAGATACCAGCCGTATAAAGCCAAGCCCCTTTTTGAACTTCGATTTTTTCTTTACTCGCCTTACCTGCGATCGACAGGGCTTTGATTGACAAGACTGGGAAGACACAAGGCATCAAATTCAAAATCAAGCCACCGGCTAGTGCCATGATCAAAACAAGGCCTAATGACAAATTTTGTTTTTCGACTGAAGGCACAGCGAGTGCTGGATCAAACGGAACCCGAATACCACCAGAATCAAGGCCAATCACCCAATGTCCAACCCCATAATCCGAAGCAGACAAAGCGCGATCAAATGTAATTAAAATCCCTTCCCCTAACGGTTGAACAGCCGTGATAAGACCAAGAACCTCGCCAGCACTCTCGGGCATTACATCTTGAATTGCAGACTCGGTAAGACCAGAAACCCAAATCGACTGCGCATCAGCAAAATTAACTTTCCCCGGGAAATCTGTTGGCACTGTCGCTCGAGCAGCATCAATTTGTTGAACCGATGAAGAGCGTCGTACATCAAGTTGAGACGCAACAACTGGCAAAGACAGGCTGACATTTTGACTTTCTGGAATGCAAATATCGCGACAGACTAGCCAACGAGCTTCTCCCGACACAGACCATTGACTCGATGCTGTCTCGGGAATAGTTATCTGGAACGGATGAAGTACCTCATCGGTGTATCCATACGTCAGGAGAGTTGCGTCATCACCAAAGGGTTTTGTTTTCGCCAGCGGAAATTGCAGCTCCGGCTGATATGCATTCAACCCATCGCTCAATTCAAGCGTTGGCGGGAGACCTGTTGAGCCTGCATTTTTCCAATACGTGTTCCACCCATCTGCGATCTCAAGCGATAGCCCAAACCACACAGTGTCGCCAGGGACAACCGATTCGACTGGCGAGATCAATCGCGCAGTCACCTGATTGGCCTGTGAGGTAATAGGCAACGAAAAACAAAGCGGCAACAGTAAGAATTTAAAAATCCATTTCATGATGTGAGATTAGCCGATTGACTTCGTCAAAAAACTGTATTTTTATACAGTAATGGATGCAAATATTTTACGCCCGTTATTTGATGCTGGAAAACTCTGGCAGGGCAATACAGAAACTACGATTGAAACGACCAACACTGGATTTCCAGAGCTTAATGCTGTGCTCTCTGGACAAGGTTGGCCTGCACATATGCTGATCGAAATTCTGACAACCGATCTCTTTGCTGCGCCGATACAGTGCGCGCTCGCAACTTGGAAAGCGCATCGGGATGCACGTTGGACCGCATTTGTTAATCCTCCACTGCGTCCTTGTACAGAGCGGCTGATGCAAGAAGACATTGATCCAAGCAAAGTTGATGTTTTAGAAGTACCATCGAATCAGTTCGCATGGAGCTTGGAGCAACTAGCAAATGCTGCTTGCACACGCAGCATACTTGCATGGGAACAAGAAACTCTCACCACAACACAGTTAAGACGGTTGCAACTTGCTTGCCAACGTGGAGGAACACAATTGTTCTTGGTTAGGCAGCCGACCTATCGATCGCAAGCATCACCCGCACCCGTTCGGGTAGACATCGAAACATCACCAACACACTTTGATATTACTGTCTTTAAACAGCCTGGCACGAATGCAAAGCCTCCGGTGATGATTCCATCTGAACTGTCTTGGATTCAAAAACCAAGTCCAGCACAGCGTAAAACAGCTCAAACCCAAAACACACCAAGTCTGCACTGATGGTGATCTACGCTTATCTCCGATTTCCAGATTTGTTGTTGGATGCGCAAGGTATCTCACATCATCACGAGCGCATTGCAATTCACCATCAAGGTCAAATCCTACAATGCTCTGAGAACGCATTAGCGGACGGCGTGCTTCCAGGGATGACCCTCAGCATGGCGCTCACGCTCTGCCCGACCTTACTCACACGAGCCTACCAACCAGACGCGGAACGTCGTTTATTGCATCGTTTAGCACTCTGGGCATATCAATACTCACACCAGGTGGCTATTTGGAAGAATGGTCTATGCGTTGAGGTGTCAAAAAGCGAAATGCTCTTCGGTGATTTAAGCCACCTCACGCAAATCCTTAAAAACGCCGCCACATCACAGAGTTTTCGCATTCAACTCGCATTTGGATATACCCCAGAAATGGCAGCACTGTTCGTGAAAACCGGGTTGAGACCGAAAGAACATGCTTTTCATCAGACATTAAATCGTATCGCAATTGATGCCGTTGATATCCCAGCCGAACACATCAAACGATTAAAAAACATGGGATTTCGAACCATTGGCGATTATTTCAAAGCACCTTCTCGAGCTCGTCAGGCACGCATCCATCAAAATACCTTTTTATACTTCGATGCGATCGCCGGACGGCATCAAACGCCTCTCTCTTGGTTTACTCCACCACCAGTCTTTGATCAGACCATCGAGTTTCTCAGGGGGCTTGAATCAATTGACATGCTCAAATTTCCTGTAAACCGGTTAACACAGGATGCTTCAAACTGGCTAAGACAAAGAGCAAGCTCTACGAGTGTGTTGCGATGGGAAATGACTCTTGAAAATCGTCAAGTCGAGTCATTGAATGTCACACTAAACAGCCCGGTAAATGCAGCGTCAGCGATGGCTGATCCGACCTGGTTACAACTCGAAAAGAAACAACCTGCATCCCCAATGACGGGAATTCGTTTAATCATTCAGAAAACCCACCAGACAAGTCCACAAAAACGTGATTTATTCATCAAAGCAAATGATACGGATCGATCGCAGTTACTCGATCGACTCGTTGCAAGATTAGGATCCGATTGCATCACCACGCCAAGCAGGCTTCAGGATCCGCGACCAGAATATGCCAATCGACTTGCAACACAAAGTCAGCAGCAGCCATTACCTCATTTACCTCCACGCCCGATTTGGTTACTCACATCTCCAGAACCTCTCGGGCAATCTCCAGAAAAAGCCGGACATGCCTTATTACAGGGCCCCGAACGTATTGAGTCAGGTTGGTGGGATTTTGAACCCGCTTGTAGACGCTATTGGGTTGGAATATTTCAGAAACAACGCATCAGTTGGGTCTACCAAGATCAACATTCAAAAAGTTGGTGGTTGGCCGGTTGGTTTACTTAAGCAATGTAACAACCTGCTAAACTCTGCATCTCGCTTTCAAGGACCATTGTGTGGATCTCAATCGATTTAACCCACGACAACGCGAAGCTATAACTCACGTTGGCTCACCTCTATTAGTTCTCGCTGGCGCCGGTAGCGGAAAAACGAGCGTCATCACGCATAAAATTGCATGGTTAATTCAAGAAGCTGGGATACCTGCTCGACATATCACTGCAGTCACTTTTACAAACAAAGCATCACGAGAAATGCGTGAGCGAATCAGTCAAGTTGCACCCAAAGATCAAATTCGCGGGCTGACTGTTTCGACATTCCATACCTTTGGCTTGAATTTATTGCGACGTGAGGCAGCACTCGCTGGTCTTAAGTCTGGTTTTTCAATCCTTGATGCCGAAGATGCAAAAACTGTCCTTTCAGATTTATTAAAGCGCGAATCAGTTGAGGATCGAGAGATCATTTCAAGCGTTCAGAATACGATCTCAAATTGGAAAAACGATGGTATCTCGCCTGAAAAAGCACAAACACAAGCAAAAGACCCGCAGTCTGTTCTCGCTTCAAGCGCTTATGTTGAATATGACCGCTATTTAAGAGCTTGTAATGCTGTCGACTTCGACGATTTGATTCTTAGACCTGTTGAACTTTTTCATTCAAAGCCCGACTTGCTAACAAAATGGCAAGCAAAAATCCGATACCTACTAGTTGACGAATATCAAGATACCAACGGTATTCAATATGAGTTGGTTAAATTACTGACTCAAGTTTCTGGTGCACTGACGATCGTTGGAGACGACGATCAATCAATTTACGCTTGGCGAGGCGCCCGCCCTGAAAATCTCAATGAACTCAGCGTTGATTTCCCGACACTCAAAGTCATCAAACTTGAACAAAACTATCGTTCAACACGCGTAATTTTGGAGACCGCCAACACCCTGATTGCGAATAACCCTCATATCTTCGAAAAAACACTGTGGAGCGACAAAGGGTTCGGTGACCGCATCGAAATACTACCCGCGAAAACTGATGAAGATGAAGCTGAACGTATCGCATCAATGATTCTCGAGCGCCGTCTGAATCAGAAGAAAAAATTCTCAGATTTCGCTGTCTTATATCGAGGTAATCATCAGGCTCGCATCCTCGAATTCAAATTACAGCACTTCAAAATTCCCTATAAATTAAGTGGTGGAACAAGCTTTTTTGCTCGCTCAGAAATTCGTGACTTGATGTCTTATCTTAGAATTCTGATCAATCCGGATGACGATAATGCACTTCTTCGAATTATCAACGTTCCACGACGACGAATCGGTCCAACCACACTCGAGGTACTCGGGCGATATTCGCAAGAGCGTCATCAACCACTGTATGCCTGCATTCCAGAAATGGGATTAACTTCACGACTCGACCCAGAAGCAGCGCGACGTCTAACCCAGTTTCATGAACTCATCGAAACAGCCCGAAGAGACCTTTTGGTTGGCAAAGGTATGCGCGCTATTGATGAACTTCTCGAATCGATCAATTACCGAGGCTGGCTATCAGATCAAAGCTCTTCTGAATCGATGGCTGAACGTCGCTGGGGAAATGTTTTGCAATTACTTGAAGCGTTACGAAAAGATTTGAAAGGTGACTCTGATGATGCGAGTGACGACGAACCGGAATCAGATGATTCAGCGATTGAATCCGCAATTCGCAAACTCGTTCTACGCGATATTCTCGAACGTGAAGAGGAAGAAGATGACAGTGATCGCGTTCAACTGGCAACGTTACATGCAGCGAAAGGACTCGAATTTCCAGATGTATTTTTGATGGGCGTGGAGGAAGATCTACTTCCGCATAGGAATTCGATTGAAGCCGAGACTATCGAAGAAGAACGACGTTTAATGTATGTCGGAATCACACGTGCAAAACAAAACTTGACGATTACCTACGCTAAGAAACGCAAACAATATGGCGAATTTTTAGAAACAACGCCAAGCCGTTTTCTAGACGAACTTCCGGACGACCATATTCATTGGCAAGGGAGAGACGAGATTGATCCAGACGTTGCGAAACAAAAAGGTCAAGATACGTTGACTGCACTGCAAGCGCTATTAAAGGGTGAATCTGCATGAATCTATACCGTCCGATTATTGTTGGTCTAGAGGGTCTTGAATTGTCAGCGTCTGAAACGCAATGGCTCTCAGCATTGCAACCTTATGGCGTCATATTATTTTCTCGAAATGTCGAGAGTCCCTCGCAATTAAAGTCATTGTGTGACTCGATTCGCGAGCACCTTGGTTCCGATGTTGCAATCCTTGTGGATCAGGAAGGAGGACGAGTTCAGAGGCTAAAATTACCGAACTGGCCAAAGCTACCATCAGCATTGGATATCGGAAAACTCTGGAGACGACATCAATTTAGAGGGCTTGAGGCAGCTAATAGCCTCGGTCAAATCATTGGTTCGCAGTTGGCAGAAGTCGGAATTACACATGCCGCAGCTCCTGTATTGGATTTGCATCTGCCTAGTGCGAACCCCGTGATCGGGGATCGTTCGTTCGGATCCTCGCCTGCGGAAGTGATTCCATTAGCAACCGCGTTCATTGACGGGCTGGCGCGTTGTGGAGTCACTGCGATCGCAAAACATATTCCAGGCATGGGACGCGTTGAATCAGACAGCCACTATTCACTTCCCGTGATCAAAACACCTACTGAAACATTGTCTCAGACTGACTGGATTCCTTTCCAAGTTGTGACTGGAACACGATGGGCAATGACCGCGCATATTGTCATTCCAGAATGGGATCAGGAACCTGTAACCACATCATCATTAGCGATTGGGAAAGTCAGAGAAATCTTTGGTGATTGGCTCATCGTATCCGACTGTTTAACGATGGACGCTATTGACGGTTCTGTTGAGCAAAAAGTTCAGAGAACGTTAGATGCAGGTGTTGATATCGCTTTGTTTTCTAACGGCTCAGATACGGACCGTAGGTCAGCTGTCGAAGCAGCCGGTGAACCAAGAATCCCTCGCGAGGATTTGTGCCAATTGAACCCAATTCCGGCCCACGTTTACGCGAGACTTTTATCAAAACTGGATGGAATTGAGTGCAGGTCAGTCAATGCCGATCCGACATGGGATCGGCATTCAGAATCGACTTAGAGTGCGTCTACCATGTAGGCAACCGCATCGGAGATTTCTTGGTCAGAACAATCAGCACATAGACCACGAGCAGGCATCGCCTTGTAGCCTTCGATAACGTGCTTCACAAATGTATCCATGCCTTTATCCATGCGATCTGCCCAGCCGGCGCTATCACCGAATTTTGGCGCGCCAGCGGCACCACTGTTGTGACAAGCTGCGCATGCGCCGTTATAGACTTGATCACCCGTTCTCGCCGCAGCTGCAACCGGAGCTTTACCAAGATTCTCCGCACATGGGTCGCCCATAACGCAAATTGAAGCTGGCGACTTCAAACGCTCCAGAACAACATTCGCGTCTTCACTCGCCGCAAATGCAGAGAACGCTATTAAAGATGTGATCGCTGTGATTACCGTTTTCATTCGAAGCCTCATGCCCTTTAGTCGGATTTGTTGCGCGAGATTATAATTGCTCGACGTATCTCATGCCACGTGTATTTTGGCTCCAATGACGGCGCGCTGTGGTACAGAAATTTTCCGTGTATACTTCGCCGCGAAGCGCCCGTAGCTCAGCTGGATAGAGCGTTGCCCTCCGGAGGCAAAGGTCAGAGGTTCGAATCCTCTCGGGCGCGCCACTTTCACGTAAATCGTTTTAAAGAACTGAATGGACTGAAACTACCTTATTTCACAAATCTAGTTCAGCATGCCAGTCGCAAATATATCCCCGAGTACGATGCCAAAGAATCTCATCTAGCAGCATCTCAAATTAAAACGAATTAAAAGTATCTATTGAGTAGGTTGTGTGGTCTACTCCGTCGGCTTTCATTAGATCTTCCTAGCTCAGTTTCTGACTTTCCTTTGAATTCCTCTTTGAAAACTTAATACCTCAAGACCCTGCGGTCTCGGGGCCACATATCTTATTTACGAGAAAATTATTATGAACACAGGTGTTGTTAAATTTTTTGATACTCAAAAAGGCTTCGGCTTTATCACCCCAGATCAAGGTGGACAGGACGTATTCGTTCACATCTCTGCGCTGTCTCTGAAGGGTATTCGCTCGCTGAACGACGGGCAAAAAGTCTCTTATGACATACAAGAAGAGCGCGGTAAAACTTCTGCGACAAACATTAGCCTCGAAAACTAATTCATGTTGTACGCGCCATGCGTCTGAAGCATGGCACGTTTTAAAATGAGGAATGTTTCTGAATGACTAAAGCGCCTGACTCTAGGTGGTCGAGCCTTGCTCTCAATTCGCCATACAAATACGGAGACCGCATCACCCTCGACGGGACCAATCGCCAAGGCTTGGTGATAGGCTTTATTGGGAAAAAAAAAGAAACAATCATTGTTCAATTCGACGACAAGCCGGGACAAAGTGTTTCAGTCAAAAAGGCTGACATTATCGAACTATTTCGAAAAAACTGAATTTGCAGCGCAAGTTCTTCAACACAAAATATTCACATCTGATTACTCGAATGCTTATGAGATTGATATAAGTAACGCAACCATCGGAGCAATTTCCTCCGGAGGCAAAGGTCAGAGGTTCGAATTCTATCGGGCGCGCCATTCAAATTTGGTCCATACCGGACACATAACCGACACGATTTCGTCACATTGAGCAATTACTCTCAGGGTTTTAAATGTGTGGAGTAATGTATGTTTTGCTTAAACAATCCTCGGCGAACCACCCTCGCTTCCAGTCTCGCCCTTCTCATCTCGCTACCGGCTTCGGCTCTCGAGATGAAA
>CBFHIN010000014.1:0-38461 GCA_965655875.1 Litorivicinaceae bacterium | reverse complement strand
GACGGAAGCTCGATCAAGGTTTTAAAGGGATTAGAGGCTGTCAAAAAGCGTCCGGGAATGTACATCGGAAATACCGATGACGGCACGGGGCTCCACCATATGGTTTTCGAGGTGGTGGATAATTCCATTGACGAGGCGCTGGCCGGTCATTGCGACTTGATTGATGTGACGATCCATACTGACGGCTCTGTGACTGTTCAAGATAATGGCCGTGGTATTCCCGTTGACGCTCACGAAGAGGGAAAGAGCGCAGCTGAGATTATTTTGACGGTGTTGCATGCCGGCGGAAAATTCGATGAAAACTCCTATAAAGTTTCTGGAGGTTTGCACGGAGTCGGTGTCTCGGTTGTTAACGCGCTTAGCGAGAGGCTCGTATTGACGGTGCGACGAGATGGTTCTGTTTGGGAGCAGGAGTATCGTAATGGAGAACCACAAGCGGCCTTAAAAGCTGTGGGGACGACTGCGGATTCCGGCACGATGGTGCGCTTTAAGCCCTCAGCCGACACTTTTGCGATAACAGAGTTTAGCTACGACGTGTTAGCTAAGCGGCTCCGTGAATTATCATTCTTAAATTCAGGCGTGCGAATCAAGTTGTCTTGTGAGAATTCCGGTCAGTCTGAAACCTTTGAATATGAAGGTGGGTTGTCTGCGTTTGTCGGTTTCTTAGGTAAAAATAAAAGTGCGATCTGTGATGTGTTCCATTTTAGCTGCCCTGAGCGCGAGGATGGGATCGGGGTCGAAATTGCTCTTCAGTGGTACGATACGTATCAAGAAAATATCTTTTGCTATACGAATAACATTCCGCAAAAAGATGGAGGGACTCATCTTGAGGGATTCCGAGCGTCTTTGACGCGTTCGCTGAATCAATACATTGAAGACGAACAGCTTTTGAAAAAAGCGAAGGTTGCAACTTCCGGTGACGATGCGCGAGAAGGATTGACTGCAATTATTTCAGTGAAGGTACCTGACCCTAAGTTTTCATCTCAAACCAAGGATAAATTGGTTTCGCAAGAAGTAAAAACTGCTGTTCAACAAGAGATGCGTGAGGCATTTCAGACGTTTCTAGCAGAGCGTCCGACGGAAGCGAAACAGATTGTGGCGAAGATGATTGATGCGGCGAGAGCGCGAGAAGCTGCTCGAAAAGCACGTGAACTCACACGTCGAAAGGGTGCACTCGATATTGCAGGCTTGCCAGGAAAGCTAGCAGATTGCCAGGAGAAAGATCCTGGTTTGTCGGAATTGTTCCTTGTGGAGGGTGATTCTGCGGGTGGATCCGCTAAGCAAGGCCGCGACAGAAAGACCCAGGCAATTCTGCCATTGAAAGGCAAAATTCTGAACGTTGAGAAAGCGCGATTCGATAAGCTTCTAAGTTCTCAGGAAGTGGGAACACTGGTGACGGCACTTGGTTGTTCGATCGGTCCCGAATTTGATGTCGAAAAGCTTCGATACCATAAAATCATTATTATGACAGACGCCGATGTCGACGGTGCTCATATTCGAACACTTTTGTTGACGTTCTTTTATCGGCATTTGAAAGAAGTCGTGGAGCGTGGGCATGTCTATATTGCTCAGCCTCCCCTGTATAAAGTGAAGCGGGGGAAGCAGGAGCAATACCTCAAAGATGAACCGGCGCTAGATGCATACCTTACAAACATGGCGCTCGATAACGCATCTCTTCATCCTGTATCGGGTGAGCCGATTTCTGGAGAAGTGCTCGAGCGTTTGATAGAGACATACCGCGCAGGCAGAGGAGTCGCCGAGAAGCTATTCCGTATTTATCCATACGAAGCCCTGCATGGGATGTTGTTTGTTAATCCGATAGCGCTAGCCGATTTGAGTATCCCAAGCCGAATGGAAACGTTCGCCGCGGAGTTGTCGGAGCAGCTTCCGACTGACCCTAAGGATGGAATGTTTTTCCGAGTATTAGTTGAGCCAGATCCAGAGCGTTCGGAGAGTCGCATTGCTGTTGAAAGAGTGCAGCATGGACTAACCGACCGTTTCATATTCGGGCATCAGTTTTTTGACGGTGGTGACTTTGAGAAGATTCGTCAGGCTGCTGGCTTGCTTGTCGGATTGGTTTCGCCAGGTGCTCGTGTGGATCGTGGTGAGCGGAGCCTTGAAGTTTCTGGGTTCGAACAAGCATATGACTGGCTGATGAGCGAAGCACGTCGAGGACCGCAAATCCAGCGCTATAAGGGGTTGGGTGAAATGAACCCCGAACAGCTTTGGGAAACAACTATGGACAGCTCGACCCGACGTTTACTTAAAGTTACGGTCGAGGACATGATTGCGGCGGATCAAATATTCGTGACTTTGATGGGAGATGAGGTTGAGCCTCGCCGAGAGTTTATCGAGTCAAACGCGTTGAATGTTAGCAACTTGGACGTTTAATCTGCTAACAGCCAATCAACGAAACTGCTAAGGTTTTCGAAGACAGGCGTTGTTTCACGTGAAACAGCGCTTTTGCGAAGCTCTCGTTCTCCCTTTCCGGTCTGAACCAGTGCGCTACGGATTCCCATTCGTTGCGCAACGACCATGTCCTTTAAAGTGTCTCCCACCATCCAGGACTTATCTGGGCATAGTGGGAACTCTTGATTAATCGCCTGAAGCAACCCCGTTTTGGGTTTTCTGCATCCGCATTGTTCATTAGGGTGGTGGGGACAAAATGTGATGAGGTCAATGCCGCCTCCTGCTTTATTCAATTCAGTGATCATTTTTTGATGAATCGCTGCGAGAGTTTCAAGGCAAAAAAATCCTCGGCCAATTCCGCTTTGATTGGTTGCGACACAAACCTGATAGCCGGCCGACTTCAGTCGCACAATGGCGTCTAGAGATCCGTCAATAGGAAACCATTCGTCTGGCGATTTGATGTAATCATCGGAATCATGATTAATAACGCCGTCGCGATCCAATACAATTGTGGCCATTGATTAATGTTGCACCAGGCTAAAATCAGCGACTAAGCGATATGTGTCGTTGACGTGTTTGCAAATGGCGAGTCTATTGTTCCGGATATCGGGGTCCTCAGCATTGACCATTACTTGATCGAAAAAGCGATTGCTTGCTGGAATCATTCTGAGCAGACCTGATATGGCGTCATCGAACGTTTCACGTGAAACACAGGTTTCGACTTCCGAACGGACTTCTTCAATCACTCGAACTAATTCCGATTCGGCATCGCTTTCGAACCGTGTTGTATCGATCTCTAAGCAATTGGAATCACAATCTTTTAACAAATTGACGACTCGCTTATTTGTCGCAACTAACCCGTTGAAGTCTTCACTTTCCAACGCAGTGGTCAGGGCCTCAACTAAACGCTCAGTCCTCGACGACGCCAGCTGATTCATTGCTTGCGCCGCCACGATCAAATCATGCCTGTAACCTTGGTCAGTGAGGCGGACGCGCTCACGATCCAAAATAAATTGCTTGAGCTGCTCCAAGGAATCCATAGCGTCGTTTACTGGCTGATGCTGCAACGCGTCTCTAAGCCAAGGTTCTAAATCAAGCCCGATGGATGGGTTTTGATTCAGTCTCAATACACCAATTGCAGCCCGACGCAAAGCAAACGGATCTTTGCTTCCGGTCGGTGGTTGGTCGATCGCGAATAGCCCAGCAAGCGTGTCCAAACGATCAGCCAACGCGAGGACGGTGCCGAGGCTCGTGTTTGGAGTGGAATCTGACGCGCCACTTGGTTGGTATAGGCCTTCAATTGCTTGAGCAACTTCGGTTGGCTCGCCGGCTTGACTCGCATAGATCGAACCCATCTGCCCTTGTAGCTCATCAAACTCTAAAACCATTTCAGACACGAGATCACAGCGGGACAATTCAGCGGCTCGTGACGCTGCACTTGCGTTCAGATCCAGTGCTCCCGCTATGTTAGTACACAGTGTTTTTACTCTTTCGGTTTTGTCTCCAAGTGAGCCTAGCTTAGGGTGAAACGTGATTGAGTCCAGTCGTGGCCGACGTGAGTCAAGCGTTTGATTCTGATCTGTCTCGTAAAAGAATTTGGCGTCCGACAAGCGGGCGCGAATCACCCGCTGGTTTCCTGAAACCACTTGATTTGCATCTTTACTGTCAATATTGGACACCGTGATAAATTTGTTTGAGAGCTGACCGCACGATTCACGAGTATGGAAATATTTTTGATGCCCTTTCATTGCAGCAATGAGTGCGATTTCTGGGACATTCAGAAACTCTGCATCGAATTCTCCACAAAGACCGACTGGCCATTCCACTAAACAATTAATTTCAGTCAGCAATGACTCATTCGATTCGACTACAACTTCGTGTTTCGTCGCCGTCGATTGAATGGACTTCCAAACTAGTTCTTTTCGTTGTTCGAAATCAGCGATAACAAAACTCTTTTCGAGCCTTTGGTGATACTCACTAGCGTCATTAAGTGAAATCGCGGTCGGCGCCATGAATCGATGACCATAACTAATATTCCCAGCGGTGAGTTCAAAAAGCGAAAGGGGAAGAACTCGTTCGCCAAGCATCGATAACACCCAATGCACAGGGCGAGGAAATTCGTCACGCCCGCTGCCCCACCGCATTGGCTTAGACAGCGCCAAATCTTTTACCGCTGACACACATATCTCAGCAAGTACTTGATCCGCTGGTCGTCCCTCTTCAACCCCAGAGTAAACCACCCATTGGCCTTTTTCTGTATCAACGATCGATACTTGATCAGGAGAAATGCCTAGCCCTCGACAAAACCCAAGCAGTGCTTTCGTTGGTTCTCCATTTTGATAAGCCGCTTGATAAGCCGGGCCTTTACGTTCAAACGGTTTACTTTGCGACTGCTGATCAACATTGCCAATAAATACACCAAGACGTCTTGGTGCAGCAATCACAGACAACGAATCATATCCTAGCAGCGAGGACTGTAATTTCTCCGTGAATAAATCTTTGAACTGTTGGTTAAGATCCGGAAGGGACGACGAAGGAAGTTCTTCACAGCCGAGCTCAAAAACAAAACTTTGTGATCCTTTATTGCTCATTTCGAATCTCCCCCCAATAATTCTTCCTTAAGCGATGTTTCCGCAAGTGGAAAACCGGCGCGTTTTCTGGATTCGAAATATGTTTCCGCAACCTGTCGAGCTAGGTTCCTTACTCTTAGAATGAAGCGTTGCCGTTCAGTCACACTTATCGCATGACGCGCATCGAGAAGATTGAATGTATGACTCGCCTTCAGCACCTGCTCATAAGCCGGTAGTGGTAGTGTTTTTTCGAGAAGCAACTGACATGCGGTCTCAGCTTGATCAAACGCTGAAAATAACCAATCCGTATTGGCGTGCTCGAAATTATATGCACTCATTTCTTGCTCGTTTTGTAGGAATACATCGCCGTAGGTCACAATGCCTGCGGGAGAATTACTCCATACCAAGTCATACATCGATTCGGTATTTTGCAAATACATTGCGATTCTTTCGAGTCCGTATGTAAGTTCTCCCGTCACTGGATAGCATTCTAGGCCCCCGACTTGTTGGAAATAGGTGAACTGGGTTACTTCCATTCCATTCAACCACACTTCCCAACCAAGACCCCAGGCTCCAAGCGTTGGTGACTCCCAATTATCTTCTACCAACCGCAAGTCATGGACTTCCGGATCGATACCAAGATACTTCAAAGACCCAAAATACAAATCGACCAAGTTTGATGGATTTGGTTTCATTACAACCTGAAACTGATAGTAGTGTTGCCCCCGATTGGGATTCTCACCGTAGCGTCCATCAGTTGGACGACGAGATGGCTGAACATAGGCAGCATTCCATCGTTCAGGCCCAATTGCTCGAAGAAAAGTGGCAGGATGGAAGGTTCCAGCGCCCACTTCCATATCATAGGGTTGTAATATGACACATCCTTGGTCTGCCCAGTATTGTTGTAGGGCAAGAATGAGTCCTTGAAAAGTAGAAGTATCTGGTGCGCCAGTTGTCGGCATAAGCATTCCGTCAGCTAGAATAAAAGGGCACAGTATAGCTAACAGGTTGATAATTTGTGCAGTTGATTCAGCGCTTTGTTTGGTTAATCGGCCAAACCCCATATTCTCTGAAAGCGTTCGCAGCAAAGGCAGTGAGCTTATATCTCATTTACATCCCAAATAAGTTTGGTCAAATTACGCAAAAAAATGTGCAGTTGGCCTATCCCGAAATGTCAGAACAAAATCAACGACACCTCGTTAAAAATTCGTTGTGTGAACTGTGCCTCAAGTTTTTTGATTTGATCACCACTTGGGTACGACCCGTCTCATATTCAAAAGACCAAGTGCTTCTGGTCCATGGTTTCGATGAATTTGCTATGAAATCCAAAGGTCGTCCTACGCTTGTCCTGTTACCGCATATTGGTAATTGGGAATTATTTGGGGTGTGGTTAAGTCATCATCGTTCGTATACAGCGATGTTTCGTCCTCTCCGCTTACCAGATATATCTGGACTGGTTCGAAGTGCCCGTGAGCGTAATGGCAATTATCTGGTTCCAGCGACGACCGCGGGCGTGCGTCAAATGCTCAAACGTCTCAGGCAATCTGAAATGGCTATTGTGTTACCTGACCAAGTTCCAAAGGAAGGTGATGGTTTATACATACCGTTTTTTGGCCATGAGGTGATAACGCCTGTGTTGCCCTATCGTTTGGCGGCATCAACGGATGCTGTCGTTTTCCTTGGAGCCGCGCTCAAGCGAGATAAGGGATATGAAATCGTTTTAAAAGAACTTTCCTCGCCATCACAGTTTGATTCAATTTATTGGCTAGGTGACATGAATCGTGAAATTGAAATGCTCGTACGAGATTATCCCGAACAGTATCAATGGGAATATCGCCGGTTTCGAAATGCACCCGATGGAACCCTTCGATATCCCTAACGCTCCCAAAACGATGGAGACAAGACCACGAGAAGAGTGAATAACTCAAGCCGTCCAAGCAGCATTGCAAAACTTAATACATACTTCGTTCCATCTGCTAGCGAAGCATAATTTAGAGACGCCTCACCCAAACCAGGCCCAAGATTGTTTAAGCAGGCTCCTACCGCTGAATAGGCCGTAATGGGGTCTTCACCCAGCGCCATGCAGGTCAACATTAGGATCGAAAAAATCATAACGTAGGCCGCTAAAAAGCCCCACACCGCATCAATGACTCTTGATCCAACTGGTTTTCGTCCGAGTTTGATAGGAATCACAGCATTTGGGTGAATCAAGCGCTTAATTTCACGGGAACCTTGTTTGTACAGTAGTAGCATGCGAATGATCTTGATTCCGCCACCTGTTGAGCCGGCACAGGCGCCAACGAAAGCACTCATGAGCAACAAGAAAGGGATGAATGTAGGCCAGCTCCCAAAATCGGCAGTCGTAAACCCTGTGGTTGTTGCTATCGAAACTGCTTCGAATGTCCCTTTCCTGAACGCTTCGTTGACGTTGTAAGTATTGGTGTCGATAAGTACCAGAGATACCACAATTGCTATCCCAAACAGGAATACTAAATAGGTTCTCCACTCAGGATCTTTTAAATAATGTCGAAGTGAATTGTTATTCCAAGCAATGAAGTGCAGGGAGAAATTCATCCCAGAGATGATCATAAAAATGATTGCTACCGTCTCTATTCGAATGTTGTCGAAATGACCGATTGAGGCGTCATATGGAGAAAATCCACCGATTGCAATGGTCGAAAATGCATGGCACACAGCATCAAAAAGACTCATTCCCGAGACCCAATAAGCCAGTGTACATGCCAAAGTTAACGACAAATAAATCAGCCAAAGCGCTTTTGCGGTTTCGGCAATTCGTGGTGAAAGCTTTGCATCTTTAACCGGCCCAGGGGTTTCTGCCCTATAAAGCTGCATACCTCCGATACCCAGCATCGGTAAAATAGCAACTGCTAGAACAACGATTCCCATACCCCCGAGCCATTGAAGCTGCTGTCGATAGAACAAGATCGACTTTGGGAGATCGTCTAGACCAACAATGACTGTGGCGCCGGTTGTTGTTAATCCACTGATTGACTCGAATACAGCATCGGTAATGCTTAAATTCAACTGATCCGATAAAGCGAGGGGAACACTTCCGGCACTTCCGAGAACTAACCAAAATAAAACGGTAATGACGAACCCGTCTCGGATTCTCAAATCGCGTTTTTGTCGCCGAGCGGGCATCCAGCTGATAAAGCCTGCTCCGAAAATGAGTAAAGCAGCTGCACCGAAAAGAGAAATCTGCCCATCAGCAAAAATGACGCTAATCCCAATCGGGGGCAACATGGTCAAACTGAAGAGCATCAGTAGTAAACCAAGTATTCGCAGAGTTGGGCCGAATTGGGTCATCACAAAAATGTAGGTGCAACTGAAAATAACCGTTCGATATCGGTAATTTTCCGTTTGTCGGTTAAAAACATGATGACATGATCCTGATGTTGGATTTGAACATGGTCATGCGCGATTAATACTTCGCCATCGCGAACAATGGCTCCAATTGTCGCACCGGCTGGTAGATCAATTTGATCGATGGGGCGCCCAACCACACGACTTGATCGAGCATCGCCATGAGCGACTGCTTCAATCGCTTCAGCCGCGCCCCGTCTGAGCGAATGGGCGGCTTGAATTGAGCCGCGACGAACGAGCTGTAAGAGTGACCCGATTGTTGCCTGTTCAGGACTGACTGCAATGTCTACAAGACCGCCCTGCACCAAGTCAACGTAAGCAGCATTATTGATGAGAGTCATGACTTTACGTGCACCGAGTTTTTTCGCAAGCATCGAGGACATGATGTTTGCTTCGTCGCTGTTAGTGACCGCACAAAACACGTCGACATCATCAATTCGTTCTTCCAGGAGCAGGTCTTGATCTGACGCATCTCCTTGTAAAACAACTGTTTTGTTGAGCATTTCGGATAATTCTTTACATCGAATTTGCCCTCTCTCAATCAACTTGACTCGATACTGATTTTCAATGGATGTAGCGAGTCGAGCTCCGATGTTTCCGCCACCAGCGATCAAAATTCTTCGATAGGGTTTTTCAAGCTTTTGCAATTCTGAGACAACTGCTCGAATATCTTTGCGCGCCGCTAGGAAAAACACTTCATCATCTGCCTCGATAACCGTATCGCCCTTCGGCATGATTGGGCGATCTTTGCGAAAGATTGCAGCAACACGCGTATCTACTTTGGGAAGATCTTTTCTTAGATCCTTAAGCTCTCGTCCGACGAGCGCTCCATCAGAATATGCCCTCACGGCCACCAATTGGACTTGCCCTTCCGCAAAATCCATTACCTGAAGTGCCCCAGGTTGCTGAATTAAGCGGAAAATAGCTTCGGTAACCAGTTGTTCTGGTCGAATGATTTGATCAATATTAAACGCTGACTTTCCTCCAAATAGAGGGTTTACCTTGCCATCTTCGCTGTCATAAGCGGGAGAACGCACTCGAGCGATTTTGGTGGGAGTTCTAAATAATGTATGGCTGATCTGACAAGCCACCATATTGATTTCGTCAGAGTTTGTTACGGCAATTAGCATGTCGGCATCGACGCCACCAGCTTGCTTTAAGATATCTGGGTAAGAAGCGTTACCGTGGATTGTTCGAATATCGAGCCGGTCTTGTAATGCTCGCAAGCGGAAACGGTCGGTATCTACCACCGTAATGTCGTTGGACTCGGACGCAAGGTTCTCAGCAAGCGTCGCTCCGACTTGCCCTGCGCCTAAAATGATGATTTTCACGCCGATACCCCATCATTAGTGGGCTGTGATTTAACCAGAAGTGCGTAAAAGAAACCATCTCCACCGGAATGAATTGGAAAATGCTGAATCCCGAATCCTGTATCAATTCCTGGAATATTTTGTATCGGTTCTAAGGACGCATTTGGATGTCGTTCGAGAAATTTCTTGATCTGGTGTTGGTTTTCTTTCGGTAAAATTGAACACGTTGTGATCAATAATCTGCCGCCTACCTTCAATGTTTCCCAAGTCGCATCGAGAATCATTGATTGCATTCCGAGGAGTGATTTCAAAGAAGATTCAGATCGCATCAATCTGACATCGGGATGTCGACGAATCACACCCGTTGCCGAACATGGGAGGTCGAGTAATATCGCATCAAAGGGCCGTTGGTCCCACCAACTATCCGTGTGTGATGCATCCGCTGCCTTGAGATTGGCGCGGAGACCCAAACGAACGAGATTTTCTTTTATTCGAGATAACCGCTGTTCGCTCACGTCTAGAGCCGTAATATCTGCATCAGCGATCTCAATTAAATGACATGTTTTACCGCCTGGTGCGGCACAGGCGTCGAGTATTCGTTCGTTGGATGACGGGTTTAATATGATCGATGCCCATTGGCTTGATTCGTCTTGGACACTCACCAACCCCTCAGTAAAACCTGGTATCGCATGGACGCTCATAGGTTCCTTTAAGCGCACTGAATCGGGCGATGAGCCTGCCTCTGACTCGATGCCTTGAGTTTGTAAAGATTCTATATAATCGTCGCGGACCAACTTGCGTCGATTGACGCGAAGAGTCATCGGTGGGTGTACATTGTTTTCAACAAGAATTTGTTCCCAATAATCCGGCCAACTCGTTTGAATCGTATCAATTAACCAAGTGGGGTGATTCCAGAGTGTCTGCTTGGAATGTCGCTCCATTTTGAGTTCAGATTTTTTACGTATAAATTGTCTAAGAACAGCGTTAATCAAACCGCGTGCCCACGGACGACCCGCGGTGAGGGTGACATCAACATATTCAGAAACAACCGCATGTTCCTTACTCCCCATCCAGCCAAGCTCGTAAATCCCACAGCGGACAACTGCACTTAAAATTTGATCCCTCGCCTTTAAGGGTTTGTCGAGTAGGTGCGACTCAATTTCTTCAAGATGAAACCATTCTCGACATATGCCGTAACAAATTGATTGCAATAGTTTCCGATCATTGGGGTTGAGATTATTGCCATGCTTTTTGAGAAGTGCATCGAGGTTTGATTGTTGGTTCTGCAGCGCATTGATGATTTCGGCAGCATGAGCCCTAACCGTTTTTTTCACTGTGGTTGGCTCGACAGTTGCACCGGGGAGGCCCAAGGAGCGGTTTGGTGTGAAACCATTTGCTCGCGATTTAAGCGCTTACCACCTGGTAATTGGCATTCAACAATCTCTAGATTTCCAGATCCTGTGCTCACAAGAATCTGATCATTTTGTTTCCAAAGTGTTCCAGGATCTCGATCTTCTCCATTTGCTTCGCATACTGAAAAAATTTTGACGCGCGCGGAATCTGCGAAAGAATACGCGCCAGGTACCGGATTAAACGCGTGAATTTGTCGCATGACGCGTTGACGGTTTTGATGCCATCGAATACAAGCTGCGTCAGTTGAAATTTTATGCGCATAAGTTATTCCGTCACTTGGCTGAGGTATCGGAGATATTATCTGTTGGTCGAGTTTCTTGAGTGTATCGACAAGCAATGGGCCGCCGAGCTCAGAAAGTACATCATGCAGTGAAGCAGTGGTTGTTTGATCCGTAATTTCGACCGATGTTGTTGCCAGCATTGGTCCGGTATCGAGCCCTTCGTCCATTAGCATGATAGTGATACCCGTCTCTCTATCACCAGCCTCTATGGCACGTTGTAAGGGCGCTGCGCCTCGCCATCTTGGCAACAATGACGCATGGACATTTAGACATCCGAGCCTTGGGCTCTCCAAAATTTCTTTTCTCAAAATTTGTCCGTATGCGACGACAATCATGACGTCGAATTGTTGTTCTCGAACCCAAGCAATTTGTTCAGGATCTTTCAGTGTTTCTGGTTGCTTTACCTGAATGCCGGCTTTATTCGCACACTGTTTAACCGCACTTTCTGACAATTTTTGTCCGCGCCCACTTCGGCGATCCGGCTGAGTCAGCACATACTCTACGTCAATTTCAGGATCATCAATTAATGCACTGAGCGTTGGAACAGCGAAGTCTGGAGTGCCGGCAAAAAGGACTCGTAACATCTATGAGGCGGCCTCAACACGTTTCTGTTTAGTCAGCTTAGATTTAATTCGTGAGCGTTTAAGATTCGATAGGTGATCGACAAATAGTTTGCCATTTAGGTGGTCACATTCATGTTGAATACAGACAGCGAAAAGTCCTTCCGCTTCCATTTCGTAGGGGTTCCCATCGCGATCCAGCGCTTTAAGTCGAATATGCTCTGGACGTTTAACTACCTCGTAAACACCAGGCACCGAGAGACAACCCTCTTGCATCTCGTCAATTTGTTTTGTCAATGTTTCAAATTCGGGATTGATCATCACAAGGGGTTCATGTTCTTCATCTTGCAGATCAATCACCACGACTCGCAGGTGAACATCGACTTGCGTGGCAGCAAGACCGATACCTTGCGCCTCATACATGGTTTCGAACATGTCATCGATTAGCGCTCGGATTGAATCATCAACTGTTTCGACTGGTTTAGCGATCGTTCGTAAACGCGGATCGGGAAATTCCAGGATTTTTCGTAACGGCATTTTTGCTCGGATGCTTAAGATTACAAATTGTGTTGCTGATTGTACCCGAACTCCCATCAGCCTCGCACTGTTCGCATTCATGTTGTTATTGTTTTCTGATGGTTTGTTTGCCTGTACAGGTGATCGCTTGTTTCATGTGAAACACAATGCGCCTTGTCGTTCGAATTGTGTTTACGTGAATATGTTGAGCGACGGAAAGACTGTGGAATTGATCTCAATCAATTCTCGCCTGAGTTCTCTGATCGCAATGCAGCGCGCTGATTTAACCTCCTTTCAAGCCAGAGACCACTCCTTGTCGATACCACTATCTACGCAATCGTTAATCTCGCGTGACTTTGGTTTGCTATCAGGTTGTCGATACGGCTCTATACAACGTGGAATCCGTCATGGTGTGCGTATTGGTGATGCGATATTGATTGATGTGGCTGATCAAGTGACAGCGACTTTTTATATTTTAAGTGTTGAAGTGGATTCCAGTTTTGGTTTTTATGATGCGCAGTCACTCAAATTGGATACACAATGATCTTCGCCAATGATTTCAGGAAAAATGCCAGGATATTATCCGGCGGCGGTATTTCAGCTATCCCAACAGAAGGCGTTTGGGGACTAAGTTGCGTGATTACCGATAAGACCGCAATTTCTCGTATCTTACGTATAAAAAAACGAGATCCTGCGAAAGGACTCATCACATTGGTCACCTCATTTGATGAGCTGAGCCATTGGTTTGATTGTTCGATTCTAGATGTTGCTGAGTTTGAGGTTGGTAGACCGTCGACCTGGATTGTTCCAGTGAATCGGTTTTGTCCCAGAATTTTAACAGGTGGTCGTGATGCAATGGCTGTTCGCCGTGTGACGATGCCGGCGTTGGTGCAGCTGATAGAATGTGTTGGCCCACTGGTTTCAACATCTGCGAATCGGTCCGGGCGTCCGGCATGTAGTTCACGATGGCAGGTTATGAATCAGCTGGGTCACACCATAGATCATGTCGCTCTCGGTCGCACGCAAGGGTATCGAAAACCAAGTACGATCCGTGACATGCAAACTGGAACAATTATTAGGGATTGATGGAATGACAGATTTTCACGCAGTGAAAACATACCTACTTGATTTGCAGGACAGAATTTGTGGTGCAGTCGAAGAAAGCGACGGCATCGCGTCTTTCGAACAAGAGCAATGGGAGCGCGAAGAAGGTGGTGGCGGTCGTTCGCGAGTGATGTCCGATGGAGCGACATTTGAAAAAGCAGGCGTTGGTTTTAGTCACGTAATGGGCTCAAAACTACCACCGTCAGCAACTGCCGCGCGCCCCGAGCTGGCTGGAAGATCGTGGCAGGCAATGGGTGTAAGCCTTGTAATCCATCCTGAAAATCCGTATGTCCCAACTTCGCATGCGAACGTCCGATTTTTTGTCGCCGAGAAACCAGGGGAAGATCCAGTTTGGTGGTTTGGCGGCGGCTTCGATCTTACTCCGTTTTACCCAATCGACGAAGACTGCGTGCATTTCCATCAGGTCGCCAAAAATGCAGTTGAACCTTTCGGTGACGAGTATTACCCCAAATATAAAGAAGCATGTGATCAATATTTCTATTTGCCGCACCGCAAAGAAACTCGCGGTATCGGTGGATTATTTTTCGATGATTTCAACGAATTAGGTTTCGATCAAAGCTTCGCTTTTATGCAAGCAGTCGGTAATGCATTTATTCCCGCTTACATTCCTATTGTAGAGCGTCGTAAAGAAATGACATATGGGATGCGTGAGCGCGAGTTTCAGCTGTATCGTCGCGGGCGTTATGTCGAGTTCAATTTAGTGTATGACCGTGGAACTTTGTTTGGACTACAAAGTGGCGGGCGGACCGAGTCGATTTTAATGTCGATGCCGCCATTGGCGCGATGGGAGTACGGGTTTGTACCAGATGATGGGACCGAAGAAGCTAAGTTGTTTGAGTACTTAAAGCCAAGAGAGTGGCTATGACATTTCAATTCGCCGTATTTGGCGACCCAATTGGACATTCCAAATCGCCCGAAATTCATCGTCGCTTCGGAGAACAGTTGGGTCTTGAGGTCGTGTATGAAAAAGTTCACGTGAAAGAACGTGATTTTGAGTTATCCGTTGATCAATTTTTCACAGGCGGTGGTAAGGGACTCAGTATCACCGTTCCGCATAAATGGGCCGCTTTCCAAAAAGCAGACATGCTTTCCGATGAGGCGCTTTTCGCCGGTGCCTGCAATACGCTAATGGCAACGGATGGAGGCCTTTATGGACATAACACAGATGGCTTGGGACTATTAGATGACCTAGATCGCCTTGGGTGGTCTCCAACAGATTGTCGAGTTTTGATCTTGGGTGCGGGAGGTGCGGTTGCCGGTTGTTTAGGCCCGCTTGTTGAGCGGAAACCAGCTGAGGTTGTCATTGCTAATCGGTCGATTGAGAAATTGGAGCGATTGGTTGATCGTTTTGATCGGGGGGTTCGAGGCATCACATTATCTGAGCTTGATTCGCAAGGTGAGCCGTTTGATCTGGTGATCAATGGTATTTCAGCCGGGCTCTCTGGCAGTACGGGTGTTGAACTCACTGATCGTATTGTCAACGCAGATGGAGCCTGCTATGACCTTGTTTATAGTGCTGATGACACTCCATTTTTAAGTATGTGTCGCTCGTTGACCCGCCAACGATCTGACGGATTGGGGATGTTGCTTGCGCAGGCAGCTCGCCAATTTGAGCTGTGGACAGGGGTGTATCCGGATCCCTTTGAGCAACTGATCGAATTTGGTCGGTCTCCCGATTAATAGGTGTTTTGGTATACTCCTGACCTTTTGAGAGATCACCATGTCTAAATCTCTTCCTTTAGCCCGGTTGGGCATCGTTGGGGGAGGGCAACTTGCGAGAATGCTTGCACCTGCCTGCAACGCCAATCATGTCCAAATGACGGTGCTTGATCCGATGCATAATTCGCCTGCAGGGCAGGTTGCATTTGATCAGATTCAAGGCGAACTCCATGATAGCGAAGCACTTAATCGTTTGTGCCAGCAGTCAGACATTGTCACCTTTGATCTTGAAAACGTTGGTGCAGATATCTTGATGACGCTTGCCGATCATGGTGTTGAGATGATTCCGGCACCCTCTACGATTCGGCTGATTCAGAACAAGTTTGATCAAAAGTGTCATTATCAAAGTAACAGCATACCTACAGCCGATTTTTTTGATTTGGGCGACGATTGTACGTTTTCAGATCTAGAGCGCTTTGGATTACCTTGTGTGCAGAAAGCGCATACAGGTGGTTACGACGGTCGTGGAGTGCATGTGATTCGGTCGTCTGACGATTGGAGTAATCGCCTAAAAACAAAGAGCTTTATCGAGCGGTTCGTTTCGGGAGGCATGGAGTTGGCTGTCATGGTGGCTCGCCGTAAATCCGGAGAGATGGTTGCATATGATCCTGTTGAGATGGTCGTCGATCCTCAACTCAATTTGTTGGATTATTTAATCGCTCCAGCGCGAATCAGTGCTGAACTGCGTCGAAAAGCACAGGAACTTGCAAAACGAACCGTAGAGTCATTCGGAACGAGCGGATTGTTTGGTGTTGAGCTGTTTGTGACAGAGTCTGGTGATTTACTTGTGAATGAGGTAGCCCCAAGAGCACATAATTCGGGCCATCATACGATTGAGGCATGCGTTACGAGCCAATTTGAAAATCAGTTACGAGCCTGCCTCGATTTACCTCTGGGATCGACAGAGTTGCGTGGCATTGCGCTGACCGCCAATCTTGTTGGAGCATCCGGCTACATCGGTTCACCAGTGGTTGAAGGGTTGGATGAGTTCTCACAGATCGCCGATGCTCATATCCATCTATACGGTAAGAATGAGTGTCGCCCAGGAAGAAAGATGGGACACTTAACACTCATCGGTAGCGACTACGACGAGTTAATTCGTCGACTCGAAACCATACGTAAGAATCTGATAATTCGAGGAGAGGCGCCTCAATGACGGTTAAAGTTGGCGTGATTATGGGGTCGGATTCTGACTGGCCTGTCATGGAAGGTGCAGTCGATGCACTCAAAACATTAGGCGTTAGTGTTGAAGCTACAGTTGTTTCAGCGCATCGGACACCTGAGCGTCTCATGGATTATGCGAAGTCAGCGCGTGACCGTGGCCTGGATGTCATTGTTGCAGGCGCAGGCGGTGCTGCACATTTACCAGGTATGATTGCGGCGGTGACGGAATTACCGGTGATTGGTGTGCCTGTCGTTGCAACTTGTCTGAACGGCGAGGATAGCCTGCTCTCTATTGTGCAAATGCCAAAGGGCGTTCCTGTTGCGACAGTAGCCATCAATGGTGCCTATAACGCGGGTTTGTTGGCGGCACAAATTGTTGCTACATCTGATGACGCACTGCGTGATCGGCTTGCGACTTACAAGAAAGAGTTGGCGTCTCAGGTCATCGAAAAAGCGAAAAAAGTTGAACGGGCGGCGAGTTAGCCCGTTACTTTTTTGTGCTCATTCGCCAACTTGATGTAATGCGTTGCCGAGTATTTTAGAAATTCTTTTTCGCTGTCTTTCAAGGGTCTTGCCATCTTTGCTGGGGATCCAACATAAAGATAACCTGATTCGAGCGTCTTTCCTGGTGGGACGAGGCTTCCAGCACCAATCATGACGTGGTCTTCGACCACTGCTCCATCAAGAACGGTCGCGCCGATACCGATCAACACTTCGTTTCCAATGGTGCAACCATGGAGACAAGCTTGGTGACCAATAGTGACCCTGGCGCCTATCGTTAGGGCTTTTCCTCCCGGGGTATAGGGTCCATCGTGTGTGCAATGTAAAACCGCGCCGTCCTGTACGTTAGTCTGCTCGCCGATGTTAATTGCGTTAACATCTCCGCGCACAACCGCTTGTGGCCAAACAGAAACATCCCTGCCTAATGCGACATCGCCGATTACGACAGCCGATGGATCCACCCAAGCAGAGTTGTCAACATGAGGTTGTTGGTTTTTATAAGCGCGAATAGTCATGGTAGTCCTTGTGATGCACTTGAAGCACCACACTATTTCCTACAGAGCATTGGAGTCAATCATGCCAACGAAACGATTTATCGCTGGAGCAGTCTGCCAGCAATGTGGCGCGCAAGACAAAGTGCGTGCTTGGGAAGATCATGAAGAGCGAATCATGCGCCGTGAATGCGTCGCTTGCGGGCATCAAGATGTGATTGCGCTTGAGCCACAAACGGAGACCGAGCTTACAACGCGGGTGAACTACACCAATCCAGTATTTGATGAGGATGTGCAACCCGTCCGAATTTTAGATGCAGCTAAACCGAAAGATGCCTGATCTGTTGCATGATTGCAGGGAGGCGCACCCCCAGTGTGATGGTTCGAACCGCTGAAAAGATCAGAAATGCAGCCATTAAATGACTTAGCGAATCGGTGCCTAAAACCCAAAGACTTCCGAACCAACCGAGACTGGTGGCTGTACACATCGCAAGACACATATCGAGTGTCTTTGTTACACCGATGAATACTCCATCAAGCCAGTAGGACCAAGATAAAATAAATAAGATCCAAGGGAACCAACCCATCAAGGAGCTTGCTTGAAGGCTTACTGATTCGAAAGTTGTTAAAACTGTAAAGATTTGCGAGTGAAAAATTAGAGCAATCCCCGCGAGCAGACTCGCTGAACAGACTGATAGAATCAATCCCGCCCAAAGGCTGTCTTTAAATCGCTGATATTTGCGCTCACCCATCGCCTGACCAGCTTCTATTTCAGATGCATAAGCGAATCCATCGAGTGCGTAGGCGGCGGTAGCGAGCAATACCAAAATGAGTCCTATTGATGCTGCTTCGGTCGTTCCTATTCGTGCCGCGAAGATTGATAAGGTGACAAATACACTATGTAGAGCAATCGTACGGATCATGAGTGGTGTATTAATTTTGAGAAGATCAACAACCAGAGAAAGGCGCCACAATGGCCGAATTTCAATCGCTCGATGTCGATTAAATACCAGGACGATTGCAACCACCATTCCGATGTATTCAGATAAGACCGTACCAAGCGCGATTCCAAAACTATTCATTTGAAGCTCGATGGCGAACAAAAAATTGAGAGCGATATTCAAAAGATTGATTCCAACGGCAAGGTAGAGTGCAATCCGTGTTAATCCTTGTCCGATAAACCAACCTGTGAGTGCAAATAACGCAAGATGCGCTGGTGCGCCCCATAAACGCGTTTCGAGATACTGCGTCAGAGGACCGACCATCTCTGTTGCTGGCGCTGTGAATTTCAATAAAGGCTCAATCATTTGAGCTCCGGTAAAAAATAGTAAAAATCCAAGGCCAAGAGCGAGCAGCATTGCATGCAATAAAATTCGAACCGTTTGTGTTTGCTGATTGGCTCCGACTGATTGTGCGACGAGGCCGGTTGTTCCCATACGTAGGAATGAGAAAGTTCCAAAGAATATGATCAACAGCTCTGCACCCAGGGTCACAGATGCCAGGTAGTAGCTATGATCAAGATGGCCAGCAATCGCGGCGTCAGCAAGGCTTAAAAGCGGGGTCGCAATATTGGCGATGATAAGCGGAAGTGCGAGCTTCCAGAGTCGGCTGATCGGCTCTAATTTGAAATCAGATGACATTGAGGGTCAGCCCGTCTGGCGACCAAAATACTTAAAAAGTCGTTTGGATCTTTGACATGCGGAGGTGCTTGGGGTCCACCCTCACGCTTTCGCGCAAGTGCTACAAGACGCAACATCCAAAATCGCAATGCAGCGGTTTCAACAGCTTCTGGCCAATAATGGACTTCTTCGGAAGTCAGTGCTCTGTGCTGTGTGTAGCCTTTAATGAATGCCTTAGTTTTCTCTGCATCAAGATTTGCATTTGGCTGAGAACACCAGTCATTTATTGTTACTGCTAAATCAAATAACAAACTACCGTTACATGCATTATAGAAATCAATAATGCCGGAGAGATTCCCTTCATGGAAAAGTGCGTTATCGCAAAATAAATCACCATGAATGATTCCTTGAGGAAGGCTTTTCGCTGCATCAACAAAGCTTCTCGAGCGAACCACTTGATCTCTCAACGTGCTTTGATGATCATCAGAAACCAAATCAATCACTCGATCAACGTTGTCTTCCCACCACGAGTTCCAACGGTGATTTTCGCGTTCCAAACCCTGATAGGTTTGCGTCGCAACGTGCATTTTTCCGAGTGCATCGCCCATTTGTCTGCATGCTTCGATAGAAATAAGAGACAGCGTTGAGCCCTGTATTCGCTTGAACAAAGCCGCTGGCTTTTCTTTGATCGTAAATAATCGGTCGCCTACTTTATTGGCAATTGGCGTTGCCACGGGAACTTGGTCTTCGGAAAGGCGGCGGTTGAGTTCGATGAAAAATGGGATTTCATCAAATCCTTGTTCTTCAAAAATTTGAAGTACAGTGTCCGCGTGATCAAAGGAGACAAAATAGGTCGTATTTTCAACACCGGCATCTACGCCTTTGAAGCTTTTTAACTCACCAAATTCGAACTGTTTGGTGAACTCCTGCATCTCCTGCAGACTTAATTCTGTGTAAACACTCATCGCCGCGTCCTGTTCAAGCGCGGTATTATGCATCGACAGATACAAAAGCAACACTCTCAGGAGTCTGAATGCCTGCACCTTTGGTTTTAGTTGATGGGTCTTCCTATCTTTATCGTGCCTTCCACGCCTTGCCACCGTTAACAACGAGCACAGGGCAACCAGTTGGTGCAATTCGTGGCGTGATCTCGATGCTTAATAAGTTAGCGGATTCGACAGATGCTGAGCGGATGGTTGTTGTGTTTGACGCGTCGGGCAAAACGTTTCGAGACGATATGTACGCTGAATACAAAGCGAATCGAGAAAAAATGCCCGAGGAGCTTCGTGCGCAAATTGAGCCATTGCATGCAATTATCAAAGCTTTGGGTTTTCCTTTACTCGCTGTACCTGGTGTGGAGGCAGACGACGTGATTGGAACATTAGCAAAACAAGCTGAAGCGACCGGTGAATCTGTTCTCATTTCGACGGGTGATAAAGACCTCGCACAATTGGTGACCGATAAAGTCACTCTTGTTAATACGATGAGTGACACGACCATGACCCCCGTGGGAGTCGAGGAAAAATTTGGTGTGCCACCGGAGCGCATTATTGATTTCCTCGCATTGACCGGTGACACAGTGGATAACGTACCCGGTATTCCGAAATGTGGACCAAAAACAGCAGCAAAATGGCTAAACGCGTATGGAACGCTTGACGGTGTGGTCGCAAGTGCTGCCGATATCGGTGGTAAAATTGGTGAAACATTTCGTGAGCATATGCACGTGCTCCCGCTTTCGAAGGCATTAGTCACGATTAAAACTGACTGCGAGTTACCAGTTGAGCTCGATGAGTTGGCACGCACTACACCGGATACAGCACGTTTAACAAGCTTGTATACCGAGCTCGAGTTGAATCAGTTTTTAAAACAGCTCACGGTCAGTCCCTCCACTGACGTAAAGGCTGCCCCCATGCCTCAGGCGGTTGAAACAGCATATGAACTGGTCACTTCGTCGGAGCGTCTTGATTATTGGCTACAACAGTGTCGGGCGGCAAAGACGTTTGCACTGGATACTGAGACCACATCATTGGTTGCACGTCATGCTGAGCTTGTTGGTGTGTCCTTAGCATGTGCAGAGGGGCATGCATGCTACATTCCAGTTGGCCATCGTATTGGCGACCAACTCGATATCACCGAAGTATTGAATCAGTTATCTCAGCTATTGGCTGATAGCTCGCTCACAATGATCGGCCATAACTTAAAATATGACCTCACTGTCCTCGAATCCGTAGGTCTTAAACCGCGTTGCTCCCTCGCTGACACCATGCTGATGAGCTATGTACTTGATGCGGCCGGTGGTCGACATGATATGGATTCGTTGGCGAAGCGTATTTTAGGTGTCGAGACAACATCCTATGAGGATGTTTGTGGAAAAGGCGCAAAGCAAATTGGCTTCGCTGAAGTTGCTCTTGATGTTGCATCAAATTATGCATCAGAGGATGCGGATATTACGTTTCGTTTATTCAACCAATTCAGATCTCGCCTTGAGACAGAGCTGTCATTGCAATCTATTTATGCCGATTTGGAATTACCGGTGATGCTGGTTCTTCGGGAAATTGAGAATCATGGTGCGTTACTCGATAGCGAGATTTTAAAATCTCAGTCACTTGATTTGGGTGCTCGACTCCAAGAATTGCAATCACAAGCTCACGAATTGGCTGGGCGTCCATTTAATTTGGCAAGTCCAAAGCAATTACAAGAAATCTTATTTGATGAGTTAAAGCTACCCGTTCTAAAGAAAACTCCGAAGGGTGCACCATCAACAAACGAAGAAGTGCTTCAAGAGCTTGCGCTTGATTATCCGCTGCCGAAATTGTTGATAGAGCATCGAAGCCTATCGAAGCTAAAAGGGACCTACACAGACAAATTGCCTGAGGATTGTGATCCGTCTGATGGACGCGTTCACACATCTTTCCATCAAGCAGTCACCTCCACAGGTCGATTGTCATCGTCAGATCCCAATTTACAAAATATTCCAATTCGGACTGAAGAAGGTCGAAGGATACGAAAGGCATTCATTGCGCCTCCAGGGTGGTCGGTGATGGCCGCTGATTATTCTCAGATTGAGCTTCGGATCATGGCTCACCTTTCGGGTGACCAAAGCCTTGTCGATGCCTTTGCGCGTGGCGATGATATTCACCGAGCGACCGCGGGTGAGGTATTCGATTTAGAGCCTATGTTCGTTACTGATGAACAAAGACGTCGTGCCAAAGCGATTAACTTCGGTTTGATCTACGGGATGAGTGCATTTGGTCTTGCGCGCCAACTCGGAATTGAACGTGCCGAGGCGGCCGCCTATATTGATCGCTACTTTGAACGATATCCTGGTGTCAGGCAGTACATGGATACAACGCGTGCAATGGCTCATGAGAAGGGGTATGTCGAAACTGTATTTGGTCGACGTTTAACATTGCCAGATATTCATGCGCGGCAGGTTCCGATTCGACAGGCAGCAGAACGCGCCGCGATTAACGCACCGATGCAAGGAACTGCCGCTGACATAATCAAGCGTGCAATGTTGAGAGTTCATCAGGCTCTCGCGGGAGTAAATCTGGATTGCAACTTGTTATTACAAGTTCACGACGAACTCGTCTTTGAAGTGCGTGATGACGATTTAGATGAGACTCGACAACTGGTGCGAACTGAAATGGAAGCTGCGGCCGAATTAGCTGTTCCATTGGTCGTCGAGATAGGAAGCGGCCTTAGTTGGTTCGAGGCACATTAAATTTTTATAAAGTTTTGAACTTTTTTAGAAACGCGTTGTCTATTGTATTAAGACAACGAGTTTCCCTCAGTCGTTGTACCGACGTTACCCCTGTCGGACATTGAGCCCCGGTGTGAGCTACCGGGGTTTTTTATTTGTCGCCACCCTCCAGATGATGCCTGATCCAGGCTGACGCTTCTGAAATTCCTGTCTTATCGAGGCTTGAGAAATTTAATGTCAATGACTGGGGGCGTTGTTTTTGCACTGACAGCCGTGCCTTAGCAGCTTGATTCCGGCTCAGTTTGTCGCTTTTCGTCAACAGAAGCAGTGTGTCCATTTCACGATGATCTGCGAAAGACAGCATCTGTTGATCCAATACTGTCATTGGATGTCGTACATCCATTAATAGAACCAACCCCGTTAATGTTCGGCGCTCAGAGAGAAATTCGCCCAAATGCTGTTGCCATTGTTTTTTCATTGCTTCTGGCACTTTCGCGAATCCATAGCCGGGCAAATCGACTAGAAAACCCCCTGTTTCAGGAACTTCGAAAAAATTGATGAGTTGGGTTCGGCCCGGTGTTTTAGAGACCCTTGCCAGACTTTTTTGTCCAGTCAGTGTATTTAATGCGCTTGATTTACCGGCGTTTGAGCGCCCACAAAAACCGATTTCAGGGCCACATTCGGGTGGGCAATGATTGATTGTCGGCGCGCTCATCAAAAATTTAGTCTGTGCAAGTCCTGGATCGAGCTGTATGTCGCGCACTGTTATACTTTCCTTCACTATATAAATTTCGGGTGCAATGTATACTACGCCACCGAGAAATATATCGCTTTCCCAACAAAGAGATGAAACGAATGAAGTCTTTAATCACCGTTATAGGATTGACGCTGGTATCGACCGCTGTAACAGCTGCTGACGTGTCGGCGACTAATACATATGTCGGAAATGCTGATCAGGGCAAAGTAAAAAGCGTCTCGTGCGCGGCTTGTCATGGCGCCGATGGAAACAGTGCTGTCGCCGAGTATCCGAAACTATCAGGTCAGCACGCGAGTTATCTTGCATCCACTCTGAAAGCGTATCGCGATGGATCTCGTGCCAACGCCATTATGGCGGGTATGGCTGCAGCATTATCCGATGAAGATATTGCCGATTTGGCTGCCTATTATTCGAGTCAGCCAATATCGCCAGGCGCAGTTGATGCTGATCTAGTTGCACGTGGTGAGCAGTTGTATCGTTTCGGAGATTCCGAAAAAGGTATCAGTGCGTGTGCGGCTTGCCATGGGCCTACTGGCGCTGGCGTTTCGTCTGCGATCTTCCCTGCTTTGAATGGCCAGTGGGCGGGATACACCGAAGTCCAATTGAAAGCCTTCCGTGATGGACTTCGTGTCAATGCCATGATGAATGGTGTCGCGAAAAACATGTCTGATTCAGATATCAAAGCAGTCTCAAGTTACGTTGGAGGCCTTCAATAATGTTGCGACGCATCCTTTCCACGGTCGTTGTCGGATTCAGCTTGATGCTGAATCAGGCTTGCTCTGCTGATGGATTCCAGGATGGAGTTCATTATCAAACTCTGGCCAAGCCAGTGGTCACGGCTGACCCTGCGAAGGTCGAGGTATTGGAACTATTTTGGTATGGATGCCCGCATTGCGATTCATTGGACCCAGCACTGAAAGCGTGGGTCCAACAGCTACCGAGTGATGTGAATTTTGTGAGGATGCCGGTTGTTTTTGGGCGCTCTTGGGAAATGCACGCACGGATGTTTTGGGTTGCTAACAACCTAGGCCTGTTAGAAACGATTCATGAGCCTCTGTTCAACGCAATCCATCGTGAGGGTCAGCGATTGCAGCGCGTTGATGATGTCGTTGCGTTTTTTGAGCGATTTGGCGCAGATCCTGAAGTGGTCAGGCGTGAACTTGGTGGTTTCGCTACCGAAAGCGCATTACGACTTGCAGATGCCCGTGTTCGAGCATACGGAATTCAGGGTGTTCCAGCGCTTGTCGTGAATGGAAAATATGTAACTGGCGTATCCCAAGCGGGGGGTGAAGACCAGTTATTCGCGTTATTGAATGAACTGATCGAAAAGTCACGTTGATTCGATAGCAATGAGCCAACTCGGTCCTGAGTTGGCTTACTTGCGTTAGAAATCAATCAAATCAGAAGCAGTCGCTTTTTGTTCACGCAACGCTTTTGCGTATGCCGAATCCATCAGATCGATTTCAACAGTCAAATCAGGTGTCAGGCTAAATGCTTTGGTACGCCGAATACGAGTTCGTAATTCTTGAGTTTCATCATCGTCTCGATATAGATGAAAAAACCGAAGAAACTGTTTGTCGTTCGATTCGATTTCTGAAAGTGCCGAATAACACGGCGTTACACGCCCATACTTATTGCAAATTCGGTTGACGAGTTTTGCTTGCGTCTTTTCATCGTTAGGCAGCCCTTCTTGTCGATAAAAAATACGAACAATGTTGCCGTCAGGGTCGTGCGTGATTGTCAGATATTCTTTAGCAGGACTTTCCAAACTTTGGAAATCATCAACCGTATCGCCAATTTTTAGGCCAGCCACATCGAAAGCCATCGAAGCTTGCGACAAGGACAATGCAAGCGCCGTGAATAAATGTCGTGGTTTAATTGAAAAATTCTTCATAAGTTCAGTGTATCGTATCTTTTGCGTTAACGTTGTTTATTAAAGGCAGAATAAGCGTGGTCAAGTAACAACAGCGCTTCATTGACTTCGGCCTCAGAGATGATGAGTGGCGGTGCAAATCGCTGAACGTTGGGGCCCGCAACAAGTGTCATTAACCCGTTTTTCATCGTCAGCTGCGTTAGCTCTCCAGATCGTCCCGCGTATTCATCGTTTAAAACAGCTCCAATCAAGAGGCCCTTACCGCGAATCAGTTTG
The DNA here is from genome assembly GCA_965655875.1 of Litorivicinaceae bacterium. GTDB lineage: Bacteria > Pseudomonadota > Gammaproteobacteria > Pseudomonadales > Litorivicinaceae > HIMB30. The sequence continues at coordinate 12,790 of CBFHIN010000014.1, read as the reverse complement.
AATAGCTTGTGCTTCTCGTTTAACCGCTTAAGGCCTTCAACGAGCTGTATTCCTCGCTGACTGACCTGGTTCAGTAATTCTGGAGAATTGATAATCTCAAGCGCTTTGTTTGCGACTGCTGCACCAAGCGGATTACCGCCATAGGTACTGCCATGTGTTCCTGCAACTAAATGTTCAGAAATCCATTCACGACAGAGCATCGCTCCAATCGGAAAACCGCAGCCAAGGCTCTTGGCGCTACTTAATATGTCTGGTGTGACGTCTGTGTGCTGATAGGCAAACAAACGACCAGTTCTTCCCATTCCAGTTTGAACTTCATCAACAATCAGCGCTGCACCTACGCGGTCACATGCCTTCCTTATTTTTTCAAAAAAAGTAGGACAAATGGGGCGGACGCCCCCTTCTCCCTGAATTGGCTCAACCATGACAGCACACGTTTTTTCAGAGATTTGTTTCTCAAGTGCATGACAATCATTGAATGGTAAATGTGTGAAACCCTCCGGCATCGGACCAAAACCGGTTCGATACTTAGGCTGACCACCAGCAGTAATTGTTGCAATCGTGCGACCGTGAAACGCATCGTTAAATGCGATAACTTCCGCCTTTTGCTCTCCATGAAGGTCAAATGCTGCTCGACGTGCTGCTTTAATTGCCGCTTCGTTTGCTTCGGCACCTGAATTACAAAAAAACACGCGATCAGCAAAAGTTTCAGCGACCAGTGATTTTGCAAGTTCAATCGCGGGCTCGTTAGCTAGAACGTTCGAGAGATGCCATACCTGATTCGCTTGATCGGTGAGTGCTTTGACGATGTCTGGATGGCAATGACCCAGGGCGCTTACGGCAATGCCTCCCGCAAAGTCCAAATAGCGCTCATCATGCTGCCCAAATAACTCGCACCCAGTTCCTCTCACAATGATCGTAGGCGGCACGCCATAATTTGGTGTCAGTACGTTTTGATAATCCAGTAGGTCAGTCATGTAGCATCATCTCGATGTGGGCACACACGCTTCGGCCCAGCGCCCCGAGATGATACCCACCTTCGAGGATAGATACGATACGTGATTGGCTGTGCCGATTGGCGATATCGTTGATCAATGTGGTGATCCACCGATAATCATCTTCGATAAGGTTTAATTCACCCAGTGGATCTTCCGAGTGTGCATCAAACCCGGCTGAAATCAGAATGAGTTCAGGTTTGAACTGATCAAGGGCTGGGAAGAAGGCGTTTTCAACGCGTTGACGAAATTCTGCGCCGCTTGATCCTGCATTGATGGGCGTCAGAACCAAATGCTCACCGGGTGTATCAAAGTGTCTATTCGGATAAAACGGATGCTGGAACGAGGAGCAAACCATAACGCGTTCATCGTCTTTGAATATATCAACAGTGCCGTTGCCGTTATGTACGTCAAAATCAACGATTGCGACGCGCTCAAGGCCGTGTTGTTCGATAGCGTGTAAGGCTGCTACAGCGACGTTATTAAATAAACAAAATCCCATTGCCAATGATTTTTCTGCATGGTGACCTGGCGGCCTAGTCGCACAGAAGGCGCGTTGAATATCACCGGCTATTACATGATCTACCGCTTGGCAGCCTGCTCCTGCAGCGAGAAGGGCTGCTCGAAACGATCCGGGTCCCATTGATGTGTCACTGTCTACAGGAATGAGATCTCCATTGATGGTGTCGTAGCCTATTTGCTCGATTTCATGCACATACTGGTGTGGGTGTGCTCTCTCAACGAGTTCAAGCTCGGCTGGTTGTGCATCAAATCGTTCGAGATCGAGCATTAATCCTTGAGCTTGCAGTCGTGTATCAATCGCTTGTAATCGCATGGGACTCTCTGGATGCATATGCCCCATGTCATGAATTAAGCAATCTGTGTGAGTGAAATAACCAATATGCTTCATCGCAGGCTCCAACTAGCCTGCAAACTGTATCACTGGCCAACCTTTTTCGTGAGCAAGTGCGGCTAAGTGCTTATCGGGGTCAACCACAAATGCTTGGTCTGCACGCTCGAGCAGGGGGCGGTCGTTGATCGAATCTGAATAGAAATGAATCGTCGTTGCATTTTCGCCGCATTCGCTAAGCCATGCATCGAGTGCTTGGATTTTCCCAGCTTGATACGTTGGGATTCCAATTAATTCCCCTGTGTATTTGCCATCGATGATTTCAAACTCACAACCGAGGAAGCTGTCGACGCCGTGTAACGCGGCAATAGGCTCAACGATAAACGTGTTGGTCGCAGATATGATCTGTGTGTGGAACCCTTCAAGCTTGTAGGCTTGGATGCATTCCAGCGCTTTAATTTGTAATTGCGGCCTTACGATGTCTTGAATGTACTGATCGCGCCAAGCGGTCACTTGTGTCGTCGAGTAATTTTGTAGAATTTCACAAGCAAATCGTTGATACGCTCGAATATCCAAATTTGCATCCAGATAATCTTGATAAAACCGCTCATTGCATTCTTGATAATAGGCTGGATCGACGGCTTCGATATCAATGAGGAACTGGTTCCATGCTTTGTCGCTATCGAATGGAAGCAGGGTGTGATCGAGGTCAAAGATAGCAAGTTGCATAGAATTTAGCTCATTTGATTGAGTGAATTAAGAAAAGTTGAAAGAATGCGAGGGTTTTTAGGGAGTTTCAAGTCATGATTGATCAGGACGGTTTTCGGCTTAATGTGGGGATCATCCTCGCACACCCGACCGGCTCTGTTCTTTGGGCTCGTCGGCGCGGCGAAGATGCGTGGCAGTTTCCTCAAGGCGGGATGAATCCTGGCGAATCTCCAGAGGATACGCTGTATCGCGAGCTCCATGAAGAACTTGGAATTCATAAGAACCAGGTGTTCGTCTTGGCTCAAACTGCTGGATGGTTGCGATATCGGCTTCCGAAGTCATTGATTCGGCCACGGGGTAAAAAAACCTGTGTGGGTCAAAAGCAGCGCTGGTACCTCTTGGCTTTGAACGATCCATTCATCCAGCCAAACCTCGATGCAACCGATCATCCAGAATTTGATGCCTATCAATGGGTCAGTTATTGGTACCCACTTGGTCAAGTGATCCCGTTTAAACGTGATGTCTATCGTCAAGCCATGATGGAGCTAGCGCCTGCTCTTCGTTGGTTTGGACCCCTAGCATGCTAGATATTCTCAGACGCCTCGTCCAAGCAGTGACCGACGCGGCCACCTTGGATGAAGCGCTCACAATCATTGTGACCCGCATTAAAGAAACCATGCAGACAGGTGTCTGTTCAGTCTATTTGCTTGATGAATCGACCGATCGTTGGCTTTTGATGGCGACCGACGGGTTGAACCCTGATTCGGTGCGCCTTGCGAGCCTTGCAAAAAACGAGGGACTTGTTGGTTCCGTTGGTAGTCGAGGCGAATTAGTTAACTTAGATGATGCACCTAATCATCCTGCGTTTCGTTTTTTGCAAGAAACAGGCGAGGAAATATTCCAATCGTTCCTTGGGGTACCCATCGTTCACCAACGAGAAATTTTGGGTGTATTGGTCGTTCAGCAAACATCGCAACGTAAGTTCAGCGATGATGAGGAAGCGCTTCTCGTTACGGTAGCTGCGCAAATTTCTGCGTTGATCGCGCATGCGAAAGTCTCTGGTCGATTACATCTTAGCCATGCAGATGGTGCAAAACCGATTGATGTTCATTTCAAAGGCGTTGCGGGTGTCTCTGGTGTCACTCAAGGCACTGCATTCGTGCGACGGCCACCCGCAAATTTGCGGCGAGTAAGAGATCGCAAAACTGACAACCCTGATTATGAATTATCCGAGTTTCAATCAGCTCTCAGCGAAGTGAAAACTGAGCTTCGCCAGATCAGTGATTCGCTGTCAGAACATTTGGCACATCAAGAGACGGCTCTTTTTGACACCTATCTACGGATGCTCGAAGACCACACGTTGAGTGGAGAAGTTTGTCAACGTATCCGGTCGGGCCAGGCGGCACCAACTGCTCTTAAGTACGTCGTTTTAGATCTCGTGGCTCGATTTGAATCGATGGATGATGCGTACCTGAAAGAGCGCGCGACAGATGTATTGGACTTGGGCCGGCGAATTCTCGCGAAACTGCTTCATGAGAAGAGGGAATCATTTGAATATCCAGATGACGTCATTTTAGTTGCCGAAGACGTGACTCCGGTGATGCTCGGCGAGGTGAACACCAAGCAACTCAAAGCAATTGTATCGGTCAAAGGAACAGCGAATTCGCATGTTGCGATTTTAGCGAGAAGTCTTGGAATACCTGCCGTCATGGGAGCTGTTGATCTACCACTGAGTGAAATATCTGGCGCCCATTTAATTGTTGATGGATGGCGAGGTGAAGTAATTGTAGAGCCGTCTGATCTTGTGTTGAGCGAATATCAACGTGCGATTGATGACGCGGTAACCCTTGAGATGGATCTCGAACAAGTTGAATCGGGACACGCAGTAACTGCGGATGGACATCACGTGCAATTGATGTTGAATGCAACTCCGTTTGGTGATGTATCTCAACGTCAGCGCAGTTGGATCGACGGCGTTGGTTTATATCGTACAGAGTTTATTTTTCTAGCTCGTGCTCGATTCCCGACTGAGGATGAGCAAGAAAATGAGTACCGAACCGAGCTCGAGGCGCATTCGCCAATGCCGGTTGTCATGCGAACGCTTGATATTGGAGGCGATAAAAGCCTTCCTTATTTTTCGATTGAAGAAGAAAACCCGTTCCTTGGTTGGCGTGGAATTCGTGTCACGCTAGATCACCCAGAAATTTTCTTGACTCAGATTCGTGCAATGTTGCGAGCTGATGCAGGGCTAGGCAACTTACGGATCCTTCTGCCGATGATCACAACGTTAGATGAGCTAAGGGCGTCGAAAGTGTTGATCCATCGTGTTGTGGCAGAGTTACAAGCGGAGGGTTACGCGGTCACCTCACCCCAAATTGGTGTCATGATTGAGGTTCCAAGTGCCGTATATATCGCGAATGAATTAGCGAAAGAATCGGATTTTCTCTCAGTAGGATCGAATGATCTGACTCAGTATTTGCTCGCTGTAGATCGAACTAATGCACGCGTTGCCGATATGTTTGACGGGTTTCATCCGGCAGTTCTGCGAGCGCTTGAAGTTACATCAAAAGCGGGCCGTAGTGCCGATATTCCGGTGGCTTTGTGTGGTGAAATGGCGGGTGATCCACTTGCTGCCGTTTTGTTAGTTGGTCTTGGGTTTGACGAACTTTCGATGTCATCTTCCGCTTTAGCACAGGTTAAGCGCGCTCTGAGTATGTTTCATGTTGCTGAGTGTAAAGCGCTTGCCGAGCAAGCGTTGATGAAAGAATCCGGAGTCCAAGTCCTTCGGATTATTGCTGAAGCCTTTATTGAAAAGAACCTGAATCTTTTGGTGCCTCCTAATTTACGCGAATCGCTCGAAGTGGGGATTGCGTGACCGAAATTTTAATTTATATCCCTTTAGGTGTTGTGGCTGGAATCCTTGCTGGTTTGTTTGGTATTGGCGGTGGGATTATTTTTGTTCCAGTTTTGCTGCTGACATTCGAATTCATTGGGATGCATCAAGACGTCATGGCGCATTTAGCTATTGGAACAAGTTTGGCCTGTGTGATTTTTACTGGATTAAGTTCAACGCTTGCTCATCATCGAAAAAAGGCTGTGTTGTGGGAGTGGGTGATCAAGATGGGCCCATTTTTAGTACTTGGTGGTGCGATTGGTGGTTGGACCGCTGATCAGTTACCGGGCCAAATTCTTGTTGTCATGCTCGGCACGTTTCTACTGGTTATGTCGTTTCAGTTGTTTGTTAAGAACCAGATGCATTCGGATGGCAGTGTCGTTCGGGTGCCCTCCATTCCTGTATTTGCGTTTGCAGGAACATTAACGGGATGGATGAGTTCGATGATGGGGATTGCTGGAGGGGCATTGACGGTCCCATTTGTGACATCACATGGTGCGTCGGTCCGCAATGCGATCGGAACGGCCGCGGCATTTGGGATCCCAACTGCATTTGCAGGAGCGTTAAGCTTTGTGGTCGCGGGTCTTGATCAGCCTGAGCGACCAGATTGGTCACTTGGTTACGTTTATCTCCCAGCATTTTTTGGCATTATCGCCATGTCCACCATCTCTGCACGCGTTGGTGCACGATTTGCACATGCTTTGGATCAAAAATTACTGCAGCGCTTTTTCGCATGTTTTCTTGCTGTACTCTCGATCCGTCTGATTTGGAATTCTGTTGCATGAACTACCCTCTCATTGATCCAGTGGCGCTCGATTTAGGCTTTATTCAGATTCACTGGTACGGCCTTATGTATGTATTCGGCTTTTTGGGTGGATATGGCCTAGCACTCTATCGAATTGATCGAGGCGTCTTCCCGATCACTCGAGAACAAATGTCTGATTTTTTAAGTTGGATTGCGATCGGTGTCATTGTTGGTGGCCGCGCCGGCTATATGCTGTTTTACCAACCAGCCCGACTGCTCGATGATCCACTGTCGTTATTTTATGTTTGGGAAGGTGGGATGGCCTTTCATGGTGGCTTGATCGGCGTCATTGCATTGACTTGGATTTTTGCGCGGAAGCATCAGGTCGCACCACTTGCTCTTGGTGATGCGTTGGCACCGCTTATTCCTATTGGATTGGGTCTTGGTCGTTTAGGGAATTTTATTGGTGGTGAGTTATGGGGACGGGCGACGAATCTACCGTGGGGCATGGTGTTTCCAAAAGCGGACGCGCTAGCGAGGCATCCAAGTCAGTTATATCAGTTTGCTTTGGAAGGTGTTGTTCTGTTCCTTATTTTATGGCTATTCTCGGCGAAGCCAAGGCGACGTGGTCAGGTCACTGGGTTATTTTTAGTCGGGTACGGTGTGTTCCGCTTTTTGGTTGAATTTGTTCGTGAACCGGATGCTCACCTCGGGTTTATTTGGCTGAATTGGATGACAATGGGACAGTTGTTAACACTGCCAATGGTCGCGATTGGATTATGGCTTTTACTGATACGAAAGGGGTCTGTTGATGCGCGCATATCATGATTTGTTGCGGCTTTTACTAGAAGAAGGCACAGCAAAAGGTGACCGCACAGGGACTGGAACTTTGAGCCGTTTCGGTCATCAAATGCGATTTGACCTTAACGAGGGATTTCCGCTTGTTACGACAAAAAAAGTGCATTTGAAGTCGGTGATCCATGAGCTATTTTGGTTCATCCAAGGCGATACCAATACCCAATATCTTCGTGATCATGGTGTGTCGATTTGGGATGAATGGGCAACTGAGGATGGTGATTTAGGTCCGTTGTATGGTGCACAATGGCGCTCTTGGCCCACCCCGAATGGCGCCGTGATCGACCAATTAAGTGAAGTCATTGAATCAATAAAGGTCCGCCCGAACTCACGCCGACTGTTGGTGTCAGCATGGAATCCTTCACTTCTTCCAGACGAGAGTGAATCTCCACAAGATAACGTACGCGCAGGTCGGATGGCCTTGGCGCCTTGTCATACGCTATTTCAGTTTTACGTTGCCAATAATCAGCTGTCTTGTCAGCTCTATCAACGATCTGCTGATGTATTTTTGGGGGTGCCGTTCAACATCGCGAGTTATGCACTATTGACGCATCTCATCGCAGATCAATGTGGATTGGATGTCGGTGATTTTATCTGGACAGGAGGCGATGTTCACTTGTATCAAAATCACTTGGAGCAAGCCAAAGAGCAATTGTCGCGTGAACCAAGGGTGTTACCCAAATTGAAGATACTTCGCACACCACCATCTATTTTCGAATATTCCGAGAACGACATCGAAATTCTCGGGTATGATCCGCACCCCCATATCAAAGCACCGGTGGCTGTCTGATGCGCACTGCTTTAATTGTTGCCCGAGCCGACAATGGCGTCATTGGTATCGATAACCAACTGCCTTGGCATCTCCCTTGTGATTTAAAATATTTTAAGCGGGTGACCATCGGTAAGCCTGTGATTATGGGCCGTAAAACATTTGAATCGATTGGGCGTCCACTTCCGGGGCGAACGAATGTTGTGGTCACCCGGAACACTGACTGGTCTGCAACAGGGGTGCGCGTTGTCGGAAATTTAGACGATGCGTTAAAACTTGCCAGCGCTCAAGCGGATCTCGATGGCGCAGAAGAAGTAATGATTATTGGCGGTGCGACTCTTTACAGGGAGGCACTGCCTCAAGTGGAGAGAATGTATGTCACTCAAGTTCATGTATCTCCCGACGGAGATGCATTTTTTGACGCTCCAGATACCGATCGATTTGCGCGGACATCTGTTGATGTCCACGCTGCGGATGAGGTATCACCGGCCCACAGTTATGAGGTCTGGGACCGGATCTAACGGTACTTAATCGCCGTCTGTTACAGCACCTAAGCTTGCAGAAGACACAAGCCGCGCGTACTTTGCTAGCACACCGCGTTTAGGAGTTTCTTTTTCCATGCTCCAAGACGCTTTTCGTTTCACCATTTCAGCATCAGCAACATCGACCGTTAACGCGTTTGTCTCGGCATCAATGGTGATTGTGTCCCCGTCTTCAAGAAGCCCAATCGGACCGCCAACTGCTGCTTCAGGTGTAACATGACCAATCACAAAGCCATGCGATCCCCCAGAGAATCGACCGTCGGTGATGAGCGCTACGTCTTTACCGAGACCTGCTCCCATAATGGCGCTCGTTGGTGACAGCATTTCGCGCATTCCTGGACCGCCTTTCGGTCCTTCGTAGCGAATGACAATGACCGTGCCTTTTTCAATCTTTCCGTCAAGAATCGCTTGAAGTGCTTCTTCTTCAGAATTGAAACAGCGTGCAGTGCCTGTGAACGAGAGGCCTTCTTTGCCCGAAATTTTCGCGACCGCACCCTCGGGAGCGAGGTTACCGTACAGAATACGAAGATGACTGTCTTTTTTCACCGGATCCTCGAAGGCTCGCACGATTTCTTGTGAATCGGGATATGGTGCGACGTCTGCAAGATTTTCGGCCATCGTATGGCCAGTACAGGTCATAACATCGCCATGAAGTAGACCGCGGTCGAGTAACATTTTCATTAATGGCTGAATACCACCAATCTCAATCAGCTCACTCATCAAATATTTACCAGAAGGCTTTACATCAGCAAGGACTGGTACGCGCTGTCCAATTCTTGTGAAGTCGTCAAGCGTGATATCGATGCCCGCGCATTGAGCCATGCCTAAAATGTGCAGGACAGCATTGGTGGAGCCGCCAAGTGCAATGACCACAGTGATTGCATTTTCAAACGATTTCTTGCTAACAATATCTGAGGGCTTAAGGTCTTGCTCGATCATTCGCATGACCGCAGCTCCTGCGCGTTCGCAGTCTTCTTTTTTATCAGATGAGACGGCTTCCTGCGCTGAAGAATTCGGTAGAGACAGTCCAAGCGCCTCAATTGCACTGGCCATGGTGTTAGCCGTATACATTCCACCGCACGATCCTGGTCCTGGAATGGCTGTTTTCTCGACGGCAATTAATTGCGAATCGTCAATCGTCCCCGCCGAACGTTGGCCTACAGCTTCAAATACAGAAACAATATCGCGTCGTTCCGCACCTGGCTTGATGGTACCGCCGTATACGAATACCGAAGGTCGATTTAATCGCAGCATTGCCATAACACAAGCCGGCATGTTCTTGTCGCAACCGCCGATGGTGACCACACCGTCAAAACCCTGTCCCGCAACGACTGTCTCAATCGAATCGCAGATCACTTCGCGGCTAACGAGTGAATATCGCATACCAGGGGTGCCCATGCTGATTCCATCACTTACAGTGATGGTATTGAAAACAACTGCTTTCGCACCGGCCTGATTGGCACCTGCTTCGGCGTGATCGGCCAACTCATTGATATGCATGTTACAAGGCGTGACCATACTCCAAGTACTTGCAATACCAATCTGTGGTTTTTTGAAGTCGTCGTCACTAAATCCTACAGCACGCAACATAGCGCGGGATGGGGTTTGAGTGAGTCCATCGACGATAACGGACGAGTAAGGGCGACGTTTGTCGGTCATGGTAGGTCCTATAGTTCTTTTTTCAAAATCAGCGAATTTCGCTGGTAGTTATATAAAGCCTGCCGATTTTCAGGCAAGTCTTCAACAGACGATAGCGTAAAACCGCGCTCTTTAAACCAATCGCTCGCTTGTGTCGTTAGAACGAAAAGCGCTTGGATTGAGAGAGCTTTTGCTTGCTCTTCGATATGGCTAAGGAGCTTTGTTCCGATCGATTGCTCCGAAGATGCTTCATCAACTGCCAGAGCCGCGAGCTCTGCACAATGATTTTCTAGTGGAAATAAAGCTGCCGATCCAAGAATCCGACCATCTTGCTCAATCACATAAAAGTGACTTATTTCCATTTCGAGTTTATCGCGGGAGCGCGGTACCAGTGCACCGGTTTCCTCAAGTGGTGCGAGCAAATGAATAAGGCCTGGTAAGTCATCGACACGTGCTTTGCGGACGGGAGCAGCTGGCTGAGACGCAATCAAAGTCCCAGTTCCCTCAGCAGTCATCAGCTCTGTTAGGAGCGCTCCATCAATTCCTGAACCCAGCAAATGGCAACGCCCAACACCTCCTCGTACAGCGCGATCGGCTGCATCGAGACGACGCTGAGTCTCTTTGTTTTGGTAGGACCGGGTATGGCTGATCAATGCGAGCGCGAGCTCAGAAAGTCGGTTACCTTGCTGATCAATACAATGCGGTGTTTCGCCAAAAAGAATGAGTTTATCTGCGTTTAATGCAACAGCAGCTTCAGCTGCGACCTCTTCACTCGCGAGATTATAAAGTTCGCCTGCTGGTGAATGTGCCAAGTGATCTAAATACACCACTGACCCAATTTCTAATTGGCGACGAATTCCATCGGCATCGATCTTACGCACAGATCCAGTCAATTGGTGGTTAACCCCTTCATGTATCCCCAAGGGCTTGGCAGACACGAAGTTGGCGGAGATGAGCGAAGCTTGGCCTCGATTACGGTGTTGCGCGCGCATAAACAAGCCGCGAAATGTCAGCAGATTTTGGTTGGCCAGATCGGTGATTTTTGCCAAAAGTTCGGGATCTGTGATCCTACGATTTCCATGGTAGGCACTTTTTCCACCAGCTTCGGTAATATGGGCATTGATGGCGTGTCGTGTACTCTGAATCAAACACAGACGAACGCCCAGGGCGTTAAGCAAGACCAAATCTTCGACAAGTCGACTGACATTTGATTCGGTCTGGTCTGAATCGGACAGTAAGATAACAAAGGTTTTGCCTCTGAACTGCTCAATGTATGGCCCTGCTTCTCGAAGCCAGGCAACAAGTGGTTGCGTATGAATGACTAAACTCCTCTTCTCAAAGGGAATTGTGCGATGAATCCGGAATCAACTCCAGATACGATTGAGTTGGAACTTAAAATAGGGCTTAGAGACTGTAATCCGACTCGGGTCTCGACTGCTCTTTTCGAGGCTTTGGGTCAGTCTGTTAAAGATCACACTGCGCTTTTGAGCAATGAATATTTCGACTGTGATGGTCTGTTACACACGCATGGCGTAGCGATTCGAATCCGGTCGGTTGATCAGACCCACGAGATGACTGTCAAAATACGCGAACCCGATGAAGGTGGATTATCGCAGCGTCGCGAGTGGAATTTTCCGCTGGTCACTCCTGAGCTTGATTATTCGCGCCTGGAACAACTGCCACTTCCTGAGCCGATCACGGACTGTGTTCAAAAACGAAAGCTGGTAGTTGTATTCCAGAATACATTTGAGCGCACTGATTGGCGTATCGTTCACAAAGGCTGTGAATTGATGATGTCGTTGGACCTTGGGTCGGTACGTGTCGACAAGCAAGAGTCTGTTGTTTCTGAACTGGAGCTTGAGCTGATTTCTGGGGATGTTGACGCTTTGGTCGACTTGGGGTGTGAAATCTCTGACCGTCTCCCATCCTATATGGCCGTCATCTCGAAAGCGGAGCGTGGTGATCGACTGATTCGGAATGCACATCCAATGCAAGATTGTGAGCCAGTCACCCGATGCGAGTGGTTACATTGGCTAAGTAGAGCGCTCGACCCGCTATCCGGACCTGCGCCACATGAAGCTTTGCGCGCTTTGAATGCACTCGGTTATGCAGAAAAACCTGAAATCTTGTCAGAAATTAAGCAAGGCGGTCTGCCTCACGGCCTTACGCGCTGGATGATTCTGGAATCTTTGGAGTCGAAACATGCAGGCGGCTGATTATTCGCAGTTTTTAAAGCGTTGGATCGAGAAATACGACCCTGAGCGGATATGGCTTGATGGACCTGGCTCGACGTCTCCCGACAGCAAAGAAATACGTGAAACTTGGACTAACCTAGCCGCATTGGCGAACTCCGAATTTGATCGAGAAGCACGAAGACTTCGCAATCAAGCACAAGCGGGTTTAATTTACCGACTACTTTCCGGCATCGATCATTTTGAAGAAACCGTTCGGGTCACAACTGAGCTCGCCGAGGCAGCACTCGATGCAAGTCTAGCGCATCATCGGGTTTTGCTAGAGGGTGCCTTTGGCGCACCTTCAAATCCTGGATTTACCATATTGGGTTTAGGGAAACTCGGGGGACGTGAACTGAATTTATCCTCGGATATCGATATTTTTTGCGTATTTGCTGAGGATGGCGAAACGCAAGGACCACGCGTTCGAGATCATGGTGATTATTTCACACGCCTGACACAGCAAGTTGCAAAGTCACTGGATGCGCAAACAGTCGATGGTTTTGTGGCACGAGTGGATCAGCGTCTCAGGCCTTGGGGAACCTCAGGGCAGCTCGCGATTCC
>CBFHIN010000013.1:21588-38978 GCA_965655875.1 Litorivicinaceae bacterium | reverse complement strand
ATGATGAAACTGATTTCTATAATGGAGAAGCACAAACTGAGCTCGACTAATAAAGCAATGTCGCCGCCACCAAGAAGCGTGACACGCTTCAGTAAGTGAGGCGTATATTTCCAATGGGTCGTTACCTGCAACCAACGCTGAAGCTGGATTGCCAGCCAAGGGAGAAATTAACTCAACATACGTTGAGAGTGCAGAAGTGAGCAGCGGTGTAATCACGATCGAGCTCCAAGGAACTGAGGTCGCCAATTTAGATTCCGGATCGCTTATTTTTGAGCCATCGACATCGAATCAGAATCTTACGTGGTCATGTCGAGCGTCTTCATCTGCAATTAATCAGTATGTTCCAGCTGACTGTCGCGTGACGCTGTAGCTTGTAAATGAGTCAGTCGCTCCCCACCTTGATGATATGGAAAAACTGACTGTTTTATATAACGACCAGTGCCCGGTGTGTTCGTTTGAAATCGAACACTACCGGGCTTTGTGCTCAAAGCGCGGCATTGACTTGGGGTTTGAAAAAATTTCAGCTCAAGGACCGATGCTGACGGGGGCTAAGTTATCCGTCACCGAGGCAAAGAAACGTTTGCATGTCAAAACTCAAGACGGACAAATCAAGATCGGTGTCGATGGATTTTTGGCTTTGTGGGCCGAGATGCCTGGCTACCGAATGTTAGGTCGCGTTGTCGCTTTACCTGGGATCTACCACCTGTCTGTGGTGGTGTATAACCGAATTCTCGCGCCATTACTGTTTTGGTGGGATAAGCGCCGATTACAGTGCGACGAGAGTGCCTGCCGCTGAGGCGACTAGCCAACCGATGGCTGTGGCGATCAAAACATCACTCGGATAATGTAATCCGAGAATGATGCGAGACAACATGATCATCAGTGTGATCGGCAAAAGAAGGACACCGAGTAGAGGAAGCACGGGTAGCACAATTAGCGTAATCGTTACTGCGTGAAGTGTGTGTCCGCTGGGGAAGCTGTAATGATCAAGAGGCGGTGTCTTTGGGTTGATCGCTTCCCAGGTCGTGCACGGGCGGTTCCGAAGCGTTTGCCCTTTGATTAGCTTGTATAGGCCAAGGTTAAACGCGCACGCACCAATTAAAACGGCTGGGAGATTTCCTGAGACCAATGACGACAAACAAGGTGACCCAAGCTGGACCGTCCCCGAGCTTTGAGAAAAATTCGAATGTGCGGTGAACCACAGGGATATCTGCTAAGGCGTTAGCCAGCGTGCACAACGGCCGCTCAACTCGGTCGAGATGATGAAAAAATTGCGACCACACAGATGTTTGCATGAGACTCCCCTGATCACTCATGTGGCAATCATATGAAGTCAAGGTGACGCCTTTGCGTCGATTTCATGAACTTTTTATGACACCGCTTGGTCCAGTAATTCAGGAGGTGCTGGTTTTAGCTGCGAAGCGAATTGATCAGTGCAACGCTCCCAAGAAAAGGTCTCAGCAAATTCCCGACAGGCTTTGCGATCCACTTTCAACGCTTCGCGAATCGATTCCCCTAGATCTTCGCTTATCCAACCGTTGTTTCCATTGTCGACGAGATCAATTGGACCCGGCGCCGGATAGGCTGCAACAGGAACTCCAGAGGCCAGCGATTCAAGAATCACCAGCCCGAAGGTGTCAGTGAGCGATGGAAAAACAAAACAGTCTGCGTCTCGCATGCACGCCGCTAATTCCTCGCCATGTTTGTAACCGACGAATTCAACGTCTGGATATTTTTCTTTCAAGGCGTCAAGTTCAGGGCCACCACCGACAACTCGCTTGATGCCCTCACACGGAGTTTCTAAAAACGCACTAATATTTTTTTCAGGCGCGACACGTCCGACGTATAAAAGAATTGGGTTATTTGGCGTCTGCCGCTCGGTGTCTGGTTTGAACAATTCAAGATCGACGCCGCGAGACCAACGGCCGATGTTTTTGAATCCACGATCGACGAGCTCGTTTTCCATCGACTGCGTCGCAACGAGCATGCGGTGTGCAGGACCGTGGAACCATTTCAAAAAGGCATAAGACCAATTAATGGGGATCGGCACTCTCAGCCGAACATACTCAGGGAAACGCGTGTGGTAGCTCGTCGTAAACGGTAGATGATTGCGTCGGCACCATCGACGAGCAGCCAATCCGAGAGGACCTTCGGTTGCGATGTGTACCGCATCTGGTTTGAGTTTGGTCAACCGTTTCTTAACCGATCGAGCCGCGAATAGCGCAAGACGAATCTCAGGGTAGGTTGGGCATGGGACAGAGCGATAGCCTTCTGGACTGATCACTTCGACTTGATGTCCCCGTGATTCGAGCTCAGCCTTGGTTCTCGACAGTGTCCGGACAACTCCATTCACTTGCGGAAACCAGGCGTCTGTCACGATCGCAATTCTATTTGGCGCTGTCATACGTGTCCCTTGTGTTTTCCACGTTATATGACGTTTTTGTGTCATTTCGATGACGATGAGTTGAGTTCATGTGACTGTCACAATTTCGAATTACTGTTCGCGCACATTGGAAAGAGATGAAGGAGCGCGATCCATGTTTGAAACCATTGAACGCTGTTTCGCCGAGCATGGCGATAAACAATATGGTGAATTTGTGACGCAACGGCAGCACGCACTTCAATGCGCCATGCTTGCATCTCAGGAAGGGTCCTCATCTGCTCTCATCGCTGCCGCACTCCTTCATGATATCGGCCACATGTTAGATGGGAGTATGGTTTCTAAAGAGCCTGGCGAAGATTTAATGCATGAAGTCACAGGTGCTAATTTCCTCGCGCAGTGGTTCTCAAAGGAAGTGACTGAACCCGTCCGTTTGCATGTGGTTGCGAAACGATTTCTGACCGGAAATGACCCGGCGTACTACGATACTTTAAGCCCTGCATCTAAGCACAGCCTTGATTTGCAAGGTGGACCCATGACCATTGATGCACAACGTCAGTTTTTAGATGTGCCATTTGCGAAGGATGCGATCCAACTGCGTCGCTGGGATGATCAAGCAAAAGAAACCGATTTAGATATGTCGCTTGCTCTCGAAGATTTCAGAGAACTTTTAGAGTCCTTGGTCTCAAGTGAGACGGTGTAAATGCAATCTCGATTTTCTGATGAATTGTCACTCAAAGAGGCGCGCAAAAATTGGTTGCAGACGTTAGTACGTGTCCCCGCAACCGAATTAATCAAAGCCTCCGACATGTTTTCATTTGAGGTATCTACCCTAAAGGCACCTGAAGTCGGCTTAATGATGACGAATGGCCGGATTCACAGTACCGGGCAACCCTTTCACTTAGGTGAAGTCAGTCTCACGCGATGTGTTTTGAAGGATGAACTTGGTCATCTCGGATACGGCCATATTCTTGGTCGCAATAAAGCGCAATCGCGAGCAATCGCTTTATTTGACCTTGCGTTACAGCGGACTGATTACGCTGACCAAGCGAATCAAATGCTGGATGTCTGGTGTGCTGAGATTGAAGAAATTCATGCGGCGGAAGCCGAGCGTATTGAACAAACGCGGGTTGATTTCTTCACCATGGTCAGAGGAGAAGCTTGATGCTGGCTGACATTATCGAGGCACCCCACGGACAGACGCATGTGATGCAGCACACTTTTCGTTGCGTATTAACAGCGCTATCGGAACCGCTTCGTCCGATTTCTCTTCCTGTAATCAAATCGCCCGAAGGGGTGAATTCAGGGCTTTGGGCTCTGATCTTGACGTTACTTGATCAGGACGTTTCTGTGTGTTGGCCCGGCATGACCGAATCAATGCGTTCGAATCTGTTGTTTCATACAGGTGTACGAGTGACAGAGATTCCTGAGGATGCCGATTGGTTAATTGTTGATGCTGCAGATCCATCCACTGAATCGATTCTCGATCGTGTTTCGGTCGGCACACATGAACGACCTGACACGGCAGCTAGTGTGATTTTTCTGGCAGCACATGATGCAACAGATGTGTTGGCAGAAGGGCCGGGATTCAAAGATCCACAAGAGTTGAAACTCGCGCTCTCAGAGTCATTGGTGTATCGACTGATTCAGAATACCCAAAGCTATCCGTTGGGATTCGATTCATATCTCATTCAAGAGCAAACAGTCATTGGTTTGCCTCGTTCCACGCGTTTGATGGTGAGGACTGACTGATGTATGTCGCGGTGAAAGGAGGGGAGCGAGCAATTCGAGAGGCACATGAGCTGTTGGCGGAAATGCGTCGCGGTGACCCAGAAATTGCGGAGCTTACTCTCGATCAAATCCAAAATCAGATGAGCCTCGCAGTTGATCGTGTGATGAATGAAGGGTCGCTGTTTGATCCAGAGCTGGCCGCACTTGCGATTAAGCAAGCACAAGGCGACATGATTGAAGCCATTTTTTTGTTGCGTGCATATCGAACAACGCTTCCAAGGCACGGCGAATCGATGCCTCTGGAGACTTGCGATATGCGAATCTTGCGTCGCATCTCGGCCGTTTTCAAAGATGTGCCGGGTGGACAATTGCTTGGTCCCACCTACGACTACACACACCGGCTGCTTGATTTCTCGCTCGCAGTCTCTGAACTGGATCGCGAGCAAGAGAGTGAAGAAGACGAGGATCAAACAAATCACCATGCCTTTGAGGCAGATGTGCAATCCACAGATGATATGGCTCGCGTTTTAACAATTCTCGAAAACGATGCACTGGTGGAACAGCCCCCGGAAGGTGAAATTCCGACGAGTGATATCACCCGGGAACCACTCGATATACCGTCGAATCGGCCAACTCGGCTCCAAGCGCTTGCTCGGGGTGATGAGGGATATCTGCTTGCGCTCGCATACTCCACTCAACGTGGATATGGGCGAAATCATCCCTTTGCTGGTGAGATTCGTTCAGGTGTCGTGAGTCTTGAATTCCCTATTGATGAACTTGGTTACAGCGTCCCTGTGGGCGAACTGCTGATGACCGAATGCGAAATGATCAATCAGTTTGAAGGTTCAAAAGATGTGCTGCCCACGTTTACTCGGGGTTATGGCTTGCAAATTGGATTGTCAGAGCGAAAAGCCATGTCGATGGCGTTGGTCGATCGGGCTTTGCGATGTGACGAATTCGACGAAGACGTTGAGTCACCCGCACAAGACGAAGAGTTCGTGCTCTCGCATTGCGATAACGTCGAGTCGTGGGGTTTCGTGTCACATTTGAAGTTACCGCATTACGTCGACTTTCAGAGCGAGCTGGAATTGATTCGCAGGCTCCGTAGCGAACAGGAGAACAGCGATGACGCATGATGTTGAAAGTTACAACTTCGCTTATCTCGATGAACAGACCAAGCGGATGATTCGTCGCGGGCTCTTAAAAGCTGTTGCGGTTCCGGGAATGCAGGTTCCTTTTGGTGGTCGCGAAATGCCATTGCCCTATGGTTGGGGGACAGGTGGTATTCAAGTCACGGCATCGATCATTGGCGAAGATGATTGTTTGAAAGTGATCGATCAGGGCGCAGACGACACAACGAACGCGGTCAGTATTCGCAAGTTCTTTGCAAAAACCGCATCTGTTCAAACAACAGAGATAACCGAAGAAGCGACGTTGATCCAAACACGTCACCGAATCCCTGAAACACCGCTCGCATCCGGGCAAATTTTGATTTATCAGGTACCAATTCCTGAACCACTTCGATTTATCGAGCCTCGAGAGACTGAGACTCGGAAAATGCATGCGTTATCTGAGTACGGTGTGATGCACGTCAAACTATACGAGGACATCGCCCAATTTGGACAGATTGCCACTGCCTATGCCTATCCGGTGATGGTAAATGGTCGCTATGTGATGGATCCATCACCCATCCCGAAGTTCGATAATCCAAAGATGCATCAGAATCCTGCGTTACAACTATTTGGTGCCGGACGAGAAAAGAGGCTCTATGCCGTTCCTCCCTATACCGATGTGGAATCTTTAGATTTTGAAGATCATCCCTTTGAAGTGCAGAGCTGGGACGAGAACTGCGCGCTGTGTGGCGCGACCGATACGTTCCTCGATGAAGTGATTACGGATGATTTAGGAACCCGCATGTTTGTGTGTTCGGACACACATTTCTGTAATCAGCGTCAGGAAGCTCAAAATGCGTGAGCCAATTTTATCCGCGCGTCATCTGACAAAAGAATATGCGCCAGAACAGGGGTGTCTTGATATTGATCTTGATGTCTGGCCTGGCGAAGTACTTGGTATTGTCGGTGAATCGGGTTCTGGAAAATCGACCTTGTTGCGACTTTTGTCAGGGCAGGAGCAGCCTGACTCTGGAACCACCCAATTTGTGACCCAGGATGGCGAGACCGTTGAGCTGACGGCGGCGTCAGAGAGTGATTTACGTTACTTGGGTCGCACTGAGTTCGGAATTATTCATCAAAATCCAAGGGATGGGCTTCGCTTACGTATCAGCGCCGGTGGCAATATCGGCGAGCGACTCATGGGGGTTGGTGAGCGTCATTACGGTGACATTCGTAGCCGCGCCTCTGAGTGGATGCAGGAAGTTGAGATTGATTCGACTCGAATTGACGATAAACCACTCTATTTTTCAGGTGGTATGCAGCAGCGTCTACAGATTGCAAGAAACCTCGTGACCAATCCTCGCTTAATTTTCATGGATGAACCAACCGGTGGACTGGATGTTTCGGTTCAGGCACGTCTTCTCGATACGCTCAAGCGTCTTGTTCAAGAGCTCGGAATTGCTGTTGTCATTGTGACTCACGACATGGGTGTTGCTCGGTTATTGGCTGATCGGTTACTGGTCATGAAAAACGGCCGAGTCATTGAGTCAGGCCTCACCGATCAGGTATTGGATGACCCACATGCTGCATATACGCAACAGCTCGTTGCCTCCATTTTACAGGTGAACTGATGCGCCGAATTACTGTCACCGATGTTTCAAAAACTTTTGTTCTTCATAACCAAGGTGGTGCACAACTTCCTGTGTTGGATGACATGTCATTTCATGTTGATGCTGGAGAATGCGTGGTGCTGTTCGGGCCATCTGGATGCGGCAAAAGCACGCTATTAAAAATGCTGTTTGGTAATTACTTGGCAGACTCTGGATCCATTGAAATCCACGCGGATGATGGTGTGGTCGATTTGGTTCAAGCGCATCCACATGACGTTCTAACACTCAGACAGAATACGTTGGGTTTTGTCAGTCAATTTTTACGCGTCATACCGCGGGTTTCCACGTGGGACTTAGTTAGTGATCCGTTAAAGCGACAAGGTGTCGTTGCTTCTGAAATTGAAGACCGTGTGGCGCATATGCTGAAACGTCTGAATTTACCAGAGTCGCTTTGGAAACTGGCGCCGGCAACGTTCTCAGGTGGAGAACAGCAACGCGTCAACATTGCTCGAAGTTTGATTCTTGAGTACCCCATTGTGTTGCTTGATGAGCCAACCGCATCACTCGATGCAGCCAATCGAGAGGTGGTGGCTGGGTTGATCGCTGATGCACGAGCTCGCGGTGCGGCCTTGGTTGGTATTTTTCACGATGACGCATTACGCGGTCATGTAGCAGATCGATTGATTCATTTGGAGGCGATTGCGTGAGTCTGACTATTTCTGGAAAGCAGGTTTTACTCGATGGTGTTTTCCAACCGGCAACTATTGTCATTGATAATGGCGTAATTGTTTCAATCGAACATGAATTAAAAACTGGTGCTCAGATCGTAGAAGCTGGGGAGCGCTATGTGATTCCCGGATTGGTTGAATTACATACTGACAATCACGAAAAATATTTTGAACCGCGCCCGGGTGTCACTTGGCCTCATATGGACGCATTGGTTGCGCATGATGCGCAACTTGCCACTGCAGGAATCACCACCGTATTCGATGCGATTGCGGTGGGTTACGGTGTTGGTGCATCCAATGCCAATCGCGAACGCATCGCGGCACAATCGATAACGACGTTACTTGATATTCGGCATCAGGGCGTATTTCGTGTGGATCATCATATTCATTTGCGCTGTGAATGTTCATGTGAGGGGACAGACGCCTATTTCGCTCCATGGGCAGGCGTCGAGGGAATCGATCTTGTATCACTCATGGATCACGCACCTGGTCAGCGTCAATTTGCATCGATCGATAAGTACATCGAGTACTACAAGAAGAAGTACGGTTATACCGATGAGGCCTTAAAAAAGGTGATGGATGATCATTCCGCTGCCTCGGAGGCATTTTCTGATGCGAATCGAAAAGCGATTTCCGCACTGTGCAATGAACATGATATTGCATTGGCATCGCATGATGACGCGACACTTGCGCATGTCGAGGAGTCACAAAGTCTTGGATGTTCGCTCGCTGAATTTCCGACCACCCTTGAAGCCGGAGAGGCATGCCATGAGCGTGATCTTCTCGTTATGATGGGCGCGCCGAATGTGATCCGCGGAGGCTCGCACTCCGGGAATGTTGCCGCAAAAGACTTTGCATCACGGGGATGGCTCGATGTTTTGTCATCTGATTATTACCCAACAGCTCTATTGCCTGCGGCTGTAAAATTGACCGACCCAGAAATTGGAATGAGTCTTGGTGATGCTATCGCGACCGTGACAGACAACCCCGCGAAGGCCGCTCATTTTTATGATCGCGGTCGTTTGGCTGAAGGGTTGCGTGGCGATGTTGTCCTATTCTCGCTCGATCAGCATGGCGTTCGCGTTTCGGAAACCTATGTTGCAGGACGGCGGGTTTTCTGATGATACCGACGCATTTTTATCTGTGTGCACCGTCTGGAGCAGGTAAGAATGCGTTGTTATCTGCCTTGCAAGCCTTCGACTCAGCCCCCTATGTGGCTCGACGAACGATTACTCGACTTCCTGACGTAACAGAAGAATCTGAGTCAGTCACCGAGTCTGAATTTTTGCAGTTAAAAGAAACCGGAACATTTGCGCTGGATTGGACGGCTAACGGCCTAAGTTACGGCATCCGAGTGTCTGAATTAGCAGCGGCTGAGCGTGTCATTGTGAATGGCTCGCGAGAATATTGGCCAGAAGCAAAAAAACGACTGCCTGAGTTGGCGTTGGTCACAATTGAAGTCCCTGAAAAGCTCTTAAAAGAGCGGTTGATTGCGAGAGGACGTGAATCAGAATTTGAAATTTATGCGCGCCTCAA
Source organism: Litorivicinaceae bacterium (assembly GCA_965655875.1). Taxonomy (GTDB): domain Bacteria; phylum Pseudomonadota; class Gammaproteobacteria; order Pseudomonadales; family Litorivicinaceae; genus HIMB30. The sequence continues at coordinate 29,881 of CBFHIN010000013.1, read as the reverse complement.
ACGCAATCGCGAACTGTCTCAGCGATTCAAACATGACGCACCCTTTTTGACATTAATGAATGACCGAACACCTAATGATATGGCTATCGATTTCATGGAAGCAATCGCATGTACATTCGACTAACAGGTACCGGCAATGCGCCGCAAATTCCCGTTTATGGGTGCCACTGCTCGGCCTGCTCGCGGGCACGCGTTGATGAAAATTTCAGACGCAGACCTGCATCGGCCGAGATCCAAACAGCATCGGGTCGTTTTCTTTTGGATGCTGGGCGCACTGATCTTGCCGACTGGGTAGATCCAAAGACGCTACAAGGTGTGATATTGACGCACTATCACATGGACCATGTCGCTGGATTGTTTCATTTGCGCTGGGGGGTCTCTGAGCCAATCCCTGTGTATGGGCCAGCCGATCCAAACGGATGCGATGACTTACATGATCATCCTGGATGTTTGGATTTTTCACATTCACTTGAGGCCTATACAGAGCGCAAGTTATGTGAAGAGCTTGCGGTCATCCCTGTACCAATAAAACACTCAAAGATGACCTTCGGTTACATTATCAAAGGACGGCGCGAAGCCATTGCATATCTCAGCGATTGCGATGGTATCGGTCCAGAGAGCGCCTCGATGATTCGTGACGCAAAGCCGAAGGCTGTGATTGTTGATTGCAGTTTTCCGCCAGGAATGGGTAGAAATCACTTGAGTCTTGATCGCGCCCTTCCCTTACTCGAGGAATTGGGAGCGCAGTGGCTCTACCTCACGCATATCGGTCATGATCTTGAAAATCACTTGATGGAACATCCTCTGCCGCAGGACGGTCGGGTTTTGCTTGCTCGCGATGGGCTCACCTTAAACATCGACTAAAGACCGAAGCGCCGTAACACAACTGTCACGAATTGTTCATCGAACCGTCTTTAGTAGTTCATACACTTCTTTAAACACTCAAGGATTAACGTATGTCGATGACAGAACTCAATCGTAGCCAGGGTTTCTCGGTTCGGTTAGCCAACACCCCAGAGGAAATCGAAAAGACACAACGTCTACGGTACGACGTTTTTGCTGGTGAGATGGGAGCTCAGGTTCACACGACAAAGCCTGGTGTTGAATCGGATGATTTCGATCCGCACTGTGAGCATCTTTTGGTTGAAGAGCTTGCCACAGGCCGGATCGTGGCATCGACACGTCTACTCCGCAAGCACGCAGCAAAAACCATCGGTCGTTTTTACTCGGAATCAGAATTCTCCGCTGGCTTTATCGCTGGGCTAGAAGGCGAAGTTGTAGAGCTCGGGCGTACTTGCGTGCATATTGATTTCCGTTCCGGTGGTGGAATCATGTTGCTATGGAGCGGTATTGCTCAGCTCATGAAGCGTTGGGACATCGATTATTTGCTTGGTTGTGCAAGTGTTCCATGTCGCGATGATGGACAGCTTGTGCAAACATTGATGAATGGGTTGCGTGTGAAGCATTTGAGTCCAGAGGAGTTGCGTGCTGAGCCGCGCGTGCCTGTGGCTGCTCTGTCTGGGCAAGAAGTGGACGGTGCGATCATGCCACCATTGTTAAAGGCTTATCTCCGTCTCGGTGCGTGGGTTTGTGGTGAACCAAGCCTTGATGAAGAGTTTGGTGTTGCCGATTTAATGGTACTGCTTGATATGCGTGAACTGAATCATCGTTACTTTAAACACTTCTTAGGTCGCGAGTCGAAAGCAGCTGATCAGGTTGGTAAATCGCAAGACGTGGCAATCACAGCATGAAATTATTTCGCGTCATTCTTCATATGCTGCGTGGACTCTGGACTTTAAAGCGTCTGAGTCAGCGTAACGACAACCGACTCACAGCGCGTAAAGTGCAGTTATGGCATCGAAAGGCGATGCATCTGTTCGGATTGGAGCGGATTTTGGTCGGCGACGTGCCGAAAGGGCCTTGCTTGATTGTGTCGAATCATTTGTCGTGGGTCGATATTTTGATGATTGGTTCGCTGATGAACGTGCGTTTTCTGTCAAAGGCTGAGGTCGCAAGTTGGCCGATTGTTGGCAAGCTTGCCCGTGGTGCTGGCACGCTGTTCGTTCATCGTGGCGATCGGCGCTCTGCAGAATTAGCACTCGAAGATATTGAAGCTGCTCTGAAGCAAGGCGATCAAGTTGTCGTGTTTCCAGAAGGCACGTCGACGCGTGGTCCGATGCCAATCAAGTTTCGTAGTCGTTTGATTGAAGCTGCACGTCGAGCAGGTGTCCCAGTCGTCCCGATGGCTCTCAGTTACCACGGACCAGGCAAAGCACTTGCATCGTACGCGGGTGATGATGACTTTGTATCGCACATGACACGTTTGAGTCAGGCGCCTTTCATTCGTGGACGTGTTGCTGTCGGCTCAGCGATCGAGCCAACAGAGCCAGCCGCTGTTATTGCACGGGATGCCCAGGCAAGTGTCGAGTCGATGTTGGAACTGGTGGTATGTGAGGAGCGCGATACCGACCATGCGAGCTCCGCAGTCGATCTAGCAACTACGACGCACTGAAATTTCACCGACAGTCTCACCCCGTGCGGTGGTGACTTGGGGTTGTCTGACATGATCAGGGAGACGATTGATCATCTCATTCTCCCCAATAGCCCTCAATAGCTCGATAACTAACGCTTCCTGACCACGAAGTGATCCATCTTCAGACTTTAAGGCAAATCCTATTGCTCGATCGGCAATTGCACCGAGATATACGCCTTCAGCACCCATCTTCACCTGAAGTCGGCCCTGTCCTGCTTCTAACAGTAGGGTATCGAGACGATCTGAGCCTGCGACCATGAACGGTGCATTGGCTTGAGCCTGCCGTAGGCGACGTGCTGCTTGGTTTACGTCATCAGAAAACCGCTCGGCTGCTAACTTTGCATAACCCAATGCCATGACATGCAAAGGCATTGCGTAGGTTGGAACGGAGCATCCGTCGGATGCGTAATCAAGAGTATCTGCGTCGACACCAAAGATTGTACTCAAGTGACCGCGAATTGCCGCTTGAAGCGGGTGGTCATAACTCGTGTAGCCCATGGTCGGCCATCCTCGATGCTGACACACAGCGAGCATACCGGTGTGTTTGCCTGAGCAGCAGTGATGTAACTGCGTTGTTGTCACATGATCATGGCTTAACTGCAGTCGGACGGCTTCAGTAAACGGTAATGTGATTCCACATTCGAGATCTTCAGTATCGAGACCAAGTTCAGTTAGCCACTGATTGATGAGAGTGACATGTTCATATTCACCATTGTGTGATGCGCAAGCGACAGCCAGTTGCTCGTCGGATAAATTGAGCGCATCGGCTGTCCCACTTAAAACAAGCTCGAGACCCTGAATCCATTTGGCTGCAGAACGAGGGAACGTTTCTCGCTTGATATCGCCAAACGACAAGATGCTATCGCCGTCAGCAGTCACAACGACACCGTGACCTGGTGATGAGCTTTCAACGCGCGAGCCGCGCGTAATTTCGACGATCCAAGGATTCATGAATGCACCTTCGTTTTAATGCTAAGAATGACTGAATAAAGGAAGACTAACGCAAGCGGCTTTGTCGACTAAAGCTTGGACGCAAAAATTCCATTTGATCCGAGCGGATACGGTGCGAATTAATCAGCGCTAGGTATTCAGCATGATTGGGTGTGTAGGGAAGGGCGAGTAATTCCATACTCGTCTCATCCAATAGTTTATTGCCTTTGAACTGGTTACAGCGGCGACATGCAGACACCACATTCATCCAGTTGTCTTCTCCGCCCTTTGATAACGGAATGACGTGATCACGGGTGAGTTGGCGTTCGTCAAATTGTTTTCCACAGTAGAGGCAGAGTTGTTGGTCACGTCGAAAGAGGGAGGTATTGGTCAGGTTCGGAATCCGGCTTGCAAGATCGAATACTCGACCTTCGCAAGCCATGATCGAGTGCAGCACAAGTGTCGACTGCATCCCGGTGAGTCTCGATCGACCCCCTCGCACAGTCATACAGGGAGACCCGAGCGTCCAGGCCACCATCCCTCGTGCCTGTAGGGTCACAGCATCCTCCCAGTTCAGCCACTCGACTGGGGAGCCGGCGATATTTAAGCGCAGGATCCGTTCGTGCATTTGCTCTCCTCTAGTCGAAAAGCTACATGTTTTTTATGACAATTCAACCCTCATTGAAAGATCAATTGCACGAATGTCCTTGGTCAGCGTCCCAAGTGAAATTCGATCGACGCCTGTGGCTCCAATTTCTTTTAAATTATGCTCTGTAATGCCGCCTGAAGCCTCAAATTCGATGTGGTTTAAATTCCACTCATCACGAAGATTCACGGCTTCTTTTAATGCGTCGACGTTAAAATTATCAAGCATTACGATGTCAGCCTTTGCATTGAGTGCTTCACGTAATTCGGTGAAATTTTCCACCTCAACTTGCACTCGAATTGACGGATGCAGAGCGCGAGCTGATTGGACGGCGTCTGTAATGCTCCCGGATGCTGCAATGTGATTTTCTTTGATCAATACTTGATCGAACAAACCGATTCGATGATTTGATCCGCCACCAACTTTTACTGCGTATTTTTGTGCGTCTCGGAGCCCAGGAATGGTCTTGCGTGTATCAAACAGTTTCGCATCAGTGCCATTCAGACATTGCGTTAGTTGAGCTGTGCGAGTTGCAACAGCCGAGAGTAACTGGATGAAATTGAGCGCTGTTCGTTCAGCAGTCAGTAAGGCACGTGCGGGACCGGTAAAATATGCAAGTTCGGTCCCAGCATCCACACGATCACCTTCGTTCACTAACCATTGAATTGCGACCCGAGGATCGACTTGGATGAACGTTTCTAGAGCATAGGGAATTCCTGCAATGACCATGGCATCGCGCGTTATCAGTGACGCCTTTCCTTGGGTGTCGGCAGCGACTAAATCCGCGGTCACATCGCCTGTCCGCACGTCTTCTTCGAGAGCGCGACGAACATCGTCTTTACAGCTTGTTGGAACGTCAATCATTTAAGGCATTCCGAGTGGCCGGCCGCCATCAAGCGGCAGCACCGTACCTGTTGTATAACGGTTACGTTGTAAATAGGTAATCGCATCAATGGCAACATCAAAACCCGGGACGGTTTTCAGCGCGCTTTTGGCAGCAGCGCGCTCGCGATAGTTTCCATCATCCTCATCACGAAACTCTAAAAGCGCTGGGCACAGTGCGTTGACCCGAATCACTGGCGCATATTTTTTTGCCTGACTTTTCGTTAGGTTGAGCATCGCACTTTTGGATGCTGCATAGGCCATATGTTTGTCACTTCCGCGATTGGCGACGTGATCAGAAATATTGACGATCGATGGATTATCGGCCGTTAAAAGAGCATCTTTTAGCGCCTCACTCAGAACCATCGATGCGCCCACATGGATCCGCATCATCAATGCAAGGTTGTCTAGATCTTGATCGCCACCTGGGTCGTCAAACCAACTTGATGCATTATGAACAATTGATTGAAGGCGAGGGCACTGGTTCTGCAAGTCGCTCGCGGCACGATAAATGCCAGAATCTGTCGAGAAATCAGCGGCAATGCAGTGCACCCCCAAATCCTTGAGTTCAGATAATTCAGTGCGCTCAGAGCGGTATGTGATGACAACGGATTGATCAATTTCGACGTAGTATTTGGCAAGCGCAAGCCCGAGTCGTGTCGCACCGCCGGTTATCAAAATCGGGTCTGTCATGCTGTCAAGTTATCCGGCCGAATTGGGTCGTCCATTTGAAAGAATGCGTGCGAAAGTTGCAAGGGGGAGGGCCAATAATTCCGTTCAGTCCGCCAATGATGCTCAGCTTCCTTACACAGTGCATCGAATGCCTGATTGTATGGATGATGAGGATCCATCGGATCCCCTTCGGTCAATTGATCAAGTCCGAGTTCATGCTGGCGCCTTTGAAACCAAAGAAAAAGTACCTCGTACTCACGTGCGTGGCGGGCCCTATTTTCAGGCTCTGTAATAACGGTGTACATCACAACGCATTCATTTTTGGGCCAAGTGGAATCCGTGTCACGGAATCTGTCATCCAACTATCTCGATAATCTCCACCATTCTGTTTGGACAGAGACCATAAAAAACCAGCAACTTCGCCGTTGTCTCCGACAACCATTAATGGAATCGACGCGTTATTGTTCCCAGCATATTTTGGCTCACCGAGCGTTCTGCTCGCATGATTCAGTAACGGTGCATAGGTCGGCTGTTCAACGATGGCTTTGAAATGCCAAAAAGGTCCGGTCGCACGTTTGTTCGAAGGACTCGCGAACTGAAAGGCTTGTTGCAATCCGGCATCTGGCGTCGGGTCATCATTTTTCGCCATGCCACCGAGCACAATTTCGACCACGTCAATGGGTGTTAGGTCAGGTGATGGAGTTTTATCATAGGCCAATGTAACCGAAGACAAACTCAGTGTAAGAATGGCAAGCCAACGCATGACAGTTCTCCTCTTTTTTTAAAGAAGTGGGGATCAATTCATAGGAGGCAAGACATCGTCACCAACAATGGCATAACAGGCTGCTTGTTTTGGCTGAAACCTTGGGCCACCTGAAAATGCGGTGAATGCTGGTAAGAGCAGAAGGCGGTCGTCTTGCACAGCGAAACACGGACACACAATGCGATCGGCGTTGGTTTTGAATTCCACTTGCGGATGGATATGACCGGCGATGCGCAGTTGATTCGATTCATCAGGATGGTGTGCCAGTTCAATTCCATTCCAGTCAGTAGGCTCTGGTTGAATTGAATAGCCAAGTGATGTCGCAAAGTGCTCTGCGCGTCGATCATGATTGCCAAGGATGACGTTGAGTTCAGCCTTGATGGGCGCGAAAGCGCTGGCCCATCGATCCATTTGCTGTGACGTGATTGATTGCGGTTGATGAAATAAATCACCCAAGACCCAGACTGCGTGGGCATCGGTTTCAGTGATTGCATTGACTAACCGATCGAGGTCCTCTGTTTCTCCACCATCGGGAATGGGGATTCCGGATTGTCTGAAGTGTGCTCCCTTACCGAGATGACAATCGCTTAAAAAGAGGGTTTGACTCGCCTCGTGCCAGAGTGTTCTATCTGCACGTGCGAAAAATATTTCGTCTCCAAACTTAAGTGGTTGCATCGAAATTCCGAGTCAAGCGAGCCATCCTTTCAGCAATCGTTTCGGTTGAGAGACGTGCACTCAATCGATCGATTAATAACGGTAACGATAAGGGTGATGGCTGTGAAATGTCTTTGACCTGAAGTGTTTGCTGTTGAAGCGCCTGAAGCGTTGTATTGAGTCGTTCAATATCAAATTCTTCGCGAAGAACATCGAGTTTGGCTTGGTTCAACAACAAGTGATCTGGGTCATATTGCGTCAACACATCGTATAACAGTCCAGCTGATGTCTGTAGCATCCGTAATGACTTCTGGCGGCCGGGATAGCCCTCAAAGAGTAATCCTGAGATGCGTGCAGTGGCACGAAATTGACGCCTGACGAGTTCGGATAAGTTCAAAGCGCGCTCTAAATCTTGATTGACTTCAGACGTGCGAACGAGTGATTGCCATTGAGTTGCACAGTATGTGAGTGGTTCGGGTTCTGGGCTCAACAGCTCGATACCGTAATCGTTCACAGTGATTGTGATCGTCGCTGGGATTTCTTTTGCAATTCGGGTGGCGATTAATGGTCCGAGTGCCTGATGTACCAGCCATCCAGCAAATGGGAAAACGCACAAATGATATCCATCACGGGTCTTAAATTGCTCCGCCATCGTCAGCTGGGCATTTGGGCAATGACTGATTTGAGATTGAATCGTTGCTGTTTCTTTTAAGGCGAGCGATAGCCAATCTTGATTCTGAATCCGCTTGGAAAGAGGCTTGAGGCGCTGGAAATCCGAAACGACATGCTTTGCGAGTGTTTCTGACAATGGAAGTCGACCGCCAGTCCAACGAGGAACCTCACTGGCTTTTTTAGATCCAGCCGGTTTCACAATCAGTTCACCGTCGGCGAGTCGAAGCATTTCTAGGCGTTTGCCGGAAAATCGAAACACATCACCAGGCTGCAATCGCCCGGCGAACGACTCTTCAACCTCACCGAGACTCCCACCACGTCTCATTTTGACACGCACATGTGCATGCGACACGATCGTACCGATACTCATTCGGTGTCGTCGGGCAGCCTGATTTGAAACCAATGTAAATCGACCGTCATCGCGTTGTATAAGCCGTCGGTATTCCGAATAGTGTGTGAGCGATTCAGAGCCTTTGATCAAGACTGTTATCAGTCGATCAAACGTTTCTTGGGTGAGATCTCGATATGCCCAAGAGTTTCT
>CBFHIN010000013.1:0-21578 GCA_965655875.1 Litorivicinaceae bacterium | reverse complement strand
ATTTGGAAGCCAAGGTGCTTGAAGAGCAAGCGTCACCAAGTGCTGAATCAACACATCGAGGCAATGTTCAGGTGGACGAATCGGCTCAAGTGCAGACTCGTCAAGCGCATCTGCCAATGCTGCGTACTCGTTCAAATGAAGACGATTTGTCGGTACAAGTAACACCTCAGTCCCTGCCCCCGGACGGTGGCTTGCACGACCTGCGCGTTGAATTAATCGACTGACAGATCGTGGTGAACCGACTTGAATAATTTTTTCAACTGCCTGGAAATCAACGCCCAAATCGAGCGCGCTGGTGGCGATGACGCAGTCGATATCGCCTGCTTTTAAGCGCATCTCAACGTCACGTCTTATGTCGGCTGCCAGTGATCCATGGTGTAAGGCAATCGATAAATCCATCCGTACAATAGTGAGTGCCTGAAACCATTGCTCAGCCTGATTTCGAGTGTTGGTAAATAAGATTGTCGTTTGCCCTGCAATCAGTTGTTGGCTCACAGGTTTTAGAAGACTCAGTCCCAGATGGCCTGCCCACGGCAAGCGCGCATCGATTGACGATTCAGCGATACGGAGAGTGACGTCACGGTCGATCTCTGCCTGAGTTAACTGCCCGGTCATTCCGCAGGGAAGGAGTGCTGTCAGTGCTGCGTCTGGATCTTTAAGAGTGGCTGAGACACCTGTGATCGTGATGTGTGGTCGTAAACGAAAAAGACGTTGCAAACATAAACTCAATTGCACGCCTCGTTTTGTCGCCATGAGGTCATGCCATTCATCGACAACGATGGCTTCGAGATTGGCAAATAAATCGAGTGATTTGGGTGAAGACAGAATGACGGATAGTGATTCAGGTGTCGTCATCAATACCTGCGGCGGTTTTCGGAAAAGGCTAGCTCGGTCTTTGGCCGATGTATCACCATTTCGAGCGAGCACTGAAAAACCACCAGCGGATAATGGCTCATTCAATGCCAGCTCCAAGTCTTTTGTCATGGCTCGAAGTGGTGTGACATAGAGAAGGCGTAACCCTCGAGTCTCAGGGTTTTGTAATAATCGATCGATCATCGCGCCAGTTGCAGCCAAAGTCTTACCGGAACCCGTTGGGCATTGGATCAATTGATGAATTCCCTGGGCCGTGCGAGTCCAAGCTAGCCGCTGAAATGGAAAAGGTTCGAATCCTTTGCTGCTGAAGTAGTGCTCGATATGATCAAAGCCCATTTGAATCTCGCATTAGCGTTTCAAAATGTGCCAGCGTGTCAGCATCTCCCGGGCCGACATCTTGGCGCCAACGAAGAATTCGCGGAAATCGCAATGCGACTCCACTTTTATGGCGACTCGATCGAGCGATGCCCTCAAAACCAATTTCAAACACCTGTCCGGGTTCGACCTGTCGAACCGGACCAAATTTCTGCAACGTGTGTTTGCGAATCCACTGATCCATCGTTTTTAGTTCTTGGTCAGTCAGACCGGAATATGCTTTCGCAACGGGCACCAACTCGCCATTGGCATTCCAGCAAGCGAGCGTGTAATCACTGTGCAGACTGGCACGTCGTCCATGGCCCGCTTGTGCATAAATGAGAACACAGTCGGCAGTCATCGGATCAAGTTTCCATTTCCACCAATATCCAGCTTTTCTGCCAGATACATAGTGACTTGTGAGGCCTTTGATCATGACTCCCTCGGCTCCGATCTCGCGAGCGGAATCGCGCATTGTTCGGATCGCTGTGGTCGTATCTGGAAAAGTCACTGGGCTTTGTGCAATCGACAGTTCCGCTAAAGCGGCTTTTCGATCAATCAGTGGTGTATCCCGCATGTCGTCGCCTTGGAGTCGTAAAACATCGTATGCCTTGAAGAACGCAGGATGGGTTTTCAGAAGGTTTTGGGTAATACGTTTTCGATTTAAGCGAGTTTGAAGCTGGTTAAAGCTTTGAATGGCTTGTTCGTGTCCTGCCAGAATTTCGCCATCGAGGATAATCTGTGAAGGGAGTGTCATTGCGCTTTCGACAATGTCCGGGAATTGGTGGGTAATATCCTGATCACCTCGAGACCAGAGTCGGATGGTTTGGTTCGTTTTAATCAGTTGTGCGCGAATGCCATCCCATTTGTATTCGACACAAACAGTCTTGGGATCGAGTGCATCAATCTCCAGTTCGACCATTGGGTTGGCTAACAAAAAGGGCATTGGGCGTGCGTCGAGTTCTTCTTGAGTCACCGGTGTTTGCAATCGTTGGAGCCACTCGGCATCAGCGATTAATTCACCCATTAATCGCTCTTCAATTACCGCACGATCCATGTCAAGGGCGCGCGCAATCGCTTCATGCACAAGCCCTTTGCTCACACCAACACGAAAGCCTCCAGATGACAGCTTTAAAAATAAAAAAGCCTCATCGCGTGATAGGGTTCCTAAAAGCGTCAGCAGTTCGTCAGCCAGTGCATCCGGTTCAAGACGCGAAAGCGCAAGTTGGCGATCGATCCATGTTTGCAAAACGGGCGCATCGGTGTTTGATAGTGCTTCTTGATTCGCAAATAAAATGGCAAGCGTTTCGGATAAATCACCGACTGCTCCGTAACACTCTTCAAACAACCAATATTCATCATCAAAAGCGCGTGCTGCGGCATGCTTGAGAAGACTTGGTTTTAAGCGTTTTCGCTCCATCCGGCCGGTTAACGCGCAAACAGCGAGGGCGCTCTCGGTCGCATCTGCTCCCTCGATGAAGTCGACAAGCGCATTGCGTTTGGCGTTGGTTGACTGGCTCGTATCGAGTGCTTGGAATAGCTGAACAAAATTCATTGATCAGATCCTGCTTCAATTCCAAATGCCGTCTCTAACCGCTCTGCATCAATTCCAAGGTGTTGATTGAGGTAGCGCGTCAGGACTCGGGTTTCACCATGGGTTGCGTACACCTGCTTCGCACGACTTTCTTTGACCGTTTGGATTAATCCATTCCAGTCGGCATGGTCACTGACGATGAATCCTTGATTGATGGTTGAGCGGCGCCGAACGCCTCTGACCTGCATCCAGCCAGAAGCCATAGCAAGTTCAGTCGGTTGAAATCGTTTTAAGAAAGCCGAGTCCGCAACTTGAGGTGGTGCGATGACTAAGTCTGAGGAAACCGCTTTGTCTGACTCACTGGCGCGTTGCCACGGACACAGCGCAACACCTTGTGACTCATATTCGCGATTGAGATTCGCAACAGCACCGTGCACTTTGACTGATCGCTCAGAGCGCCGACCGATTTCTGCCATAATGCGTTGCGCTTTACCAAGCGAATAACACAGAAGAACAGGCGTTCGATGATGTCTGACGTGATGGTCCCACCATGTAAATAATTGTTCCATCACTTGATCCATCGATGGCCAGCGGTAGATGGGCAATGCGAATGTCGCTTCGGTAATCAATACATCGCACTGGGTCGGCTCAAATGAGGGACACGTTGGATCAAAATCACGTTTGTAATCGCCCGTGATAACCCAAACAGAATCGCCATCATCAAGCCTGATTTGTGCTGAGCCCAGAACATGACCGGCAGGATGAAAACTGATCGTGACATCACCAAGGACAAAGCGATCGCCGTAGTCATGTGGCTCGATCTTTTGGTTACCTAACCGTTGTTTGAGGAGACCCTCACCGCCACGTGCGCAATGGTAGTGTCGAGAACCAGATCTCGCATGATCTGCATGCGCGTGCGTGATTAAGGCGCAATCAACAGGTCGCCATGGGTCTATATAAGCCTCTGCCTTGGGACAATAGAGCCCTTCAGGGGTTCGGATAATCAAGGGGTCACAGTGGTGGCTTTTTTTCGATACCATGGACGCTCAAATAATCTAATGAAGCGAAAAGCCGCCCCATGCCCAGACTATTCCATGTCGTTATTGTCCTCCTGATGGGTCTCAGTATTACCGAGATTACCTCTGCGCGCGAGAAGACCGGGTTGGTTTTATCAGGCGGTGGTGCGCGTGGTTTCGCTCACGTCGCAGTACTAGAAGCACTTGAAGCGAAAAAAGTTCCCATCGATTACATTGCAGGAACCTCAATGGGTGCGGTTGTTGGCGCCCTTTATGCGTCAGGGTTGAGCGCTTCTGAAGTCCGTCAAAAATTATTGTCTGTGGATTGGAATTCGACGCTTCGAGACGTGACTGATCGAAATGAGCGGAGTTTTCGGAATAAAAGTTTTGAGGGTCGTAATTTTCTCGGTCTCGATTTAGGGGTTGCCCCTGGCGATGTGCGGTTACCGTTGGCTGCTCTTCGCGGGCAGAAATTGGCTTTGGCATTAAATGAGCTGACCCTTGAAACAGTGACTGTTAACGACTTTGATGCGTTGCCAATACCCTTTCGAGCAATGGCGACAGACTTAGCAACTGGAGATGCAGTGGTACTTGATCGAGGGTCACTCGCTACCGCTTTGCGGGCATCCATGGCAGTACCGGTTGTCTACTCGCCGGTCGAGATCGACGGCAGACTCTACGTCGATGGCGGTGTCGCAAACAATTTACCGATCGACGTTGCACGGGATATGGGAGCTGATCGTGTCATTGTGGTTGATACATCGTCTCTCCGTTATTCCACAAATGAACTGACCTCTGTGGTCACCGTAGTCGATCAGCTGACGAATTTATTGACTCGTCGAAATACAGAAGCGCAGCTCGAACAATTGACCGATCAAGATTTGTTAATCGAAATCTTCCCGGAAGGGATCGCAACAGCTGACTTCAATAAGGCAGATGATGCATTAGCGATTGGACGGAAGTCGTTGGCGGCCGTGCCAGACCTTTTTGATGCATTCTCGACCGATCCTGAAACCTACTCGGCATGGAATGCAAAGCATCTTAATAAAACGGATCCACCGACTCTTGCTTTCGTGGAAGTGATTAGTGATGCACCAAGAACATCGAGTAAAACCATTGCCAATCGTTTAACCGTTCGTCCAGGCCAGCCACTGGATAATGAACGACTGAAATCCGACCTCGGCAAGATCTATGCGCTTGAGACAATTGACCAAGTCGAGGTGTCGGTTGTCGAAAAAGAGGAACAGATTGGGTTATCGCTTGAGACCAGAGAAAAAGCTTGGGGACCAGACTATTTAGATCTCGGATTCACGCTTGAGGATAGTTTGGATGGTCGCGCATCGTACAATTTAAATGGTGTAATCCGCGCAACAAATATCAATCCGCTTGGCGCTGAATGGCGCACCGAGGTCACACTTGGCGATAAGACGCGGATCACGTCCGAGTTATATCAGCCCATCGACTACGGTTCAGATTGGTTTGCATCGGCAATTGTTGGATTTGTTCGTGAGGATCGCGCGTTATTTGAAGAAGGAATTCTTACCTCGACTTATTCCAGTGAGACACGTGAGTATGGCTTTGATGCGGGATATTCGCTCGATACACGTGGTGAGTTCCGGGTCGGATTTCGGCAAGCCGATATTAAGAACAATAAGTTACTGGGGACAGACTCACTAAGCTCGAAGGTCGATGATTCGCGATACTTTGCGCGAGCTGGGTTTGATACGCTCGATTCGCTTGGTTTTCCAACTGAGGGTGTTCGCGTCTTGGGCGAATATTCAATTTATGACGCGAAACTCGGTGCAACGCGTCAATACGATGGTTTAACCCTGGATATTTTGTATCCGTTTTATCACAGTCATGGCACAACGCTCGTTGGCCAAGGTTATTTTGGGTATCTGTTCGAAACGGCGGTCACAGACGTCACGCCTCGCTACAGCCTTGGAGGCTTTACACGGTTATCCGGATATAGTCCTGATGAGATTTCAGGTCGGCACGCAGGACTACTATCGTTTATGGGTTATCAACGCTTGAACGAACGCGCTGTTTTTCCGATCGATCAGCCGTTGTTCATCGGATTTTCACTAGAGGCAGGTAACGTATTTCAGGACCGTGACGAAATCCGTTGGGGCAACACACTGTCTGGTGGGTCACTCTTCATCGGTGCAGATACTGCTGTCGGGCCCGGATATTTTTCGTTTGGTCGGACAGAGGGTGGCCGTCAGTCGGTCACGCTATCAGTCGGTCGTCCTTTTGCGGAGAGAGATTAATGCGATTTGAACGTCGAATACATACTAAAAAATCTGCAACCGAGGCATTACATCTCATTGCAGACTTTCGAAACCTGAAGTCATGGGATGATTCGGTTGAATCCGTAAAGCCGCGCGAAAAAGTGTTTGCGGAGGGTGCAAGCTATGATGTGCGCGTTCAGTTTAGTGGCAATCCAATTGACATGGTTTACACCGTGACTGTCTATGATCCAGGTGTTCGAGCGGTGTTAACGGGCGTTGCGGCAAAGGCTACGGCCATTGACATCATCGAGGTCAAGTCGACCGACGAAGGGACTGTGATCGACTACATTGCAGAGATTAAATTAGCGTTCCCCTACAATTTACTCGATCCAATCCTGGCGATCGGATTCAAGAAAACAGTGGATCATGCTGTATCGGGATTAGGCCGATTTTTGGCCGCGTAAGACGGCGGCAGCAATCAGTCGACGAAACCAGCTATCCGGCAGAATTTTTCTTAAAAACAGCAGGGTGCCGCTGTGTTTTCCTGCATTGTAGCGAAGCTGATTTGTACCATCGAACATGGAATTGACGATGATTCGGGCCACATCTTTCGGTGGTGTTGCGGTATTTCCATCTTTCATTGAAGTCGCAAGCCATGCCAACCCTTTCTCATGATGAGGGCTCTTTTCTCCGGACATTTGCATACCGTGGGTTGCGAATTGCGTTTGTGTAAAGCCAGGTTCGATGACTTTGATTCGGATTGCTGATTCGAGGCACTCATACCAAAGTGCTTCATACGATGCTTCTAGTGCATGCTTTGTGGCGTTGTAGTAACCAAAGTATGGAAATGCCATGCGGCCGCCAATCGACGTATTAACTAGAAGCGTGCCATGGCCTTGTTGCCTGAAATGTGCCATTGCACGTTGCGTAATTGCCATGGTCCCAAAATAGTTTGCTTCAAATTGCTCTCGAACCGACTCGGTTGATGCGGACTCGATTGGCGCGATCAAGCCATAGCCTGCATTGTTGAAAACGATATCGATGGGTTGTCCCCAGATGTCTGAATTACAAAACGAACGGACGCTTTGCTCGGAGCTTAGATCGAGTTGGCACCATTGAATCGTGGCTGTATCGGCTCGCTCATTGCGAGACGTTGCGATGATGTGATGACCTTGCTCGCACAGTTGTTCAATAACCGCCTGACCAATTCCGGCCGAACCGCCGGTGACTAAAATTCTCGACATCTTTAAATCCCGCAATGACCGAGGCCGCGTTTGTCGAGATAGTGCTGATGATAGTCTTCTGCAGGCCAAAACGTGTCCGATTGCTCGATTGTGGTCGCGATCGGTTGGCTATAGCGACCAGATGCATTCATTTCGGCAATTTTGGATTGTGTTTCGCTTCGTTGCGCATCTGTCTGTGGAAAAACAGCTGTTCGATATTGGGTACCGATATCGGGTCCTTGTCGATTCACTTGCGTTGGATCATGCCATTCGAAAAAACAAGACAGTAACGTTTGATAATCCACTTCATTGGGATCGTATTCGACTTCAACTACTTCTGCATGACCTGTGTGACCAGTACACACCGAGCGATAATCAGGTGATTGCATTGATCCACCCATGTATCCGACGCGTGTATCTGTGACTCCGGGTAAACGAGAAAAACGCTGTTGGACACCCCAGAAGCATCCGGCTGCAAAATAGGCTTTAGCCATCTGTGCACCTCAATTCGCTCGACTGATTGACAAGTCAGCAAGATCAAACAGTCCATCTTTAAAGGCCGAAGGAGGCAGTATATTGATTGCCTGTTTCGCTTTTTGGACCGCCATCATTGCACGCTCTTTGGTATAAGTAAGTCCGCTCGTCTTAGTTACAATCGCGGCAACTTCGGAAAACTGCTCGCGGTCGCCAAACGTGATGGCTTCTGTAATCAACTTAGCTTCGGCCGCTGATGCTTCAGTCAATGCTTTGATGAGTGGAAGAGTGCATTTGCCATCGGCAAGATCGTCGCCAATGTTTTTTCCCAAATCATCTGTGTTGCCAGCATAATCGAGATAATCGTCAATTAATTGAAATGCAAAGCCGAGCTCAAGACCATACATCTTAAGTGCTGACACCAATTGATCGGATTGGTTGGTCACCAATCCAGCGCAGGCTGCGGCTGCCTCAAAAAGGACCGCCGTTTTTCTCGTAATCACCTGATCGTATTCTTGTTCGGTGACGTCGGCTCTATGCTGATTTTTCAATTGCCAGACTTCGCCCTCAGAGATCTGATTGGTGGTGTCGGCGAGGAGTTTCAGTACATCAAGACGACCCACAGACACCATCATTTGGAATGCTCTTGAATAGACAAAGTCGCCAACTAAAATACTTGCACTGTTTCCAAAAGCGGCATTAGCGCTCGGTTGACCGCGTCTTGCATCTGAATGATCAACGACGTCATCGTGGAAAAGTGTCGCCGTATGCAGGCACTCAATCGATGCCGCAAGTGGGATGTGGTGCGTATTGTCGGTATTCAGTGCTCGAGCCACCATTAGCGTGACGAGCGGACGGACCCGCTTGCCGCCCGATTGAATGAGGTACTGGCTTACTTCTTCGATCAGATCAATATCGGATCCGAGTTGCGAGATTAAGAGCTCGTTGAGCGCGTCAAAGTCTGGTCGGATGAGATCGATCAGTTGGTCGGTAGAGGGCATGAATTTGTCCGAGTTAAATCAGGACGCTATTCTACCGCGTATCTCGGTGGAAAAAAGCGAAATTAGGTCTTGTCTTCTGAGAAGTAACTCCCTATCATTACGCGCCTTTCGGGTGGCAATGCCACCGAGATTTGAAAACGGAGTAAGAACATGTACGCGGTCATTGAAACAGGCGGCAAACAACATCGGGTCGTCGAAGGCGAGCTAATCAAGGTCGAGAAGATCGAAGCCGAGACCGGTTCGACCATCGATTTTGATCGTGTACTGATGGTTGGAGAAGGTGAATCGATCAAAGTAGGTACGCCCGTTGTTGACGGTGCGAAGGTGTCTGCGGAGATTGTTCAGCACGGCCGTGGCGATAAGGTGACGATTGTGAAGTTTAAGCGTCGCAAGCACCATATGAAGCGTCAGGGACACCGTCAGTGGTTTACTGAAATTAAGATTACAGCGATCAACGGTTAAGGCAGGAGACGGAAATGGCTCACAAGAAAGCTGGTGGTAGTACCCGTAACGGCCGCGATTCGGAAAGTAAACGCTTAGGCGTTAAGAAGTTTGGCGGTCAGCAAGTATTGGCTGGGAATATTTTGGTTCGTCAGCGTGGAACTCAGTTCCACCCGGGTGTGAACGTCGGATGTGGTACAGACTACACGTTGTTCGCTAAATCCGATGGCGAAGTGAAGTTTGAAGTGAAGGGGCCACACAAGCGCCGCTTCGTGAGTGTTGTTCCTTCTGCGTAAGCGTTGAGCACACTGTTCGTAAAGCCCCGCTTGTGCGGGGCTTTTGCGTTATGGGCGACCCATGAAATTTGTAGATGAAGCGTTAATCACAGTTGAGGCCGGAAACGGCGGCGCCGGATGCCTAAGCTTCCGTCGTGAAAAATATATTCCCAAAGGTGGACCTGACGGTGGCGATGGCGGTCACGGTGGATCTGTTCTTTTGCTTGCTGATGAAAACCTCAATACGTTGATCGATTACCGATTTCAGCCTCGCTATCGTGCTGATAACGGACGGCCTGGCGCGGGGCGCAATAAAACCGGTGCTGGCGGCAGCGATTTGATTTTGAAAGTTCCAGTCGGAACCACCGTCTACAACGACGAAACGAATACTCTGATTGGTGAGGTCGTCGCTGATGGTGATGTGATGACGATTGCTGAGGGCGGCCGCGGCGGCCTCGGAAACACACGTTTCAAATCCTCGACCAATCGTGCTCCACGCCGGACGACTCCTGGGAGTCAGGGAGAATCCTTCAGACTCCGATTAGAGCTTCGTTTGCTTGCTGATGTTGGATTGGTTGGTTTGCCAAATGCGGGTAAATCAACATTGATCAGCCAACTCTCGGCAGCAAAACCGAAAATCGCAGACTATCCATTTACGACGCTCGCACCACAGTTGGGTGTTGTGTCATTAGCGCCACACCGAAATTTCGTGATTGCTGATATTCCGGGGTTAATCTCCGGTGCAGCAGAGGGAGCCGGTCTCGGTACTCGATTTTTAAAGCATCTGACGCGGACGCGTATCTTATTGCATTTGGTTGATGTCGCGCCTGTCGATGGCAAGGATCCTGTTGAAGTCGTTGAAACCATTGCTGATGAGCTGGAACAGTTCAGTCCATCATTGGCTGCACGCGAACGTTGGCTTATTTTGAATAAGATCGATTTAATTGACCTAGACGAGCGTGAGGAATTTGTTGCCGCATTGAAAGATGCCTTTAACTGGCCGCATCCTGTGCATGTGATTTCAGGGGTGACAGGCGACGGGGCAGAGCTACTTGCCTACAACCTCATGACACGACTTGAAGAACTGGCGATTGAACGGCGCGAAGATCCGGATGCCGAAGATGCTGAGCGTGCGTGGCTCGATCAGATGGCTGAGGAGGCTCATGAGCGGATTGCGGAGCTGCGTGAGACGCGTCGACTGCAGCGCAAAGGGATTGAGATTGAAGATGAAGACGATGATGATGACGATGATCATGAAATGGAGGTCATCGTAGTCCGTGACTGAGCGCGTCAAACTCAAAGCCCACAAGCGTTGGGTTGTCAAAATAGGCAGTGCGCTACTGACAAATGATGGTCAGGGCCTCGATTTAGAGCGAATGCAAGCCTGGGTAAAACAGATGTCGGCACTGATTGATGACGGCATTGAGCTGTGTTTGGTGTCATCTGGTGCAATTGCTGTTGGCTTGCAGACGCTCAAAGTCGGACAACGTCCGCAACAGTTGCCGATGTTGCAAGCGGCCGCAGCGATCGGGCAAATGGGACTGGTACAGGCTTGGCAGAGTTGCTTTTCGGCTTGTGGTCGGGAAACAGCGCAAGTTTTATTTACCCATGAAGATCTCGCCGATCGAAAACGTTATCTGAATGCACGAGATACTCTGAAAACACTGAATGAATTCGGTGTCATTCCCGTTGTGAATGAGAATGACACAGTCGCGACCGATGAAATTCGATTTGGGGATAACGACTCGCTTGGTGCACTTGCAACGAATTTACTTGAAGCAGATGTACTTGTTATTTTGACCGACCAAGATGGATTTTTTGATAAAGATCCGCGCTTTCATGCAGATGCCTCGTTGATTCCGGAGGCACGGGCCCTTGATGATTCATTGCTCGCGATGGCGGGGAAAAGCGGTGGTGCACTCGGTCGTGGCGGTATGTACACCAAGATTGTCGCGGCTCAGCAGGCGGCT
This sequence comes from Litorivicinaceae bacterium, assembly GCA_965655875.1. Classification (GTDB taxonomy): domain Bacteria; phylum Pseudomonadota; class Gammaproteobacteria; order Pseudomonadales; family Litorivicinaceae; genus HIMB30. The sequence goes on along the minus strand of CBFHIN010000013.1, from coordinate 10,186 downwards.
CGATCAGGTGCGATGACAATCATTGCCAATGGGCGTGTCGAGGGCATACTCGAAGAGCTGCGTCGCGGTGCACCTCTGGGTTCACTTTTGTATCCTGATTTAAAGCCGCAAGCAGCGAGGAAACGTTGGCTCGCATCGCATAAACAAACACGAGGCGTTCTTGTCGTTGATGCAGGTGCGGCCGATGCGTTATGCACGAAAGGAAAGAGTTTGTTGCCAGTTGGCGTAACTGAAGTCAAAGGAACGTTCGATCGCGGTGATATGGTTGCGATTGAGGCAACGAGTGGCGATAGACTTGCGACCGGTCTTGTCAATTACGGGTCAGAGCAGGCTCATCAGATGATCGGAAAAACAACATCACAACTGAAAGGAAACCAGCTGCTACTTGAGGGTGATGCGTTAGTACATCGAGACAACATGGCGCTGGTGTAGCCAGCGCCAGTTCCGTCATTAAGACGCGATCGCTTTGATCTTTGCGTTCAGACGACTTTTGATCCGCGCGCACTTATTCTTCTTGTAGATGCCCTTAGTGACCATGCCATCAAGAATTGGTGCAGCTTCGCGGAATGCGTCCGTAGCAGCCTGTTGCTCGCCGGCTGCAATTGCTGCCAGTGTTTTCTTAACATATGTGCGAGCCCGTGAACGCAGGCTGGCGTTATGATTGCGACGGACATCCGCCTGCTTTGCGCGCTTACGCGCCTGGGGACTATTTGCCACCGGGGTTGCTCCCTTACACTAAACTTCGAAACAGTTGAAATAACTGGAAAATCAAGGCGCGGGAATGTACCGAATATGAATGCTCAGGTCAAGGAAAGTAGAAAGTGACGACAGAAAAGATGCTTCGATCTGGAATCACAGTGGGCGGTTGGACACTTGGCTCTCGGGTATTGGGTCTTGTGCGCGATATCGTTTTGGCAAATACCGTCGGTGCATCAGCCGGCGCCGATGCTTTCTTTGTGGCGTTTAAAATTCCGAACTTCCTTCGCCGGCTATTTGGCGAAGGTGCATTTGCGCAAGCCTTTGTTCCTGTGTTTTCCGAAACCCGCGAGAAGGAGGGTGAGGACTCAGTTCAACGATTAATTGATCAGGTCGCGGGGCGTTTTGGTCTGATTTTGATTGTGATCAGTTGCTTCGGGGTATTATTAGCGCCTTGGATTGCGATGCTATTCGCACCGGGGTTTTCGAACGATCCCGGGAAATTAGCACTCACCGCGGATTTACTGCGTTGGACTTTTCCGTATCTCGGATTTATCTGTTTTGTGGCGTTCGCGGGCGGTATCTTAAATAGTGTTGGACGGTTTGCTGTACCGGCGGCCACTCCTATTTTCTTAAATCTCTCACTGATTGGTAGTGCGCTATTTCTGGTGCCTTTGGTTTCGCCGTCTGTCATGGGGCTTGCCATTGGTGTCGCCATCGCAGGCTTGGTCCAGTTAATCATTCAAATCCCACCATTACTGGCTGCTGGGTTGTTACCCAAGCCTTCATTGAAAGGTGATCATCCGGGAGTGTCGAAAATTTTAAAGCTCATGCTCCCTGCGTTATTTGGCGTTTCAGTCAGTCAAATCAATTTACTTCTTGATACGGTTCTCGCGTCGCTCTTGGTCTCAGGCTCAGTCTCTTGGCTGTATTACTCTGATCGACTGATGGAGCTTCCACTGGGTGTCATTGCAATCGCAGTTTCGACCGTGATTCTGCCGAAATTATCTCGTGAGTTTGCGCAAGGGGATGGTGATGCGTCTCGGCAGACGCAAAGTTGGGCTATCTGGGTGGTTTTGGTATTGGGTCTTCCGTGTGCGGCTGCGCTTGCTGTGTTTGGCGAATTGATTTTATCGACTCTCTTCCAATACGGCGCGATGACTGTCTCAGATATCGAAGCATCCGCTTTGTCCTTGATGGCATATGCCGCTGGTCTCCCGGCATTCATGATGATCAAGGTGTTAGCGCCACATTATTTTGCGCATCAAGATACGAAAACACCGGTAAAAATTGGGTTGATCGCTATGTCATCCAATATGGTTTTCAACCTCTTGCTTGTCTGGTCCTTGGATCATGTTGGTCTTGCGCTCGCGACCTCTCTTTCTGCTTGGTTGAATGCTGCACTTTTGCTTCGCGGATTGCATCAGCGCGGCTGGTATGAAGTGCAAGGACTTCCATGGGCGCAGGCTGGGCAGGTCGCTTTGGCATTATTGGTCATGGTGCAAGTTGCTTGGTGGGCTCCGTCTGCAATGCTTTTATCCGACCAATCGGTTGTGGAACGTATTGTTTGGACAGGTGCTTTGCTCGTTGCATCCGGGCTTTTGTATTTAGTGACATTGCGTGTGACTGGTATCCGGTATACTGCATTGCTTGTTCCGCCGTCAGCTCGCTAACGTCATGCAATTTGTTTTTGGTCGCCAGGCTCAGTTCCATTCGCCGCATGTATTAACCATCGGAAATTTCGATGGTGTGCATATCGGGCACCAGCGGGTCATTCGTCAGGCGCAAGAGATCGCAGCTTGTGAAAATCTTCCGTTGACCGTTCTTTTGTTCGAGCCGCAACCGAAAGAATATTTTGCTTTGCATCACGGTCAGGATGCGCCGGCGCGGCTGATGAGTTTGAAAGCCAAGGTCGATGCACTGAAGTCGCTCGGGGTTGATAGCATTTGGTGTCTCAAATTTGCTGACATACGTCCTATGAGTTCCGCACAGTTCGTCAAAAACTTAGTTGTTGATAAGCAGGTGAAACGACTGGTTGTTGGCGATGATTTTCGATTTGGCTGTGATCGCGAAGGGGACTTTCAGTATCTGTCAGAGCGCGGGTCGCAGTTGGGCTTTTCTGTCGCGCAGTCTGAGACGCATCGGATTGATGGAGAACGGATTTCTTCGTCGCGCATTCGTCAGCTTCTGAACGCCCACGATTTTGAGACAGCCTCCAAACTACTCGGTCGACCCTATTCGTTGTGCGGACGTGTCAATTACGGACAGCAATTGGGGCGGAAAATTGGATTCCCGACTGCTAATATACCGATCTTTCACACGCCGCCTTTACACGGGGTGTATGGATGCACTGTGCGTGTGCCTAAGGAAGGGTTATTCACCGGAGTAGCCAACATCGGCTCGCGACCAACAGTTTCTGGTCAAAAAGTGAGACTGGAAGTGCATTTGCATGGATTCGATGCGGAGTTGTATGGTCTCGACCTCAACGTCACTCCACGTGTGTTTATCCGTGCGGAACAAAAATTTGAGAGCATTGATGGTTTAACTGAGCAGATTCGCTTAGATAATCAAAAAGCTCAGGAAATGCTCAGCGTATTAACTGGATCTGAAATTGCATGACTGATTACAAACAGACACTGAATCTTCCCGATACTGAATTTCCAATGCGAGGGAATTTGGCAAAACGCGAGCCGGATATGTTGGCATCGTGGATTGCGGATGATTGGTACCAGCAGATTCGGGATGCACACGCGGACCGTGAAAAAACCTTCATCCTGCATGATGGTCCTCCATACGCAAATGGCGATATCCACATCGGTCATGCGGTGAATAAAGTACTGAAAGACATCATTGTGAAAGCGAAAGGGTTGGCCGGATACAACGCTCCGTATATTCCTGGTTGGGATTGTCACGGTCTGCCAATTGAACACAAGGTTGAAACAACGATTGGCAAAATCGGCGATAAGTTTCAATCGGCGAGCGAATTCAGGAATGCCTGTCGCGAATACGCAGCCACTCAAATTGAACGACAGAAAGTTGATTTCAAACGTCTTGGTATTTTGGGCGACTGGGATCATCCGTATTTGACGATGGATTACAAAGTCGAGGCCGATATCGTTCGATCCTTGGGTCGTATTATTAACAATGGTCATTTCCATCAAGGTGCGAAGCCCGTGTACTGGTGTATGGATTGCGAAAGTGCGTTGGCCGAGGCAGAAGTCGAATATCAGGATCGGAAAACTTGGACTGTCGATGTCGCATTTCCGATTGAAAATACAGACCAGATCGAACAGGCATTTAACGTATCCACTGACATCGCATCATCTGCAGCAATGGCTATCTGGACGACGACGCCTTGGACATTGCCTGCGAACCAGTTTGTCGCTGTGAATGCAGAGCTCCCCTATGTCCTTACTACATTTGAAAAAGACGGTAGTCACTGGACTTTGGTTTTGGCTGAAGGGCGTCTTGAGGCATTGTCCGAGCGCTATGACGTTGATGAATTCACAATTCTCGGCAAGACAACTGGTGAAGCCTTAGCGGGAATCCAGTGTGAAGCACCCTGGGATGGCCGAATTGTGCCAGTTGTGACCGGTGAGCATGTGACGCTGGAAGCGGGTACGGGCGCTGTTCATTCGGCACCAGCTTATGGTTTAGAAGATTTTAATGCGGCACGATCATTGAATCTTGAGCTTCTCACTCCTGTCCGCGATGACGGTACTTTTGCGGATTCAGTATCGGTAGTCGCTGGTTTACATGTTGAAAAAGCAGGTCCCGCCATTTCCGATTATTTGGCCGAGAAAGGCCGTCTGATTCATAAGGCGAGACTTGAACATTCGTATCCGCACTGTTGGCGTCACAAAACACCGGTTATCTACCGGGCGACGCCACAATGGTTTATTCGCATGCAAGGTGAAGGGCTACTTGAAACGGCGCGCGACTCTGTTGAATCACACATTCAGTTTACGCCGAGTTGGGGTAAAAACCGGTTGGCAGCAATGCTTGAAGATCGTCCAGACTGGTGTATTTCACGTCAACGGAATTGGGGTGTACCGATCACGGTTTTTGTTCACAAAGAGACGAGCCAACTGCACCCTGAGACCGAAGCACTCTTCGAAAAGATTGCCGAACGCATCGAAGAGGGCGGTATCAACGCCTGGTTCGATCTTGAGCCAACTGAATTACTTGGTGACGATGCGGCTGACTACCGAAAAGTGACGGATGTTTTGGATGTGTGGTTCGATTCTGGAACAACGCATGCATCAGTTCTCGGGCGTCGTGATGGGCTTCGCTTCCCAGCGGATTTGTATCTCGAAGGGTCCGACCAGCATCGCGGATGGTTTCAGTCGTCGCTCTTGACGTCTGTTGCGATCCACGGACGCGCACCATATGACGGATTACTCACGCATGGTTTCACGGTCGATAAAGACGGCCGGAAAATGTCCAAGTCATTGGGTAATGTCATTCCACCACAAGATGTGATGAATACACTCGGCGCGGATATTTTACGTTTGTGGATTGCGTCGACCGACTTCACCAAAGAAATGACGGTGAGTCATGAGATCTTGAGTCGAACCTCGGATACCTATCGTCGTATTCGGAATACATCTCGATTTTTGTTGGCCAATATGGCTGGTTTTGATCCTGAGATAGATCAAGTTGCGCTGGATGACTTGGTGTCGCTTGATGCTGAAATGATCCGACGGACAACCGAGTTGTCGACAAAGATTATCGAGCACTATGAGCGTTACGAGTTCTCTGAAGTCACGCAGGCGCTGCATCATTTTTGCGTCGATGACTTGGGTGGCTTTTATCTCGATATCATCAAGGACCGTCAATACACATTGAAGGCTGATAGTCATGCGAGAAAGAGTTGCCAAACGGCGATGTACTGGATTACTGACGCATTAGTTCGATGGATGGCACCTATCTTGTCATTTACCGCACAAGAAATATGGGACTCGATGCCTGGAGTCCGTCCGCATCGGTTTGTCTTTGCTGTTACAGAAGCTGATTTGCCGGTTGCAAGAGGTCGAGCACAGGTTGATTGGGGACTGATTCAGTCTGTCAAAGAAACCGTCAACCAGGCGATTGAAACAGCGCGTAACGATGGAATAGTCAAAGGATCGCTCTCTGCTGAGGTGGCTCTCTATGCTGATGGACCAGTGCATGAAGCGCTGGCCGCGTTGGGTGATGAGCTTCGATTTGTCACGATCACATCTGATGCAACGCTTGGCTCATTATCAGACGCGCCGGAGGCTGCCATATCGGATCCAGCATGTCCGCAGTTGGCGGTTGTCGTAACAGCTACCGAGGCGACAAAATGTGAGCGCTGCTGGCATCACCGTGCTGACGTGGGTTCTGTCAGTGCGCATCCAACCCTTTGTGTTCGTTGTGTTGACAACATCGAGGGTGACGGTGAACAACGGACATTTGCATGAGACTCAATTTTGCATTGATCGTTGTAGGCATATTTCTTCTTGATCAATGCACCAAATTAATTGCTTCGGCATATTTGAACTATGCAGAGCCGCTGACGCTATTGCCGTTTTTTTCACTCACGCTGCTACACAACACAGGTGCAGCGTTCAGCCTGCTTGCTGATGCCGGTGGTTGGCAACAATGGTTGTTTTTAGTGTTGGCCATTGGTGTCACTGGTTATTCAGTGTGGTCGCTACGTGACCCTGATTTATGCAAATGGATGCAAGCAGGTTTTGTGTTATTAATCCCAGGGGCGATCGGCAATGCTGTTGACCGCATTGCGTTTGGGTATGTTGTGGACTTTCTTCACTTCCATTTAGGTAATTGGTCGTTTCCGGCCTTTAATATCGCAGATACAAGCATTACGTTAGCTGCAGGTTGTTTATTGATTGGATGGTACATAGATGCTCGACATCGGCCCGAATTGTAAGGTTGAACTCAATTTCGCACTCAAGCTCGCTGATACGGGTGAACTTGTTGATTCGACTTTTGAAAAAAAGCCAGCAGAGCTTGTCATCGGCGACGGTAATTTGCCGGCACCATTTGAAGCAGTCATTTATGGGATGAAGGCGGGTGAGCGCAAAATTGAGCGGATCGCGCCAAAAGATGGGTTTGGGCAACATAATCCTTCCAACGTTCAACGCATCCCGCGTGATCAATTTGATCCTTCGGTTGAGTTGTCCGAGGGCTTGGTTGTAAGTTTTAAAGACAAAGCCAACTCTGAATTACCCGGAGTCGTTTCCTCGATTGATGAAAAGATGGTCACAGTCGATTTTAACCATCCACTGGCAGGTCGGGATCTGGAGTTCGAAGTCGAAATAGTGTCAGTTGTCCCGTCGGAGACACACTGATGCGGGTTACGCTCGCTAATCCCCGTGGATTTTGTGCAGGCGTTGATCGAGCGATCGATATTGTCAATCGTGCACTCGAAGTGTTTGGTGCCCCTGTGTACGTGCGCCATGAAGTGGTTCATAACAAAACCGTCGTTGATGATCTCAAGACGCGTGGTGCGATTTTTGTTGATGAGCTCGATGAAGTCCCAGACGATTGCATCGTTATTTTTTCAGCACACGGTGTCTCTAAAGCCGTTCAAGACGAAGCGAAGCGTCGTCAACTCAAGGTTTTTGATGCAACTTGTCCGCTGGTGACGAAAGTCCACATGGAGGTGATCAAATTCTCCAAAGAAGGCCGAGAATGCATCTTAATCGGCCACGCCGGACATCCGGAAGTCGAAGGCACCATGGGACAATTTGATACCTCTCATGGTGGCGTCATGAAGTTGGTGGAAGATGAGAATGATGCGAGGACCGTCGAAATTCTCGATCCAGGTTCAGCATCTTTCGTTACGCAAACAACGCTCTCCATGGATGATACTGCACGCATCATTGATGTGTTGCGTGAACGATTCCCAGAAATCCAGGGTCCGCGAAAAGACGATATTTGTTATGCAACGCAGAACCGTCAGGATGCCGTGAAGCGTTTGGCATCAGAGCACGATTTAGTGCTCGTTGTCGGTTCGCCAAATTCCTCGAACTCCAATCGTCTGCGTGAATTAGCGGAACGGCTCGGTTCGCAGTCTTATCTGATCGATGGTCCAGAGCAAATCGATGGGAACTGGGTACAGCAAGCGACTGCTATCGCGGTCACAGCCGGTGCATCGGCTCCCGAGAACGTGGTCCAGGCTGTGTGTGATCGGTTGACCGAGCTTGGCGTGAGTTCAATTACCCAGGAACATGGCGTGGATGAGTCGATCCAATTCTCGTTACCAAAGGAATTACGATTACATCCCGTCGATTCGGACTAAAGTCCAGTCCCACTCCATTGTTGAATTGATCTGCTGTACTGCCTGAACGGAGGTGGTATGCGCGGGTTTGCTTTGTCTGACAGTTTAATGGCCTTGGCCATTGTCAGTTTATTGTTTGTTGTGATGTTAAGTCGAGGACCAGATCTTGAGGCACGGGAGGCAGAACGCCGTGCTGAAGCGACCATGATTGATGTGGCTCAAGCGGTCCTTGTAACGAGCCAAACGCTCAAACAAACAGGATCTTGGGTACTCTACGATGAGGGCGAAGCTGTGGCTTTACCCACAACACAATTTCAGCACATTCACCAGTTATTGAGTTTGAATCCTCATTTGCCATATCGACTTGAGTTACAGGTTGTTCAGGGTAGCGGTGATCGATTCTCAAGTGCCGTTCAGTTGTATCAGAACGATCAAATATTGTTTGGTGAGGAGGTGACGTGGTCAAGCAAGCAGGCCTCTTAGCAGAGACCTTGGTGGGAGTTTCGATAGGCCTTGGCGTTGTTGTGATTTTGGTATCGCTTTGGGCGGCAGATGGTTCGCGTAGAGCTAAAGAGGTTGATGCGATGCTGGAACGATCTGATCTCGACTCAGCTACATTTTATTTGCCATTGATAACGGTTCCTGCCCACCGCATCGAGGTGGTTTCGCAGATGCAACTGCGTGAAGCCATTGGTTCTTCGCAGGTGACTCCACTTTCCGCGCAAGCACTCAAATTAACGCATCCTTTTTCGACCACCTATGTGTATTTGGGTGAGAGTCAAAAACAAATGAAATCAGCGCTTTGGGTCTATCAGGATCGCTTTGGAAATACATCCAATAATGCGCTCCTAGATGCCGCTGGCGAACTGATTCTTGAGCTTTCAGAGGATACCTTATGTCTCGGTTTGACCGACCCTCAATGGGTGGCTTGTCATCATCGATTGCCAGGACAAACTCATGAGTCATAAACAAGGATCGGCTTTGATCGCTGGGCTCATTGTGATTTCGACCTTAGGATTTTTATGGGTTGGCGATTTCACGTTACGTCTGACCGAAGATATCAGTCGTGAACGAGTCGTTAGTCTCGAAAAGAAGCATATCAGCGCTGCCCAGGCAGAGTGGGATGCGTTCCATGATGCGACGGGTGACGCCGATGCAGAGGATGGTTGGCAAGCAATCGAGTATGTCATTCCAGATGGGGTTTCTGAGCGTGTTGTGAATCTAAAGATTCGATTTGAAAATGGCGAGTGGATAGCAAAGGATCGGCAGGTCGTATGGCGGGCCAAAGTGGTTTCTCTTTAATTGAGATGTTAATTGTCATGGCGATTTCTGCGCTCATGGTGATTGGTGGTTCACAACTTTTTGGCTCCACATCTGAGCGCTCACGGAGCCTTTATTATCAGAGTGAATTACTCAGTCATATGGAGGCTTTGAGGCGTACCTACCGGAACATCAGAGATATCCCTGAGTACATCGATGATTTTTCAGGCTATCGATTAGCGCTCAGATCCTGTGGTGTCGATTGTCGAGTACTTCGTTTAACGCCGAAGGCGCATCATCCCTGTGTGTATTGGGAATTACAGACGGACGGTCTGTTGGGTGCCGGTCGTGCAAGCTGCTGGCCTGAATCAGCAGTTCGCACGCTCTCGAGTGACCCGAGTACGACCTAGGCTTGAAACAGTTATCACCCAATCATTGGTCTCGCCGCACACTCTGATTTGGCCCGGACTCACGGATCCATCCGCATACGCTTCAAGATGCAAACCTGAGAATGACCGTGTCTTCAGGGGCATGCTCGTGTCTGGTAGTTGAATTGTGATGGTGGTTTGCGTTGAGATTGCGGTCGCCATATGTGAACGGATTGTATGGTGTATCAATGCGGTATCGAGATCTGCTGTTTCCGATTCACGCGGTATTGACCACGTTGAGACCGCCTGCATGTTGAGAATCAAACCGATCGCAATCGCTGAAAGAAGAGAAATCATTTGCATGACGAGAGTGTAGTTGGTTCTGACGAATTGGCTTCGCCATGCGATAATCCGCGTCATGGTTCAATCACATGTTTCTTCAGCTGATGTCCTCATTGTTGGTGCCGGCGTTATGGGTTTGTTGTCTGCTTTGGAACTGGCAGAGGCTGGCACGACTGTCTTACTCGTTGATCAAGGTCAGGCTGCGCAGGAGGCCTCGTGGGCCGGCGGTGGAATTATTTCGCCATTGTACCCTTGG
>CBFHIN010000012.1:22052-39747 GCA_965655875.1 Litorivicinaceae bacterium | reverse complement strand
CACTGTCAGTCATCGAAGGTCCATTGATGGACGGAATGAACACCGTCGGTGATTTGTTTGGCGCGGGTAAAATGTTTTTGCCTCAGGTCGTCAAATCGGCTCGCGTGATGAAAAAAGCAGTTGCGCACTTAATTCCATTTATCGAAGAAGAAAAGGAAGCGGCCGGTGACACAAGTCAAGAGCACGGTGTCATCATTATGGCGACCGTCAAGGGGGACGTTCACGACATCGGAAAAAATATTGTCGGTGTGGTCCTCCAATGCAATAACTTCAAGGTGATTGACTTGGGCGTCATGGTCCCTACTCAAACCATTCTCGATGCAGCTCGCGAACACAATGCAGATATCATCGGGCTTTCCGGTTTGATCACACCCTCACTCGATGAAATGGTCACAGTTGCCTCTGAGATGGAGCGCCAGGGATTCACTTGTCCGCTCTTGATCGGTGGCGCGACAACATCACCGGCACACACTTCAGTCAAAATTGACCCAGCATATTCTGGACCTGTGTTGTATGTGAAAGATGCATCACGAGCCGTTGGTGTTGCCTCCAAGCTCTTGAGCGATGAGCGCGAAACCTATCATCAAGAAATCGCCACCGATCATGATGCGAAACGCAAAGCGCATGCCGGACGCGCACCGAAAAAACTTTTGTCGATTGATGAAGCAAACTCACGCCGTCCACAACTCACGTTTGATCAAACCACGATCGCAACTCCAAATGCGATTGGACGTATCGTATTAAACGATTATCCACTCGATGCGCTGTTAGACACGATTGACTGGATGCCGTTCTTTAATGCTTGGGAATTCAGCGGCAAATTCCCAGATATCCTGAATGATCCACGAAAAGGACCTGAAGCGCGAAAACTGTATGACGATGCACAGGTAATGCTCGATCAAATCATTGATGAAAAATGGTTGCGCGCAGATGCTGTTGCAGGCTGCTTTCCTGCGTACTCTGAGGGAAATAGCATCGTCATTCTCGATCCGGAAAATCATGAGCGCGAGCTGTTGCGAACGCACTGGCTTAGACAGCAACGTCCGATGCCTGATGGCAAACCACAGCTGTGTCTCAGTGATTTCATCGCACCAAAAGAATCAGGACATGTTGACTACATCGGCGCTTTCGCTGTGACCACAGGCCATGGCATTGATGCTCATGTGCGTCAATTCGAAGAGGATCACGATGACTATCAAGCGATTCTCTTAAAGGCCTTAGCGGATCGCTTTGCCGAAAGTTTTGCTGAACACTTGCATCGACGCGTCCGAACTGAGTTCTGGGGGTATGCAGCAAACGAAACGCTCTCAAACGACGACTTAATTCGAGAAAAATATCGTGGAATTCGGCCTGCACCGGGCTATCCCGCATGCCCAGATCATCGTGAAAAACGCTCGCTCTGGTCATTATTAGATGTTGAATCAGCAACGAATATTTCGTTAACGGATAGTCTGGCAATGTGGCCAACAGCATCTGTCAGTGGTTTTTACTTTGCACATCCAGATGCACGCTATTTCACGTTAGGACAGATCGGAAAAGATCAATTGGAGGACTACTCAGAGTTGAGAAACGAAGCAGTCGACGAGAATGCCCGCTGGCTCTCACCCATCCTCGGGTGAGAACACAGAGTCTGTTACAGCGGAGATGCTTCAGACTCCCTGCGCAGTTTGTATGACTTCCGCGTTTCATCAAATAGCTCTGGTTTTTCCATTTCAAATGCTCGGAAAACTCGCTCTCTCAGCGTTCGATCGGTTTCTGCCATCGGACACACACTCAGAATCGACTCTGTGAGCGTTTGGGAGTTTGGTCTTCCGCCTGCGACAGATTGAAGAAAGGCCTCCTCATCAATCGAATTGAACTGGAATCCAAGAATCCCACATGCCTGCTGCAGGATTTGTTTTGTACCACGATATTTTCCTTCCGCCGAGTGCCCTGCAATGTGCGGGGTCATGCGCCAAGCTCGACTGACTAAGGCATCGCTGATCACAGGCTCATTTGGAAAAACATCCAATACCAAATCGAAATGTGTGTGTTTTAACAAGTCATGCTCATGAAGCACCTGCCCCCGTGATGCATTAATCAAAAGCGACTGACGCCTCATTGAGGACAAAGCATCACCGTTCAACAATCGATCGGTCACGTATCGACCTTCTCGAATCCGCGGCACATGCAATGAGATCACGTTGGCTTCACGTATCAGATCACTTTGCGATACATGCTCATCAAAACCTCCTTGTTCAAAACGTGGTTGGTCAGACAGCAGAGTTTGTATCCCAAGCCCCTTTGCTCGCTGATTCAAAAGTGCTCCTACCGCCCCGACACCTATAATTCCGAGTTTGATCTGATCCAATGCATGACCGCGTGACTTTGCCCAACTCAAACAATGCGATAACACATAGTCGGTCACTGCAAACGCATTGCAACCAGGCGCCGAGGCAACAGTAATCGCGCGTGCCGTCAATGGCTCAAGAGGGAGATGGTCTGTGCCTATCGTCGCCGTACCGATAAAGCGAACAGACTTCGGGAGATGGTCAATCAATATCCGCGCGGTGGATCGAACAAGGAGTGCATCAGCGCCATCAAGTAAATCCACAGGGATATCACGCCCGCTATACCACCGAATCTCGCAGTCGTTGGGTACTAACTCGGCTAAACCAAGTAACCCCTCATCGGCGACGAATACAGTCATTGAAAGTTCCTTTAAGCGAAACCATGGATTGTCGCCTATACTCTCATCTCAGACAAAGCTACGACGTCACATGCTCACGATCCAACCACCACTGATTGATTCACTACCGAAAGCCGGTAGTTCTCTACAAACCATATCGAACCTCCCTCATAGCGCGGTTCCTTTGGCGATTGCTGAGGTCGCAGTCCGTTCGGACTCACTGGTTTTAGTCCTGGTCGAGAAATCGCAAGATGCACAGCAACTTGCCAACGCACTGCATTTTTATCTGGGTCAAGACCATCATCTTGACGCTGAAGGAGAAGCGGACGGTCTGGCAGATATTCCGATCGTTCATTTACCGGACTGGGAAACACTGCCCTACGATAGCTTTTCTCCGCACGAGGACATCACCTCGGAGCGACTTAAAGCGCTAAGCCAACTCGGTGATTTGCATCGAGGACTACTGATTCTTCCGATACAAACTCTCGCGCATCGGCTCCCACCCAAAGAACATTTAGATGGACAGCGATTTGTACTCAAAACAGGTGATCACTTCGATCTTCATCATGAACGCAGACGCCTTGAAGCATCGGGTTATCATTCTGTCGATACAGTGCGAGAACATGGCGAATTTGCAGTCCGTGGTGCAATTCTTGATGTATTTCCCATGGGGTCTGAGCAACCGCTTCGTGTCGAACTTTTCGATACAGAAATTGAGAGCCTGCGAGCATTTGATCCGGATACACAACGTACGGTGACAAAGGTGGATTCCGTCACGCTACTGCCCGCGCGAGAAATTCCATTAACCGAGTCGGGCATCGCAACATTTCGACAAAACTGGCATGAAACTTTTGAAGGAAATCCAAGAGATTGTTCACTGTATCAGGACGTTTCATCGGGGCTTGCACCTCCAGGTATTGAGTACTATGCGCCCCTATTTTTCAGTCACATGGCGACCCTATTTGATTATTTACCTGCCGATACACGCACCGTTCGCGTTGGAGCGCTCCATCCTGCACTCGAGCAATTTTGGAACGACGTTTCAACACGGCATGAAAGCCTGAAATACGATCGCAGAAAACCCATCCTCGCACCTGAAGAACTTTTTGTTCGCACCGAAGAATTGTTCTCTGAACTGAAATCATTCGGATCACTCGAAATCACAACACCAGAGGATAAGCATCCGCGCATTCTGCCACTTCCTGATGTGACCTTTGATGCAAAATCCGAAGATCCCGCATCCAAAATCAAAGCGTTAGTGGAAAACCATCAATCCGTTTGCTTTGTTGCAGAATCAGCCGGGCGACGTGAAGCGCTTCTCGAGCTTCTTGCAAAACATGGAATACGACCAGTCCCTGTCGAACGCTTTAGCGATTACCAACCCGATCAGCAACCGGCAGTCATTACGCTCGGCCTTCTCGATCAAGGCATGATTGTCGACCAATTAGCAATCGTTCCTGAAGCTCAATTGTTTGGCCGACGTGTACCACAAAGACGTCGGCGTAAGCAGCATGAGATCGCGACAGATCTCATCGTTCGTGACCTTTCAGAAATCGCAATCGGTGACCCAATCGTCCATATTGATCATGGTGTTGGTCATTACAAAGGACTCGAAACGATCGATCTTGGCGACGATATCAACGAGTTCGTTACTGTTGAATACCAAGGCAGCGCAAAACTTTATATTCCTGTCACCAATCTTGGTGTTTTGAGTCGATATGCTGGTGGAGACCCTGATGCGGTCGCGGCACATAAACTCGGAACCGATCGCTGGAGCAAAGCTAAACAGAAAGCTGCTGAAGAAATCCGTGACAAAGCAGCAGAACTCCTCGACATTTACGCAAGAAGAGCTGCCAAAGAGGGCTATGCGCACCAAATCGATGAATCTCAATACGATCGTTTTGCTGATGGCTTCCCATTTGAACTTACTCCAGACCAGGAAACCTCGATTGATGCGGTGCTAGCCGACCTCAGAGCACCGCGACCAATGGATCGCTTGGTATGTGGAGATGTTGGTTTTGGTAAAACCGAGGTTGCAATGCGTGCAACGTTCGCCTCTGTCAGTAGCGGTAAACAGGTCTGCGTTCTTGTGCCGACCACGCTCCTCGCGCAACAACATTTTGAATCATTTCGAGATCGTTTTGCCGATTGGCCGGTGACCGTTGAAGTACTCAGCCGTTTTAAGTCAGCCAAAGAAACCAAGGTAGTGATTGAGCGAGCCAATAACGGCCAAATCGATATCGTCGTTGGTACACATAAACTTCTCTCAAGTGAGTTGAAACTGCCGAAACTTGGCCTCTTGATTATCGACGAAGAACATCGATTCGGGGTTGCACAAAAAGAACGATTAAAAAAATATCGCTCCGATGTCGACGTGCTGACACTGACAGCGACGCCAATCCCTCGTACCTTGAATTTATCAATGGCTGGAATTCGAGACTTATCCGTCATTGCGACGCCGCCAGCGCGCCGACTGTCTGTGAAAACGTTCATCAAACAAAAAGATAATGCACTTGTAAAAGAAGCCATCCTGCGCGAACTCTTGCGCGGCGGACAGGTGTATTACCTGCACAATGAAGTCAAAAGCATTGAACGGTCTGCTGACGATGTGCGCCAATTGGTTCCAGAGGCTCGTGTTGTAGTCGCCCATGGTCAAATGCGCGAACGCGAACTCGAAGATGTGATGACTGATTTTTATCACAAAAAATACAATGTCCTCGTGTGTTCAACAATCATCGAAACAGGTATCGATATTCCATCTGCCAACACCATTCTGATCGAGCGCGCAGACCAATTTGGCTTAGCGCAACTGCATCAGCTTCGTGGTCGTGTTGGCCGATCGCATCATCAGGCCTACGCATACCTTTTGACTCCAGATCCACGCTCGCTCACCGCCGATGCAGTGAAGCGTTTGGAAGCAATTGAAGCTGCAAGCGATCTAGGAGCGGGCTTCCAACTGGCTACTCACGATTTAGAAATCCGTGGTGCCGGGGAACTCTTGGGCGAAGATCAATCTGGAAATATGCAAACCATCGGATTTTCTCTGTATATGGAAATGCTTGATGAAGCTGTCACAGCGATTCGTGAAGGCAGGACACCTGACTTTGATCAAACAGAATCGGCACACGCCGAAGTGGATTTAAAGATCCCGGCACTGATTCCAAACGACTATCTCAATGACGTTCCACTGCGACTTGAACTCTACAAACGGATTAGCTCGGCGATATCAGAAGATCTTCTTTCGGAAATAGAAATTGAAATGATCGACCGCTTCGGCTTGCTGCCACCACAAGTCAAAAATTTATTCCAACAAGCCAAAGTCCGATTGAGAGCGGAATCGTTGGGGATCAAACAGATTACTCTCGGACCCCAATCCGGTCGGATCGAATTCCGAGAAAAGACAAAAGTGGATCCAATGGTGTTGATCAGTCTGGTACAGTCCAAGTCTCATGAATACAAACTCGAGGGTGCGACTGCACTGAAAATTATCCGTGAGACGGTCGGCGCAGAGGCGCGACTCGGGTTCATTCACGAAGTACTTGATTCATTACAAAGGCCGGCAACTTCATGACAAGACGAATCATCAGCATTGTATTCTTGGTTCTGATGTCGACCACAGCATCGGCAGAAGTGAGGCCATACGCACTCGAAGTATTAGTCTTTTCGAGAGCTGAGCCTGTGCAATCAATCGCTGAGATTTTCCCAGCGACCGAACCTCAGGCGCCAGAAAGTTTCGACTTACAGTTTGCGCTCAATTCGGGGTTCAAAAATCTCAAATCAATTCCTGATTCGAATCGCGTCCTGAACAATTCAGCACTGAGAATTCAAACGCAATTGAATGGACAAGTTTTATTTCACAAGCGCTGGATCCACCCGTTAACAAAGAATCAAGCGGCCAACCCCTGGTTTCAAATTTCAGGCGATGGCGACAATGGATTCAGACTGAATGGCTTTTTGAGGTGGTCAATCGATCGATTTATTGAATTAGATGCCGACCTGAGAGTGACACGCAAAGGCGTTCGCCAAGCACCCGATGGAACACGTATCGATGAGGTTTACACGCTACGCGAATTTCGCAAGATGTCATCGAAAGACATCCACTACCTCGATCATCCCGCGTTCGGAGTGATTATTGCTGCTGAACAGATTGTACAGGCAGAGCCTCAGGCTCAACCTGTAGATGCAGTGTCTGAGTCGGAAACGCGACTTCAGCCCCAAGCTCGGTGATAATATCGTAAGCTTTTAAAAGAACGTCCTCCTTCACTGCGTGATATTCAGTCCAAACCGTTGTCTTCGTAAAGCAATACACAAAAAAGTCGAGTGAACTGGGCCCAAAATAATTGAAGTTGACCATTAGTGTTTGCGACGTATCAAGGTCCGGATGTTGTTCAAGCATGGACTTAACTCGCTCGACTACCGTCCTCATTTGGCTCGCATCATCGTAGCGCACACCGATGGTTTCATAGATTCTGCGATGTGACATCCGAGATGGGTTCTCGACAGCGATCGATAAAAATGTCGCGTTTGGAACATACAAAGGACGTTTATCAAACGTTCGAATGGTCGTTAATCGCCACCCCAGTGACTCAACTGTCCCTTCAATCTCACGATCAGGAGATCGTATCCAGTCCCCAACACCAAACGGACGATCGAGAAAAATCATCAGCCCTCCAAAGAAATTGGAAAGTAAATCTTTTGCAGCAAAACCGACCGCAATTCCACCAAGTCCACCAAATGCGAGCACACCAGACACTGAAAAACCGAGTGTTTGTAGGATGATCAATCCGCTTGTGATCAGTACAGTAATACGAATGAGGCGTCCAATTGCTTCAACAGTCGTCAGATCGAGATCATCTGTTTGCGGATCGCGCATCATGCGTTTCTGCACACGGTCGATAAACCGAATTAACGCCCAAGTCAGGGTCGCGATGACAAGAGCTGATCGCAATGGTGCGAATACCGCTTCGATATCTAAGCCAACAGAAGCTCGCTCAAGGGCAAACGTCAGACCGATCACCCAAACTAAAGTTCTCGCGGGACCTTGGATGGCTGCAAAAAATGTGTCATCCCATTTCGATGCCGTTTTCTCCGCGCGGGCTCGTAATGTACGGACAAAACGACGAATAAAATAAGAGCCAAATACGGTCAGTAAGACGATGACAAATAGCTCAACGCCACGAAGAACAGCCACAGGCGACACACCGAGCCCTGTCAGCGGGCCCTCAAGAAACGAGAGGATGGATTCGATAAACAGTTCAAGCATGTCAGGATTCCAAAATAGTCACTAGGGTACCAGGCGACACCAGGTCGGCCAGTTCACAAATATCAGCAAGGCGCATCCGAATACACCCGTGAGACAACGGCACGCCCATCGGTTCAACCGGTGGCGTCCCATGCAAATAAATATAACGTCTTTGTGTGTCGACTAGGCCACCGCGATTAAATCCAAGATCATTTCCGCAAAGCCATAAAATACGACCGAGTATCCAATCGCGGTTAGGATCTTCTGCGTGTAAGTCAGGTGTCCATAGCTCACCGGTTGGTCGACGACCGACAAAAACAGTATTTTCAGGCTGGCCGCGTCCAATGATTGCTCGAATTCGATGCGATCCCCGTGGTGTACAGCCTGATCCTTCTCTTTCTCCAGCACCGTTTAATGCAGTCGAGCAGGGATAGTCGCGCTCACCTTTTGAAGTAGTCACACGACAATTTTGCAATTGAAGATTGATCTCGATTGATTCGATTGCCATAGTCCAAGTCTACCACTTAGACATAACAAAACTGGATGAAAAACCAATGAACGTAATTACAATT
Source organism: Litorivicinaceae bacterium (assembly GCA_965655875.1). Taxonomy (GTDB): domain Bacteria; phylum Pseudomonadota; class Gammaproteobacteria; order Pseudomonadales; family Litorivicinaceae; genus HIMB30. Next base: position 31,265 of record CBFHIN010000012.1, on the reverse strand, counting down.
TCGGACTTCGGCGGTCCTGACGTATTTTCCCCACAGCAAATGCCCGAACCGACAGCAGGCGAAGGCCAAGTTGTTATTGAAGTCAAAGCATCCAGCGTCAATCCGATCGATCTCAAAATTCGCGCCGGAATGGTTCCTCCTGCGACGCCCGCATTTCCCGCTGTACTTCATGCCGATGTCTCCGGAATCGTGACGGAAGTCGGGGCACAAGTGGACCATCTCGAGGTTGGTGACGAAGTCTGGGGTTGCGCTGGAGGATTTAACGGTCTTCCGTCGGGAGCACTTGCCGAAAAAATGGTAACAGATGCCCAATTGGTTACTAAAAAGCCTAAGAATCTCTCATTTGCGGAAGCGGCCGCTCTGCCACTGGTGTCACTCACTGCGTGGTTCGCACTTGCCGATCGAGCACAAGTAAAACAAGGCGACAAAGTCCTTGTGCATGCAGGCACAGGTGGAGTTGGTCACGTGGGAGTTCAAATCGCGAAACATCTCGGCGGTATCGTCCACACCACCGTTAGCAGTGAAGAAAAAGCGAGCGTCGCCAAACAGCTGGGTGCTGATGAAACCATTCTGTACCGCGGCCTGTCAGTTGAAGATTATGTGAGCCAATACGCCGATGGCAAAGGATATGACATTGTTTTCGATACCGTTGGAGGAACCAATCTAGACGGTTGTTTCCAAGCAGCACGCTTTGGCGGGACGGTTGTCAATATCGCCGCGCGATCGACGCATGATTTAAGCCCAATGCATGCCAAAAGCTTAACGTTGCATGTGGTGTTTTTAGTTGGCCAAGTAGCCAATCCACTGAATCGTCACAGCATCCGGCCGCGCCTCGAAACGCTTTGCGAGATGGTCGAGAGCGGTGCATTACGTCCGCTCCTCGATACTCAGCAATTCAGATTCGAAGATGTCGCCGATGCCCATACTCATCTCGAATCTGGAACAGCAATCGGGAAGGTCGTTCTTACCCGGTAACTTCGTCGACTAATTCTATCCAATGTTTGACCGGGGTGTTTGCCCCGGTCGACAGATGGAGTTGGCAACCGACGTTGGCTGTAGCGATCGTTGGAGCTCCAGTTGCCTCCAATGCTGCCACTTTGTTTTTCAACAGTTGCTTACTCAGATCTGGCTGCAGAATCGAGTATGTTCCAGCCGATCCACAACACAGGTGCGAATCGGCGACTGGCTTGAGTTCGAATCCAAGTTCGCGCAGCACCTTTTCGGTTAAACCATTCAGTTTTTGCCCATGCTGCAATGTGCAAGGCGAGTGAAACGCGAGCGGCTTTGCGCCCCGCACCTTCAAAGAGGCTAAATCTTCATGAGTCATCACTTCAGAGATATCTTTTGCTAACTCAGCGACACGGCGTGCTTTGTCTGCATATTCTGGATCATTTGCCAGGAGGTGACCGTACTCCTTGACCATGACCCCGCAACCCGATGCGGTAATGACAATGGCTTCGGCACCCTGTTCAATCGATGGCCACCATGCGTCGATATTTCGTTTGACAGCCTCAAAGCTACGCTCGTGGTCACTGAGGTGATGGGCCACTGCGCCACAACACCCCGCCTCACGAATAGCGATGAGTTGGACGCCCAAGCGGTCCATTACCCGAGCCGCTGATGCGTTGACATTGGGTGTCGCAGAGGGTTGAGCACAAGCTTCAAGAATCAACATCTTGCGCTCATGTGTATTTGAGGGCCAACGGGTAGTCGCTGCTCGCGCCGGGATTTTACGGCGAATTGCAGAAGGCATAAGAGGCCGAAATAGCTGACCGATCCTAACGAACGATGCAAACAACGTTCGGTTTGGAATCACGAGGATCAGCGCCTTACGAATCATCGTTTCAATCCACGATCGACCGACTTCATCTTCCACAATTTTGCGGCCAATATCGGCAAGGCGCCCGTAATCGACACCCGATGGACACGTGGTTTCACAGGACCGACATGTCAAACAGCGATCCAAATGCGTTTGTGTTGACGTTGTTGGTGTTGCGCCTTCCAAGATTTCCTTAATTTGATAAATTCGACCACGCGGCCCATCCAATTCATCACCGAGCAACTGATACGTCGGACAGGTTGCAGTACAAAATCCACAGTGCACGCACTTTCTGAGTATGTCTTCCGCTTCACGCCCATAATCAGTACCGGCGTAACGCTCAACGATATTTGTTTGCATCAGTGTGACTCCTCCAATAAGCGTCCACGATTAATCAGACCGTGTGGATCCATCGCCTCTTTCACACGTTGGTTCAATCTCAAAATTCCCGGGTCCAAAGGTTGCATACCCGTCCCGGACAATCGGTCTTTGGCGTAGCACGTGGCATGGCCACCAACGTTTGATGCCACCTCAAAAGGGGAGTAATCATTCGGATCAGTGCGGATCCACCGTTGCCCTCCAGCCCAATCGAAACTGATGGCATCGACAATATCGGTTGGTGTTGTCGGAGCCACTGACAATCTCCATAACCACTTTCCTTCGATGTTTAATGCATCGTGGGTCATATCTCTCAGGCTTAACCAAAATTTGTCTGCATTCGCGTCGGTCTCACCACCAATCGCCACGGCTGCCGATTCCACACCACTTGAAGCCCCAGACAAGCGGATCGATAAAACACCATCAATCCAAGCGGCAGCAGAAATTGGATAGGGTTTACGACCGAGACGCACGAGGATGTTCAGAGCTTCAGCTTGCGAGCATTCGATAGTCTGCGTCTGCTCTTTTTCTGGTATCGGCAGAACCTTAATCGATACTTCCGTCAAAATACCAAGGGTACCCAACGCGCCAACAGAGAGGCGCGATAAATCATATCCCGCAACATTTTTCATCACTTCGCCGCCGAACTTTAAGTGTTGGCCAAGTCCGTTAATGAGACGAACGCCTAAAACACAATCTCGCGCGCTACCCAAGTGCATTCGGCGTGGACCTGAAAGCCCTGACGCCATCACACCACCGATCGTTGATTCTTCACCAAGCCTTGGTGGTTCAAATGGCAACATCTGCTGGGCATCTTTTAAACACGCTTCAATTTCATTCAGTGGTGTCCCACTTTTGGCTGTGACAACAAGCTCGGTCGGCTCATAATTAATCACCCCTGCATGGTCTCGCATCGAAACCGGCTCATCGATTAATCGCCCACCCAGAAAATTTTTGGTATTTCCCCCTACAACAGCAACTGGCTCTTTAGCAATCAATCGACTGGATAGTGTTTCGACTAGTACTGACATTAAAAACGTTCCAATTCGGGGTGAGGAAGTTGTCCATGATGGACATGCATTTTTCCGAATTCAGCGCACCGCTGAAGTGTAGGTACTGCTTTACCCGGATTCAAAATCCCGGTGGGATCAAAGGCCGCTTTGACTGAGTGGAACTGTGTCAATTCGTCGGATGAGAACTGCACACACATTTCGTTTATTTTCTCAATGCCGACACCGTGTTCGCCGGTGATAGTTCCACCGACTTCAACTGATAATTCTAGAATCTCAGCACCGAAATCTTCCGCTCGCTTGAGTTCTTCTGGATCGTTTGCATTGAACAAAATAAGGGGATGAAGATTCCCATCACCTGCATGGAAGACGTTCGCGCATCGCAGATCATACCGCGTCGACATCTCTCGCATGCGTCTCAGCACGTGTGAGAGATGTTTGCGAGGGATGGTTCCGTCCATACAGTAGTAATCCGGTGAGATCCGACCAACAGCTGGAAACGCGCTTTTCCGGCCTTTCCAAAACAGTAAACGCTCTTCTTCGTTGGTCGCAATCCGAAGCATCGTCGCACCGGATTCCTTCAGAATCGTTTCAACGCGCGCAAGCTCGTCAGCAACTTCCTCTTTAGTCCCATCAACCTCGCAAAGAAGTAACGCCTCTGCATCGAGCGGATACCCAGCTTTCACAAAATCTTCGACTGCCGCGACAGCCGGCCCATCCATCATTTCAAGGCCTGCGGGAATGATACCCGCGGCAATGATATGGCCGACTGAATCACCTGCTTTAGTGACATCGTCGAATGCCGCCATAACAACACGCATTTCTTCTGGCTTTGGAAGCAGTCTGACTGTGACTTCAAGCACAACAGCTAATAACCCCTCACTGCCAATAGTCAAAGCCAATAAATCGTAACCCGCAGAATCAAGTGCATCTGAACCCACTGTAACAATCGATCCATCATCTAGCGCAACCGTCACCGATAACACATTGTGAACAGTCAGCCCGTATTTGAGGCAGTGCACGCCACCAGAGTTCTCGGCGATATTTCCGCCAATCGAACATGCAATTTGTGACGAGGGATCAGGTGCGTAGTAGAGATCAAGATGGCTAACTGCTTCAGAAATGGCGAGGTTTCGCACTCCGGGCTCAACACGAGCGATTCGCGCATCCTCATCAATCTCAAGAATTCGACTGAACTTTGCCATCACTAACAGAACGCCGTCTGCATGTGGCAATGCGCCACCGGATAAACCTGTTCCTGCACCTCGCGCAACGACAGGGACTCCAAGGTCCTTGCACGTTCTTAAAATATGACTAACTTCTTCGCGCGTTTCCGGAAGCACAACGACTTTCGGTTTTGCTTTGAACATCGTCAACCCGTCGCACTCGTAAGGCGCTGTGTCTTCTGTTTTATACAAAACGCGATTGGCTTGAACGCCGGTGGCTAAAGCTGCGACTAATCGTCCAGTTTCCATGGATTCACCTTACTTCGATTGATGCTTTTTATTTGATTTGCTTGAGATAAAGGATATCACAGCTTATCAAAACAGCTCGATCTAACTGGTCATACCAATAAATAACAGTCGAGCACTCGAAATGACTAAGCCGAAATAGCAAACCCGATAAAACCAGAGCGGAGAAACTCTTGCATTGAGGAAAATTCCGAGGCGTACTGCAAGTGGACCAATTGGCGCCAAAATTAGAGCAGTCCAGAGTACTTCGGAAGAAAATTGGTCTAACCAGTAATACGGAAAAACCTTGACGAGGTTGACAAAGGTGAAGAATACGACCGTTGTCGCCGCATACATTTTTGGATCAAGCCGCTGCGGAAGTAACGCGACTTGCAACGGAGGACCGCCTGCGTGCACGCTAAAACTCGTAAAGCCTGCAACAGTACTCCAAAAACGAGTGTGCCAGGGACCAGGGACCTGCTTTTCACTGACGCTTACCCAATCAAGATGCTTCGCCCACCACTGGATTCCAAATCCAAGGCCAATTGCACCAATCAGTATTCGGAGCGCATTTTCAGACAGCATGTGAAAACTCAGGGCACCCAGACAAATACCCAATCCAGCTGCTGGTAGCAGCCGTTTGAGTTGAACCCAGCACCATTGCCCTCGCCAACCCAAGATGCCGGTAAGATCCATAACGATAAGGCATGGCAGCATAATCGCTGCCGCCTGATTCACTGGAATAGCCGCTGCTAAAAACGGCACTCCAACAACACCTAACCCGCCCCCAAACCCACCTTTGGATATCCCAACAATGAATAAACCAATCAGAGCAAGACCCCAAAAAACGGGGTCTGTAATCAACGTTGCTCCCATTATGACGAGTCGTTAATTAGTCTTTTGGCGGCGCCTCAGCAGGCTCATCGGCTTGTTCTTCAGACGGTACAGGTGCTGTGAGTAACTTATTGCGCAGCATTGTCTCGATCTCCTCCGACATCGCACTGTTGTCACTGAGGAATTGAGCCGCATTGGCCTTACCTTGCCCAATGCGCTGGCCATTGTACGAATACCATGCACCTGACTTTTCAACTAATCCTTCCTGTACACCTAGGTCTAGAATCTCACCCATGTGATAAATGCCTTGCCCATACATCACTTGGAATTCAGCCTGACGGAATGGTGGCGAAACTTTGTTTTTAACGACTTTGACACGTGTCTCGTTACCAACGACTTCATCGCCCTGCTTCACGCTACCGATTCGACGGATATCCAGGCGAACTGAACTGTAAAACTTCAACGCATTACCACCAGTTGTCGTTTCAGGGTTTCCGAACATCACACCAATTTTCATACGAATCTGGTTAATAAAAATCACCAGACAATTCGATCGTTTGATATTCCCGGTTATTTTACGCAGTGCTTGGCTCATCAATCGTGCTTGCAAACCAACATGCGTATCACCCATGTCGCCCTCGATTTCAGCTCGTGGTGTTAGTGCTGCCACCGAGTCGACGACGAGAATGTCGACGCTACCAGAGCGAACAAGCATGTCTGCAATTTCGAGTGCTTGCTCGCCCGTATCCGGTTGCGAAACCAAAAGATCATCCACGTTGACACCAAGCTTTCCTGCATAGACTGGATCTAAGGCATGCTCGGCATCGATAAATGCCGCGGTACCACCTGCTTTTTGGCACTCAGCAATAGTTTGCAGTGTCAGTGTGGTTTTACCGGATGACTCAGGGCCGTAGATTTCAACGATTCGCCCTTTGGGAAGACCGCCAATACCAAGCGCGATATCAAGCCCCAATGATCCTGTCGAAATCGCAGGAATGGCCTCGCGAGGCGCATCGCCCATTCGCATCACAGCGCCTTTACCAAACTGGCGTTCGATCTGACTTAACGCAGCGTCTAGCGCTTTGCGACGATTGTCATCCATTGAAAAACCCTTCTCATGTGTGTGGAATTTGATCATAGAGTACCGATCTTCGGGTCCGCTGTCAGCAGAAAACACTGAAAATAATGTCAGTATTTTATGACGTGCGAGTAATTAACTGTTTGACCCAAGGAATCGTTATTTTCCGCTGGTCTCTCAAGCTTTCTTGATCAATGACACGGATTAATTCAATCAGCTTGCCCGGATTTCTCGGGAGCCTTGGCGTCAGAAATCGGATCACATCAGGAGTCAGTTCGATTTTCAACTCATTCAACCGACATTCAAACAAGTCGACGATGCTTGCATCGTCTAGACCGTCCAACGGTAGGATCATTGATGCATGAGCTCGGCTGACCAAATCCGGCAATCCAATCAAATGCTCCGAGCGAGGGGACTGCTGAGAAATCAAAACTAGCCCGTTGTGTTTTCGCTTCCACCATGAGAACAAGGACGCTTCAGCCGCATCGTGTCCAAGCCATTGATCCACACGGTCAAGTATTAACCCAGTCGACACATCCAACCAATTCAATAATTCGGTCGAACGCTCTGGATCAATTTCGCCACAATCGTAATAGTTAAACTGATGTCGCTGATTGATGATAACGCCGAGATGCGTCTTCCCTGACCCTGGCGGACCATGAATCCACAGTTCATCAGAGCGACCAACCAGCGAATCACCAACATATCCGAGAATCAATTGATGTTGTTTTGTCTCGATCCAACACTCTGATGAAAGCCCAGACGGTTTCTCCAAGCGGAGAATTTCTTGTATCGGACTTTTTTTGCCAGTCACTGCAAAGAATACATCAGGGGTGAGATGAACTGGATTGATGCAAACGAAGAAACCAAGTCATCGGTTGCTCCCAGCGATAAGTCCGTTTTAAGCACTATCGAGGCTTCGGTTGCTCGAATTTCAGTGGACTCGATCGAAATACTATCTGCGGTCTCAAGATGATCGATGAGATCCATCAGACGAATCACATCGCTGTACTCCACTTTAAGGGTCCATTGTCCAGCAACACTATTTTCTTGCGGTCGGAACGAAGTGACCGCACCGTTCTCCGAAAAAGTGATTACTGGCTCCGGCTGAGTCGTCTTAGATAGTGCGCGCGCATATTGCATCACGACCTCAATAAGCGCATTCGCGCGCGCATCAGCGTCGACACCGGTTACATCACCTGAACGGTACTCTCCATTCGCTTCAAACATCCAATACTTAAGCGATTGCCGTTCAGGACGATCACCAATCACAAGGATGTGCGGGATTCCATATCGCGCGGAAGCATTCGTCACAGCACCAGCAAACTCGCCCCAGATTTCCGCAGGCGATAGGGCAAGCGTGTCTTCTAAGTCCATCAGTGGACGCTGCATTGGCACGCCAAACCGATCGCTAGCGGCCAACAATCGATCAATAACCACATTCGATTCCGGTCCAATCATCACGCGTTCAAGACCGCGCTCTTCTGTCGCCCAAATCAATAATTCCGGACGCTCGGATTCCCATAACGCAATTCCTGCAGCGTCAAGACGCGATTTCAGTCCTTGGACATCGATGTCAACAATAAACGAGTCGCCATCGTAGCCATAAGAATTGACTAACACTTCAGACAAACTAAACAAATCAGGAACGTCTTTTGTCATTTGGGATTCAGGGATCCCTGTCAACTTCTCAGCCGAACCAATGATGACGCTTTCAATCGCCGCTTCTACGTTGAATAAAGCAGGCTCTTCAACATCCATACGATACTCAAGCGCATTCACGATCGGTGATAATAAACATGCGATGAAAAAAATTCGCACTGTCATGAATCCTCACATTGGTTCTGTTAACTCGGCAAATGATACACTCCCGCAACAATTCACGCAGGAAGCTATGAAGTCAATGAGTCAAGATCAACAGAAAGGTCTCTCATACCGAGATGCTGGTGTCGATATTGATGCTGGAAATCAACTTGTCGAACGCATCAAACCACTCGCTAAACGAACAGCTCGTAAAGAATCACTCGGTAGTCTCGGAGGTTTCGGAGCATTATTTAAAATTCCGGCGGGCTATCAAAATCCCGTTCTGGTCTCGGGCACCGACGGCGTCGGAACCAAGTTAAAACTGGCCATTGATTTCAATCGACACGACTGTATTGGCGAAGACTTAGTCGCAATGTGTGTCAATGACTTAATCGTTGCAAATGCAGAACCACTCTTTTTTCTCGATTATTACGCAACCGGCCAGTTGGATGTTGATGTCGCCGAATCGGTAATTACATCCATTGCGAAGGGATGCGAGTTATCTGGATGTGCTTTGGCCGGTGGTGAAACCGCCGAAATGCCAGGTATGTATCAACAGGGTGACTACGATCTCGCAGGATTCTGCGTCGGCGTTGCTGAGGAAACATCAATTCTCGACGGCAGCCAAGTTCAGGCGGGTAATATCGTCATTGGCCTACCCTCTTCCGGACCTCACAGCAATGGCTATTCGTTGATCCGAAAAATTATCGAGCACGCAGGGATCGACCCAGAATCAGAGCAGCTAACTGACGATATATCTGTACTTGATGCAGTGATGAAACCAACTCGCATTTATGTCAAAGCAGTCCTTAAAGCGATGGTAACAGGACATATAAACGG
>CBFHIN010000012.1:0-22042 GCA_965655875.1 Litorivicinaceae bacterium | reverse complement strand
GGTGCTGTCCATGTCACAGGTGGCGGGTTTCAAGAAAATCTCCCACGCTCTTTTGGTGACCAGCTCGCAGCATGTATTGACCTAGATACATGGGAACGGCCCGCCATCTTTAAGTGGCTAGAGGCCCAAGGCGATGTTGGCGCTGACGAGATGCTACGAACTTTTAACTGCGGGATTGGCTTCATTTTGTTCTGTTGTCCATCGAACGTCACCGAGGTGATGGCCGCACTAACTGACGCGGGAGAACAAGCTGTCGTGATCGGTGAACTGACAGAGCGCAAAAAAGAGGCCGTGGTGTTCTCAGGAACTTTTGCCTAATGCGGGTGGTCTGCCTTATTTCAGGCGGTGGCACTAACCTACAAGCACTGATTAACTGGCAAATTGATGGCAAATTAGGGAAAGCACACATCGTTGGTGTCATTTCTAATCGAGAAAATGCCTTCGGACTGGAACGAGCAAAACAAGCATCGATCCCAACATCGGTACTCTCGCATGAGTCTTTTGAGAATCGTGTTGAATTTGATCACGCTTTAATAAAACTCATCGATAGTTACCAGCCGGATTTAATTGCCCTCGCGGGGTTCATGCGAATCCTAACGGGTGAGTTTGTTACACACTACGCCAAACGACTGATCAATATCCACCCCTCGTTACTCCCTAAGTACAAAGGTTTAGATACCCACAAGCGCGCCCTCGAAGCTGGTGATACGGTCGCTGGAGCAACCGTTCATTGGGTCACGGATGAACTCGACGCAGGGGGTATCATTCGACAATGCGAAGTGGCGATCAGGGTCGATGAAACAGAAGAAACTCTAAAAAAACGTGTTCTCGCTGCCGAACATACTTTGTATCCTTCAGTCATACGCGATTTATCTCTAGGAATGATTTGATGTTAAAAGTTTTGGCAACATTGGCAGCGCTACTAACCACTCCAGCATTAGCGCAAAGCTATGAAGCGAAGTACGACATGATATGGAGCGTTGGCCTGAAACTTGAGGCTGAAGCGACGGAAATACTGAAACAGCAAGATGATCGTTTTGAAATCACACTAGATGCGAAAGCCAGCATCGGTTCTGCTACAGAAACAACAAACCTGCTGTTCTCGGCTGACTCCGGTTGGACTCCATTAGATTACAACTACACCCAGAGCGTACTAGGCCGGACGAAGGGCCGAAACTTCAGATTCAACTGGAATAAACAAACGCTTGTCTGGCTCCATGAGCCTGAAAGAGCCGAACTCGAGATACCACCGGATACGCTGGATCCATTGGGTTTCCGTTTACAACTCGCGCACCTTCTCAAAAATGGGCAACCGTTGCCTCCGTCAATGACAATGCTCGATGGCAACGATATCAAAGTGAGGTCAGTTCAAGCACAAGGGCTTGAAACACTCGAGATCCCCTTCGGCACGATTGAAGCGCAAAAGTTCGCACTGGTCGACGACAATCCCGACCCAAATCGGTCATTTGTATTTTGGCTTGCGCCTTCACTTGATTATCAACTTGTGAAGCTCGAGAAACGTGACAAGAAACGACTTTTGGCATTGACGCTAAAAAGTTTCAATAAGGCAGGGAAGCCCTAACGAAAAAGGGCACATATGCAAACAGGGTTGCACCTGTCGATACACGACTTCAAAGCCGAGCAATGGGATGCGCTCAATCCGTCACGGTATCCCGGCTTGTTGCATGGCTTTCTATCGGCACTCGAAGATTCCAAAAGCGTTGGCGACGGAACTGGATGGCGCCCGCTGTATGCATCTGTCACCGAATCTGGCCAACTGATTGGTGCGATGGTTTGCTATCTCAAGTCGGATTCATATGGCGAATATGTTTTCGATTGGGCTTGGGCTGACGCTTATCATCGTCATGGATTGAATTACTATCCAAAATGCGTAACTGCTGTGCCATTCACGCCCGCGACTGGGCCACGCGTATTGGTTCGAGATGGAGAGGACCAAGCACTTATTACCCACAAATTGGTTGAGACTGTGCGCGCCGATCTGATCGACAGCATTTCGAGTTGGCACATTCTTTTTCCAGATGAGCAAAGCGCGCAACAGATCAAATCAACGGGATCTTGGCTTGAGCGATCCGGAGTTCAATTTCACTGGTTCAACCAGGGCTTTACGAGCTTCGACGATCACTTAGCAACATTTAATTCGAAACGTCGAAAGGAGGCGCGTCGCGAACGCCGTCGGGTTGCCGAACAAGGTATCGAGTTTGAGAGACTGACAGGCCACGACTTGGATCAAACCGCTCTTGATGCATTGTTTCGTTGTTATCAGATGACCTACCGGATGCGGGGCAGCCTTGGGTATCTCAGCCGCGACTTTTTTACACATGTCACCGAACGCATCCCAGACGCAATTTGCGTGGCATTCGCCATTCACAAAGGTGAGCGGATTGCGATGTCATTTTGCTTGCGAGATGAAACAACACTTTACGGACGCTACTGGGGTGCGCTCTACGATGTGGACTGCCTCCACTTCGAAACGTGTTTTCATCAATGGATCGACTATGCGATTGATCAGGGAATCACACGATTTGATCCTGGCGCACAGGGTGAACATAAAATCGCTCGTGGTTTTCAGCCTGTGAAAACTCAAAGTCTTCATTGGATTCAATATCCCGAATTCGAACAGGCAATTAGTCAGTTTTTGACTCGAGAACGAGCGCACATCGATCAATATTTTGCAGCATGCGACGAATCGACACCGTTTAAGAGCATGGAGAACGAATTAGTGCTCAAAAAAAACCCCTCTTAACGAGGGGGTTTTTATCGAATCGATTTCGCTTATTTCGACATCAAATCCGCTGAGCGTTTTTGGTTCGCAACTACTTTCTCACGGTCCGCTTGAATCCGCTCACGGCGAGCCGCAATGTCATCACCAGCGTCTAGGATAACTTTAGTGCGCGCCTCGACAGCTTCGACCATTGAATGCGCTTGCTGTTCTGCAATGTGCGCTTTCTCGATAAGACTGACCAATCGTTCCGTATTGGAATCAACAAGCTTTCCATTCGTCGCAGGACTTGCGGCATGGAATAACTTATCAAGTTCGCCATCGATCCACTCAGCATTTTGAGAAACCATTTCGGCAGCTTGATCGGCAACGGCCTCGTTCGCGCCAGTGACCAGTTCGTTTAACGTGATGAACAGTACGTTGATCTCCGCCATTTGGGCAGCGATCTCACGGAGCTTCTCATTCAGAATAAAGCGATTTTCAAGAAGATCGATACGAAGGCTATTCGTCATCGCATTTTTAAAGTTCTGCTCTGGTTCTGTCTTTGCATCCAACGCATCAACCATCAGGATCCGACAACGAAAAAGATCTTCGACATTATCAATCGCAATCGCACGGTTACCGTTGAATGCAGATGTAAAGTTTCGCATCAAAAGCGCGCGGTTTTCTTCAATATCCGCAACGAGCAGCATGAGCTCTGCGTAGGCTGTGGAAACGTCGCATTCAAGTTCGAAAATGCGGCGCTTGTTCTTGCGAATATTTGCTGCATTTTGGGTTGATACTTGTGTCTTTGGTTCAGTCATGTCATCACCTTCGATTAATTTGGTTGATGCTCGATCGCGTCGGCGTCTTGTGCGTCAACGTTGTGTGGGAGCGTGTGAATGGTTGAGCGACTCAGCTTATTTAAGCGAATCATTCCCATGTTCGGCTTATCCAAATCGCAAAAGTGATAAATAAAATCGAAAATATTTTCGGCTTGGTCGGCAGCAACAATCACAAAAAATTCTTCAACATCAAAAGAATCCGCAACACCAGCGACTGTTTTCTTTCCGATTGGAGAGCCCGCGACGTTATAGAAATACACTTCGTTAATGCCTTTCGCTTGAAGTTCTGGGATCAACAGATCGGTCCCACCTTCATACAAAATGCCCGATATCAACCACGAGTAGTCGATAAATTCGACCCGTGGATCTTGTTTTAAAACAGGAACGTGTGCCATGTCACTAATCCGTATATTTCGCAAGGATAGAAGGTGGAACGTAGGTCGCGGCTTGCATCAAAGGCGTTGCATACATAAAGCCCATACCTGGAGTGTCCATTTTTCCTGCAAGGAAAATACGCTCAAAGACACGATCAACTTCGTCACTCGACACCATGACTCCAACAACATCACGTTCAGCATCAACCGCGACACCGACAGCGCCCAATCGCTCACGAATCCCCACTCCCATCGCTGAATGGAGTGTTGCGCCTTGGATACCCACTTCGAGCAGAGCGTCTGTAATTACTTCGCCGTAGCCATGTTGAACAACCGCAGTAATAAGAGTGGCATCAGTAAGCGTAGTAAAAGTACGTTTCATCGGTTCAGGCTCCTTGTGAAACTTCAGTTTGAGCGAGTTCGCGGGCAGTCCTGCGTTCTTCTCGCTTTACTTTAAATTGAACGTAAATACCGAGCGTTAAAACGGCAACGATTGGGCAAATTGAAGCAGCAGCCAGGATTCCAAAACCCTCAGTCGAACCCAACGCGTTTCCGAAGCCAAGACCCATTGCCAGAACGAGAGGCACAGTCACAGGGCCTGTTGTCACACCCGCAGAGTCCCATCCCACGTTGACGAATTCTTCCGTAGATAGGAGGGTTAAGATCAAGCCGAGTGTATATCCGGGAATCAAGATATACATAATATGGAAATCGTAGATCAGCTTTAAAACACCAAGCATGATGCCAGTCGCAACACCGAAGGCAACTGCGCCCATCAACATCGACTTTTTGAACGCTCCGTTGGTTAGATTTTGAACCGTCATACCAAGAGCATTCAAAGCGGGCTCAGCAAGTGTTGCACCGAGGCCCAAAACCCAAGCAAACAGTGCTGCTATGCCGACGCCGACGGAAACACTGTAAAGCGGGCTCGCAGCAACTGCATCAATTGAAGTAAATGCTGCAGCAATCAAACCACCAGACTGATCGCCAAGTTTGGCCAAACCATATGTCAAACCAACATTGAAAATACACATCCCTGCAACAGCCAAGAAAACGCCGTAGTAAGTCATCCCTGCATTTTTCATCTTCTCGCGAAGGACAAGCATCAAAACAATCGCAAGGAAAATAACCAATGGAACAATCGCTCGGACACCCAAGATGACCTCATTCCAGGGAGTGACTTCGTACCACTGAGGCTGAGTTGCAGCGAACGCTGCAGCGGCTTTGATTTCCGCTGCTTTGGCAATGATCACTTCGGGTGGCACAGTGTAGGCCGTATAAAAACTCAGTAACAAAACGCCAAGAATTGGGAAGATAGATGCCAGTGTCACGATCCCCAAACCAGAAAGCGAAGAATCCGCACCTTTACCAGCCGCTGATGCAACACCGATACCCAAGGCCAATACGAGAGGCACAGTTACTGGTCCAGTCGTTACAGCACCACAGTCCCAAGCAAGACCCACGATTTTTGTCAGTTCTGGATCCATGAACGCGATCACACTGAGAATCAGAGTTGGCGTCAGACTAATGAAGATTAGTGGCTTCAAACTCCAGCCGCGCAAGAAACGAACTGTCCCAAGAACAGCCGCTAAACCAACACCCAAACCGACCAGCAGCACTGTCGCGCCGGAACGGTCGTTTAAGAGCGTAAACAAATAAGGCGCTTTTTCAGGATCGACAATCGAACCCGCAACCTGGAGCGCACCAATAGCTGGCTCAGCGAACGTCACACCGATACCAAGCAAAAATGCAATGAAAAGGACACCTACCAGTGGCAATTTTCGCGGCAGCGTATTCCCGATGACTTCTCCAAAAGGCATCAAACCGAGCTTCAAACCCTCCATGAACATCATCAATCCAACCATAACGGCCAAGAGACCGCCGGCGATGATAGATGCATCCATTACGGGCGTTTGTAATACGAGATATTGGAAGAGCCCAAGGTAGATTGCCAAAGGTACAACCGCCCGAGCTTGATCCATAAAGCGCGTTGACAAATAAGGCTGGAGAATTTTAACAACCTCTCCACCACCCAATTTCATTTTCGGAACAGGCTGCGGATACTCATTGCCGTGACGATCGAAAAGTGGTTCAGGCATGAGCTCCTGAAATGGCACGCGTTGGCTGTCGACAGACATTGCCTGTATAAAATCGCCAAAGCGCATTGAATTTCTGCGCGACATAATTGATATACCAAATAAACGTTTGAATGTTTATACGTTCAACATTGTGACAGGTCAATTACAACTGCCGTCTACGCCGCAAAAACGTCCTTTGAGAAGGCATTCACTCCACTCCTCTTCAAGGGATGAATCAGCCACTAAGCCACTCCCTAAACCTAACTGGACCTGACTTCCTCGCTGCTCGATCGTCCGGATTGCAACCGACAATGTCATATCACCTGAGGGCTCAATGAAACCAATGCTTCCGGTGTATACGCCGCGTTGGTCAGATTCTAAATTCTGGATCAGCTCGAACGCTTTTGCTTTCGGTGCGCCAACGACCGATCCACATGGAAAGAGCGCCTCAATTAATTGGCTTGAATCGACTTTCGGCAGTATGGTCGATTCAATAACCGACGATACTTGATGAACCGATTTCAGTGAACGCGGTTCAAACAAACGCGAAACGTCGACTGAATGCGGTTTCGAAACTCGGCTTAAATCATTCCGAATCAAATCCACAATCATCAAATTTTCTGCCTGCATTTTGGTATCTGAGAGTAATTGCTCAAGTATTTGTTGGTCTTCAGTCTCATCTGTAGCTCGCGCAGCGGTCCCTTTCATCGGCTCAGATCGCAGATGACCACCACGTTTTTCCACAAATAGCTCAGGTGATCGAGACAAAATTTGATGATCTTTAAAATCGATAAAGGCACCGTAATTCGCAGGCTGTGTCGTAAGTAAAGCTCGATATAAATCCCAAGGTGGAATGTCAGATTGACCACGCAACCGGAAAGTGTGGTTTACCTGGTAGCAAACGCCTGCCTGAATAGCCGCCTGAATTTCGTGAAATGCGGATTGATAGTGCTCATAATCTGGCGTTTCCCAATGTGGAAACTGAACCGTTGAGGCATTACCAACAGTCAATACTTGTGGTGGCTCTTGATAGATATAGGCTTTCAAATAAATGTCAGAGGCCTGCTCTTCATCCACATGCCTTGGCAAATCCATGAGATAAAAGCCTGCTTCAAAACTGAGAGTAAAGACAACCCATGCTCCAAGACGAGATTGGTCCGACAGATAGCGAAGACCCTCGACAAGCTGTTCCGGACGATTTATCTCAAATTCGATGCCGTGAGATAACCATCCAAATTCGGTATCAAATTGACCCGAAAAACCACTGTCCAAACAAACTACCGGATGCATTCCACTCCTAGAGGCCGAAGCCCGTTATACTCAACTCCTCCAAAGTACTACATATGGATGCGTTATGCGGACCTCCCAACTGTTACTGCCAACATTAAAAGAAGATCCGGTCGATACCGTTGTCATTAGTCATAAACTGATGTTGCGTGCCGGAATGATTCGACAACTTGCATCAGGCCTTTACACGTGGCTACCACTCGGTCTTCGTGTACTTAAAAAAGTTGAGCGTATCGTGAGGGAAGAAATGGACCACGCGGGTGCTCAAGAAGTTCTAATGTCTGGCGTACAACCGGCGGAACTCTGGCAAGAATCAGGGCGTTGGGGACAATTTGGACCCGAATTACTGCGATTGAAGGATCGTCATGATCGTGACTTTTGTTTGGGGCCAACTCATGAAGAAGTCGTTACCGATATTGTTCGGCGCGAGGTCAACTCATACAAGCAACTACCACTCAACTTGTATCAAATTCAAACAAAATTCCGTGATGAAGTGCGCCCACGCTTTGGGGTGATGCGTTCCCGCGAATTTATCATGAAAGATGCATATTCCTTTGACATCAGTGAAGACGGCATGCGCCAGAGTTATCAAACAATGTACAACGCGTATTGTCGTATTTTTGATCGCTTTGGTCTCGATTATCGGGCCGTCCTTGCAGACTCGGGCGCGATCGGCGGCAGTGGGTCGCAAGAATTCCATGTGCTTGCTGATTCAGGTGAGGACGATATCGTCTTTTCGAATGGTTCTGAGTACGCCGCGAATATCGAAAAGGCTGAATGCGTGGCCCAAGGCAGCCGACAAGAGCCTGAGCTTGAAATGCATAAGGTCGAAACGCCCACCCAGAAGACGATTGAAGCCCTCGTTCAGGATTTTAATCTACCGATCGACAAGACAGTCAAAACCCTGATCGTGCGCGGGTCAGATTCGTGCGAGGCAGAATTTGTAGCCCTCATTATCCGCGGTGACCACTCGCTCAATGAAGTCAAAGCCGAGAATCATGCCATGGTCGCCAGCCCCCTAACATTCGCGACTGAAGAGGAAATTAGACGTGTGATGGGTGCCGGTCCTGGATCGTTGGGTCCGGTCGATTGCCCAATTCCTGTAATTGCAGATCGACAGGCTGCGATCTGTTCTGATTTTGGAGCTGGAGCAAATAGCGATGGATGGCACTATTTCGGCATTAACTGGGCGCGCGATTGTGAAGAACCAGAAACTGCTGATTTAAGAAATGCCGTCGAAGGAGATCTCGCAGCCGACGGATCAGGAAGCTATTCAATCCGTCGCGGTATTGAAGTTGGCCATGTTTTTCAGCTCGGGCAAAAATATTCGAACGCGCTGAACGCTGCGGTACTTGATGAAAATGGAAAACAAGCGACGTTATTTATGGGATGTTACGGGATCGGTGTCACTCGGATTGTCGCTGCAGCGATCGAGCAGCGCCACGACGATCGGGGGATCTGCTGGCCCCCTTCGTTAGCTCCCTTCCACGTCTGCATCGTCCCGATTGGGGGCAACAAAAATCCTCAAGTCGACGAAGAGGCATTGCGAATCCAGCGAGATCTAAAGAATGGAGGACTCGATGTACTCCTTGATGACCGAAATATGGGACCAGGGCCTCGATTCGCTGATATGGACCTGATCGGTATTCCGGTCCGAATTGTTGTGAGTACCAAGACACTCGACACATCTGAAGTAGAAGTCAAACAACGCACTGATGACGAGGCAATTCGTATTTCACTCTCCGAAATCACTGATCACATTATGGCGCTCGAATGGCTCAAATCTTAATCCTTTTTTTCAGTCGAACCGGACATATCGCCTCACTTGCTGAAGCAATTGCAGAGGGAGTTGAATCAGCAGGCTGTGAAGCCAAGTTACGAACTGTTCCAAGTTTAGCTCCTGCATATTCGGAACCAACTGGAAATCAGTTTGAATCAGAGCATGGGTATTTGTTTGCAAACAAAGACGACCTTCGGGAATGCGACGGTCTTGCTCTCGGTTCACCCTCACGATTTGGCACAATGGCTGCCCCACTCAAAGGTTTTTTAGAGACAACCTCTGATCTGTGGCTCTCTGGTGCGCTAATTGACAAGCCGGCAGCGGTTTTTGCATCAGCTTCGTCTCTGCATGGCGGACATGAAGCGGTTTTGCAATCAATGATGACGCCACTCTTGCATCATGGCATGGTTGTGATGGGTTGCCCTTATTCTGATCCGGGATTAGCCGCCACAGAGGGTGGTGGAACGCCTTACGGACCGACACACCTTGATGCACAAGAGCTTCGGCCGCACGAACGAGAGATGGCAGTTCGACTTGGGCAGCGACTCGCAAAATGGAGCCAACATGGTTGATGTATCGACTTATCGCCAACGTAAATTAGGGTACTTTCGTTGGCTTCGTATCTCTCTCATCGGCTTAATTGCATTGCGCATATCAGGTCTCTGGATTCTCACCCCACCCGCCACTGTAATTGGGGCAATCGGCGTCACGTTGCTTCTAGTGGTTTTTATTTGGCCTGTCTTTAATCAGAATATCAAAGCAAGTCTGTGGCTTAGCTTTATGTCCTGCCTGTTTTTTATCATTGGCGTACTGAACGCAATGACTGAAGGACGGGAGCTGTTTGGTATTGTGGAGTCGACACTCGCTGCAACCATCTTCGTTAGCTCGATGATGTTCGCTCGGAACGGATACCGGGAACTGGAGGCTACAGAAGAAGAGAACCAGCAATTGACCACATAAGAATGCCAATCCCAAAATCTAACACGCTCCACGCCTTGGGGTTTTCAAATGTCGGTCGTAATAGTTTGGCGCCATAACCAAGTGCGATAAACCAGACCCAACTGGCTGACACAGCCCCAACTGCAAAAGAAAATTGGTCTTCGCTTCCATACTGCGCACCAAGGCCACCAACAAAGACGAGTGTATCTAAATACACATGTGGATTAAGAAGCGTTACACCCAGGATAGTCCATACAGCTGGCCAAAAGGCCTCCACAACACGTCCCTCCGCACCGAGTGCCTGATTCTTAAAGGCAGAACGGAAACACATCGCTCCGAAGCCAAACAGAAATATTGCACCGCCGATTCGCGTGACCGACTCAAACGGCGGCCACAGTGAGACCAGTGTCCCCATGCCATAAATACCGGCCGTCATCAAAATCGTATCGCATAAGATACAAATCAAAACTGTAATCGTGACTTGTCGTCCAGCAATTCCTTGGCGCAACACATGAGCATTTTGTGCGCCGATTGCGGCAATCAGACCAAGTGCAATGACGAACCCTGAGGCGGTGACCAACCAGTTCAAATCACCTCCAAGTGACCAAAAATATTAAATTAGTCACTGATAATACCAATGACGTGGAATCGTTTTATATTGCAGTGCACACTATTGATCCGTTGGCCTTATTCAAGGACGAACTAAGGCTAACGGACTATGGAACTTGTCGCACTGCTCGCGGATTATACACGCCTTGCGAATTCGGCATGAGGCCAGTCAGGATGACTGAACTTCGAATCGCTTGTGCAGCTGCACAACTTTTGGGTTCTCCGGGATCGCGATCCGGCGAACATTAATTTCACCTGATGCAGAGGGGGTGATTTCATGGAAATGACACGCGAACAGCAGATTGCTGCTATTGAGAAAGATTGGGCTGAAAATCCACGTTGGAAAGGTGTTGAGCGCACGTATTCCGCAGAAGACGTGGTCCGTTTGCGCGGCAGTGTTCAGCCAGCAAATACACTTGCCGACCGTGGCGCCCGCAAACTGTGGGATCTTGTCAACGGCGATGCAAAGAAAGGCTATGTGAACTGCCTCGGCGCCTTGACGGCTGGCCAAGCAATGCAGCAGGTCAAAGCAGGTATCGAAGCAATTTATTTGTCAGGCTGGCAGGTTGCTGCTGATAACAACACCAGCTTATCAATGTATCCAGATCAGTCCTTGTACGCTGTGAACTCAGTTCCAACAGTCGTTCAACGGATCAATAACGCATTCCGCCGCGCCGATCAGATTCAGTGGAAATCTGGTAAGAATCCAGGCGATGCAGATTACGTTGATTATTTTGCGCCAGTTGTCGCTGATGCAGAAGCAGGCTTCGGTGGCGTTCTAAATGCATATGAGCTCATGAAGGCAATGATTGAAGCGGGTGCCGCAGGTGTCCACTTCGAAGACCAACTTGCATCCGTTAAGAAATGCGGTCACATGGGCGGCAAAGTGTTGGTACCAACACAAGAAGCTGTGCAAAAGCTAATTGCTGCGCGTTTGGCAGCAGACGTCGCCGGCACACCAACAGTTGTTTTGGCGCGTACAGACGCTAACGCGGCTGATCTCTTAACTTCAGATTGTGATCCTTACGATCAACCATTCTGCACAGGCGAGCGCACAGATGAAGGCTTTTATCGTGTGAAAGCAGGCATCGATCAAGCGATCGCGCGTGGTCTTGCGTATGCACCATATGCCGACATGTTGTGGTGTGAAACGGCAACTCCATGTCTTGAAGAAGCGAAGAAGTTTGCTGATGCAATTCATGCGAAATACCCAGATCAACTCCTTGCTTATAACTGTTCACCATCATTCAACTGGAAGAAGAACCTAGACGACGCAACGATTGCGAAGTTCCAGGCTGAGCTTTCAGCGATGGGTTACAAGTATCAGTTCATCACACTGGCTGGTATTCATAACATGTGGCACAACATGTTCGAACTCGCGCACAACTATGCGCGTGGTGAAGGCATGAAGCACTATGTTGAAATGGTTCAAGAGCCAGAATTTGCTGCTGCAGAGCGTGGATACACATTCGTTGCTCACCAGCAGGAAGTTGGTACTGGTTACTTCGATGACGTGACCACTGTTATCCAAGGTGGTCAGTCAAGCGTTACCGCGTTGACTGGTTCAACAGAAGAAGAACAGTTCTAAATACTGACCTTCTGATACGAAAAGCCCGCTCTTTGAGCGGGCTTTTTTATTTCGACGACAACTCAATAAGTCCAGCTAGACTCTCTTCGAACGACACGAGGAGTCTGCATGGCAACCATTCGAAGCCAAACCATCTTCTGCTTGCATTCGGAGCAACCAATCGGCCACGAAATCTTTCACAGCTCGCTCAGAACGCAAGCACACCAAACATGCGACCTGCTTCATACCAAGGCACTTGCTGATACATTAAAAGCGATTCAGTCAGCAAAAATCAGGATGGATTCACCAGCATACATCAATGTGAGTTGCCAACGTCTTACTGACTCCAATCGATATTTTCGAGCTGTTCTCTATCTACTTCAAACACTCCAATCTGCGGAACACACTGTCCGCATCGAGCTTACAGAAGAGGCAGCTGAATCGACACTTGAGCGACGCGTCTCGTTGTTGCGACCGCTGTGTGACCAAGTGATCCTAGACGACTTTGGTTCGCTGTCTTCAAACTTTGATCGCTTGTTCACGATTCAACCCGATGCAATCAAATTCGATCAAACGCTCATGACGACAACCGACGAAACACATGCGTTACACGGGTTTTATCAACGACTGCTGGCTCTGATTGTACCAATGAATATTGAAATCATTGCTGAGGGAATCGAGACCCCAAAACAACTGACTTATCTAAAATCGATCGGAATTACGAAAGGACAAGGCTTTTATTTATCGAAACCTGTGATTCAAGCTTTCGTTTGATGTCGATCAGCCACCACAGACTCAAATAAATCCTGGCGCTGAATAAGTAATTTGAAACGACTGGCGATCCCACTCGCTCCCCAAAGCAATAGTTGATCACCCTCTTTAAGCGAAAGCCCGTCTCCTGGAAACGGAACACGATCGCCGTTCAAACGGATTAATAAGAGGCAAATACAGGGCATATTCGGATGCCCAGCACCAGGATCGACTAATAAGTCTCCAAGCAATGGCGTTCCACCAGACTCTAAAACAGTCATCACGCCGGGCGCGTTTGCGTGATTCAACAAGCTATCAAAATGATTTAACTCAGGACGCTCTCCGTCAAGGCGCATGTTCAGCTTTTCAATTACACCCTCAACCAACGCTTCAGGCATTGTTTCAAGTTGGCCCAAAAACTCATGCAACAGCGGTGTTGTAATCCGAGCATACATCTCTTGAGCAATGATACGGCCTTCCCTCAGCACGTAATTGAAGTGCCCTTGTCCGAAAACCGGCTCACTCGTCGGCTTATTTCTTCGCGCGACCGTGGCTAACTGTGGATTTTCTGATTGAGCCGTCAGCAAAATCGACAGGTTATCGCCGTCATCATTTGTTCCGGCCACAATTCCGCAGGCTTCATTAATACGAGCCTCACGCAGCGTATTGGCCTCAGTCCCTAAGCCACGCACCCACGACCACTCCCCTTCTCTCTCTGACGGTTCATTTGGACTCACCAAACAGAACGAAATGTCTTCTCGGACAAATGCTTCAATCATCATCTCGGCCATACGGCCGGTGGCACAAATAATCCAGTGACCTTCAGATGGGAGATCCATTATGTCAATCTGATTTAAGTCGGGATCGACCAACTCATGATACAAAGCAAACGCTCTCGGCTTTTTAATCAATTGGGTCACGCTACGTGCCGCCACACGAAACGGATCAACGACCACTTCGGTACCGAAGCTCCTTAAATTGCGGGTATTTGAATCCGTTCCTGATCGCGCATAGACGGGAACACGGGGCGCCAAAATCCGAGTATTCGTAGCAACTGTCAGATTCACTTGATCCCGGTCGGTGAGCGCCAACACGCCGCGACACAAAGCGCGCTGCACCCCGGCATCAACCAATGTCTGTGGTTCAGCCACATCACCAACCAACACATCGAGCTCATAACTTAAATCAGACAGCCGCGCGGTATCACTGCGCGTTGCATTGACATCAATCATCACACAACGCACCCCAACTTGATCTAAGAACCGAATGAGCTGACTGCCTGCACCGCCATACCCACAAACCACCCAAAATGGGTATCTAATACCCTGAACTCTTGAAACAACCCGTTGATAAGCGCGTAACCGTCGAAACTCTGGATCGGATAACACCGACAACACTGATCCAATTGCGTATAACCAGGAGATCACCGTGGAATACATAACAAATAGCATCCACATCTTCTGAGTGGACGTAAATGGATATGGAATTTCACCAAAACCAATGGTTGTTGCCGTATAGCTGACTAGAAAAAATGCATCGAGAAACGAGAGGTAATAGGGCTCACCCGCCGATGTCGAGCCCGGAATAAGAACCAGGCCCAAGACACTTACTGAGTATGCTGCAATGAGAAGGATTAAGGGTGTTCGTAATTCAAGCAGCAACAACCACAGTGCTGCACCACGGATTCTCGAACGGGATCGTAAACGCGACTTCATCAACGTTTTAACTGGATGGTTTCAGCGATAAGAAGAACAACGCTGGTCACGTTTGCAAGCATCGCACCTCCAGCAAGAGAAACAATGCTAGCCATCACACTGACAGAGACTTCACCGGTCACTTGCGTCGCGTAACCCCACATCAATGCAGCAACGATCAATTGAAGATCAGCAACCAAACTAGTCGCTAACAACACAGCACCCAGATGTGATCGATCACCGATTTTGAGCACTGTCGCTACCAACGACACCACCAAGGCAAAAAAGAATTCGTAGGGATTGTGATGATCGGGGTTATCAATATCGCCGACAAAAAAGCCGAAGTTCAGTGTCAATGCGAGCACGATAAAAAAAGCAAACCAGACGCGCTGGGTATTCATAGACGACTCCAAACGATCGGGGGCACTGCCCCCTTTCGTTAATAGTCACCGATTATGCGACAGGATGCGAGACCGAGTTCAAGTTCGCTTCAGTTTCTGTCGGTAACAGGTCAGCAATAGCATCGCGCTCACCGACCAATTCATCATTTGTGGCGTCCATTTTACCGCGTGAAAAATCACTCACATCAATACCTTGGACAACCTTGTAATCACCGCCTTCGCAGACGACAGGATATGAGTAAATTACACCAGGTGCGATTCCATATGAGCCATCCGCAGGAACAGCCATTGATACGACCTTACCGTTGGTACCCAGAATCCAATCATGCATATGATCAATCGCCGCCTGGGCTGCCGATGCAGCTGATGATGCGCCGCGGGCTTCAATAATCGCAGCACCACGCTTGGCAACCGTCGGAATGTAATCGTTTTCATACCAAGCACGATCAATTTGATCCAATGCTGGCTGGCCTTTCACCGTTGCGCGATGCAAATCTGGATACTGCGTTGGAGAGTGGTTACCCCAAATGTACGCATTCTCAACATCAGTTGGCTGCACACTTAAGTGATTTGCCAGAATACCGACAGCGCGATTGTGATCAAGGCGAGTCATCGCTGTGAACTGACGTGGATCGAGATTTGGCGCATTACGGCTCGCGATCAAAGCATTCGTGTTCGCTGGGTTACCGACCACCAATACACGCACATCCCTCGCAGCATGATCGTTCAGGGCTTTGCCTTGAACTGAGAAGATTTTTGCGTTTTCTTTTAAGAGATCAGCGCGCTCCATACCAGGGCCACGCGGACGCGCACCAATCAAGAAAACGACATTTGCATCTTTGAACCCGTCTTCTGGATTATCATGCGTGGTAATGCCGGCAACCAATGGAAATGCGCAATCGATTAACTCCATCACGACACCGTTTAAAGCGGTCATAGCTGGCGGAATCTCAACCAACTGAAGGATCACTGGCTGATCTTTGCCAAGCAGCTCACCTGCTGCAATTTTAAAGAGAATTGTGTAGCTAATTGCACCGGCAGCTCCAGTGACAGCAACGCGTATAGGTTGTTTCATTCCTTGCTCCTTGATGGGGAAACGGAGTTCAAACGTAATGCCATCCATTGTCCGATGGCTCGAAGTTGTTCAGGCACCACACTATGCGGCATAGCAAACGCCTGAAACGTAACTGGATAACCAAGCGCCGACAGTGAATCGCGCGCCTGCTCTCCGAGCATATAGGGCACCACAGGATCTTCGGTCCCATGATGTATTTCAATTGAGAGTTGATTTGGGTCGAGCCCAGGGGTCAGCGTTGGATCTTGGTCGCCCACCCAATAGGTCGATAACGCTAAGATTCCGGCCAGAGGGTGCTTTGAGCGAACACCGGCGTACAAAGCAACTGCCCCGCCTTGACTAAAACCAACCAGAAGAATCCGACGTGGATCGATGCCTGCATCAATTTGCTCCTGCACGATTGCGTCAATGCGATCTGCAGACTGTGAAATACCCTTTACATCGATCGTCCGATCAATATCCATGTGCTCGATATCGTACCAAGCGGGCATCACCAGACCGCCGTTGACTGTCACTGGAATCTGGGGTGCGTGGGGGAAAATAAATCGTGTTGATTGGTTTTCGAGATCCAGAAGCGGAATCGCTGGTTCAAAATCATGACCACTAGCACCAAGGCCGTGAAGCCATATCACAGTGCTATCTGCTTGTTGTACGGGTTCTACGACGACTGCGTCAAACATGAATAATCCAATATATTAGAGAACGCGAAGCCTAATCGCGCTAATCTATACGCGCAATGACACTTTGGCTGAATGCATGATATCTATTTTACGTTTTTTTCTTCTCGCAGTCGCAACATTTTTAGGCGGATTGCTGATCGCTCTTGTTTCTCCATTGAAATTATTCAATGCAACGCAGCCACTGAGCTATCGGCTCGCCGCTGGTATTGCCGGAATTTGGGGCGATTTCATGCGGTGGTTACTCACAACGGTACCGACTAAATACGTGATTACCGGTGAGAAACTCAATCCCAAGGGGACGTATCTAATTCTGGCGAACCATCAAAGTTGGATCGATATCATGATGGTCATGGTCGTTCTTGGTAAGGGAACGACGCTTCCTCGCTTTTTTATGAAGTGGGAATTGGTTTATGTTCCTGTCATTAATATCTGCGCTTGGGCACTCGACTTTCCAATCATGCGTCGCTACACGCAGGAGGACATCAAAGACCGTCCCGAACTTAAGAATCGAGACTTTGATTATGCGCACGACGTACTATCGAGAAATCCAGAGCAAGCCTGCGTTGTCGTTAATTATGCAGAGGGAACGCGATTCTCGATTGAGAAACACAAGAAGAACCGGTCTCCCTACAAACACTTATTAAAGCCCAAAGTTGGAGGTCCACAACTTGCTCTGGATTGCTTACGAGATCGTCTCGATGGCCTAGTTGATGTAACCCTCGCCTATCCCGATGCGAAGTTGAGCGTCTGGCACCTTTTAGCAGGACATGTTCCGAAAGTTCTGATTCATGTCGAAACTATCGAAATCCCACAAGAGCTCAATAAAACCCCGGAAACTTTAGCAGAACTGAAAGCTTTCCGAGGTTGGATGAATGCGATTTGGGCAAGAAAAGATGCCCGAATCGATCATTGGATTAACGGTACACCGGAAGACGATCGCACATCGCCTTAACCTGATCGCGGACGCGTCCTTTAACCCCTTCATCATCAAGGTGATCCAAAACATCACAAATGAGATGACCTAAGTCTCGACAATCACTTTCAACAAAACCACGCGTTGTAACCGCAGGCGTTCCAATACGAATTCCCGACGTAACAAATGGTGATTGCGGGTCATTCGGCACAGCATTTTTATTCACTGTGATGTGCGAGTCACCGAGGGCCGCGTCGGCCGCCTTACCAGTGATTCCCTGCGCCACCAAATCAACAAGCATCAAATGGTTCTCGGTTCCGCCTGAGACAATTTTGTATCCACGTTCAATGAAAACCGATGCCATCACCTGTGCGTTCTTCACAACTTGCTGCTGATAGGTTTTAAATTCCGGTTCCATCGCTTCTTTGAATGCAACAGCTTTGCCAGCAATCGCATGCATCAACGGCCCACCCTGCATGCCAGGAAACACTGCCGAATTCAATTTTTTATGAAGCGTCTCATCGTCTTGGCCAGACAAAATCAGACCAGAACGCGGTCCACGAAGAGTTTTGTGTGTCGTTGTCGTCACAACGTGCGCGTGTGGAATCGGCGATGGATACACACCGGCGGCAACAAGCCCTGCAATGTGGGCCATGTCGACAAGAAAATAAGCGCCAACATTATCAGCGATTTCACGCATCTTCCCCCAATCCACAAGACGTGAATACGCAGAAAAACCGCCGAGAATCAGCTTCGGCTTATGCTCTTCAGCAAGATCCGAGATTTGGTTGTAGTCCATGTAACCGTCAGCATCAATTCCGTATTGAACCGCGTTATAGACTTTTCCTGAGAAGTTAACTGATGCGCCATGCGTCAAATGCCCACCATCAGCGAGCGACATTCCCAATACCGTGTCACCCGCTTCCATTAGAGCTAAATATGCTGCCGCATTCGCTTGCGAACCTGCATGTGGCTGGACGTTTGCATACGCTGCACCGAAAAGGGTCTTCGCCCGTTCAATTGCGAGATCTTCAACAACATCAACATGCTCACATCCACCGTAGTAACGTTTTCCAGGGTAACCCTCGGCATACTTGTTGGTGAGCTCAGAGCCTTGTGCTTCAAGAACCCGTGGGCTCGCGTAATTTTCTGAGGCAATTAATTCAATGTGATCCTCTTGACGTACCGCTTCAGCCTGCATGGCTTGGGATAAATCAGGGTCGTACTGAGCAATGGTTGATGTTTTCGCATACATCGCGAACTGTCCTCTATTCGTGATAAATCTGAGGGAACGTTCTCGAACCGAAATTAAGCGACGCGGTGCGTATCTTGATCAACAAACTCGTAATTCACTTGAGAAAAGTATGGCTGGTTCGAAAATCCATACAAAAACTCAAGACCATCGGCGTTGGCGATCACTTCATGCAATGCGCCGCCCGGAATGTGGAGAGCAACTCCAGGGACCAGGTGCACGATCTGTCCGTCGATCGTCACTATTCCTGACCCTTTGGTGCAAAAATAAAATTCTGCATCATCATGCCGGTGTCGGTTTAACGTTCCGTGAGGCGGAAATGTAGCATATCCCAGCGACAAGTCGGAGCTTTCATGATCTTTTCCGAGCAGCGTTTGCCACATTACAGTTCCGAAGGTCGCGTTTGAATCGACTTCACATTGGTCAAGATGGTTCACGAGATGCTTTACAGCCATGATCAACCTCTTTCAGTTGTCTTTATTTTTGGCGGACTGTATCGAAAAAAACACAAGCTTCAACAAAAAAATTGTTTAATTTCATGTATTTAGCATACTAAAATTTTAAAAAGTGTTGAAATTCAATACCTTAAGCAAAAATTGAAAATTAATCTGATCAAAATCAAAGTGTTGCGTCGCAACATTTACCACTTATGACGGATAGAAAAAAATAAGCATTCAACATTCACGCGGGCACTTGTTAGTAGACAAGCCAGAGAACAGATCATTCGCCCGCGAATCTTTAGACCCGGAATCAGACTCATCGGAGAATTCGGGGCGGATGAAATTGCGTGGCAGGTCGATCTCATGCACACTATTACTTCCTGAGTAGATCAATGTAATTGACGATCTACACGACATCGCGGGAGAGGCATCGAAATGCCGCCGAAGGAGCAACCGACCCGGAAACTCTCAGGCACCCGGACCGCCCTGTCGTCAACGGAATCTGGAAAGTAGCGACACGCTCACCGAAGGAGTAAGGGAGTTATCCTGAATCTCTCAGGTCAATGACAGATGGGTCATGCGAAAAAGCCTGCAAGGAGCATGCATGACCGATCTAAATACGCTTGTACTCGAACAATTCCACGCCGATCTTGGTGCTAAGTTTGCTGCCTTCGCAGGCTACAAAATGCCAATCCAATATCCATTGGGTGTCAAAGGTGAGCACCTCCACACTCGCGATGCAGTCGGCTTATTTGACGTATCCCATATGGGGCAACTCCTCATCGAAGGTCCCGAGAGTACCAATGCTCTGGAACGCCTTGTTCCGGCAGCGCTCCATGAGATGGCTCCGGGCCAAATTCGCTATTCCCAGCTTACATTGGACAACGGCGGCATTTTAGATGACCTGATGTTGACCCGATGGGATGACGATATCTGGGGACTCGTGGTGAATGGTGCCTGCAAACATGCGGATATGAATCATCTCAAACACCATTTACCAGACGACATACAAATGACGTATTTCGACGCGCACGCACTCATTGCAGTCCAAGGTCCAAAAGCGCGAATCGCACTCGCACGGTTAATACCGGAAGCCGCAGATCTCGTTTTTATGCGCGCAATACAAACCACGTGGAATAACCTTCCAATCACGTTGTCGTGCTGTGGCTACACCGGGGAAGATGGATATGAAATCAGCATAGCAAATGATTCAGCTCAAGAACTCGCTAGCGCACTCACTGAACTCGAAGAGTCGAGCTGGGTCGGACTTGGCGCTCGAAATTCACTGCGCCTGGAAACAGGCCTTTGTCTTTACGGCAACGATTTGACAACAGAAACAACGCCGATTGAGGCCGACCTTTTATGGTCAATCCAGAAGCGCCGTCGTGCAGACGGTGGCTTTCTTGGTGCAGATATTGTTCTAGAGCAGATCAACCAAGGAGCACCTCGTAAACGCATCGGCATTGCACCCAATGATGGCCGCACTCCGTTGCGCGATCACACCATACTCAAAGATCTTTCTGGAGACGTGGTAGGTGAGATCACGTCAGGAGGATTTGGACCCACATTCGAAGGCCCCGTCGCCATGGGTTATGTCGCACAGAAAGTCAGTGAAATCGGAACTGAATTAATCGCAGAAGTCAGAGGCAAGCCACTTCCATGTACTGTCTGTGACCCTATATTTGTTCAACAGCGCTACGTACGCTCCCTCTAACTTATTAAAAGGACCCTGTCATGACTGTAAAATACACGCGCGAACACGAATGGATTCGCATCGAAGGTGAAACTGCAACGGTTGGCATTACATTTTATGCGCAAGAACAACTTGGTGATGTTGTGTTTGTCGAACTCCCAGAAACCGATACATCTGCTGATCAAGGTGCAGAAGTTGCCGTCGTTGAATCTGTAAAGGCCGCAAGCGATATTTATGCGCCAGTCACAGGCACAATTATCGAATCAAACGACGAATTGTCAGAGCGACCAGAATTGGTTAACGAAGACCCGGAAAACGATGGTTGGTTTTTTAAGATGCAGTTAGCTGATCTATCCGAACTCGACGATTTGCTTGACGAAGCTGACTATCAAGCATTTATCCAAGAACAACTGTAAGAGGTAACTCGCGTGAAGCAGGAAATGACATTCCGTGATCGTCATATCGGACTCTCTGACGACGAACGTACAACGATGCTGAAAACCTTGGGTATGGACTCAATGGAAGAATTATCGAATCGAGTCGTCCCTGAGAACATTCGAAAACATACACAGATGTCTCTTCCTGCCGCGCTGTCCGAAACTGAAGCTCTCGCAGAGCTCAAAGAGATTGCCTCGAAAAACCAAGTGGTTCGCTCTCTGATCGGACAAGGGTACTACCACACGCTCACACCAGCTGTGATTCAGCGAAATGTGCTCGAAAATCCAGCTTGGTACACAGCTTACACCCCGTATCAGCCTGAAATCTCCCAAGGCCGACTCGAAGCGCTATTTAACTATCAAACCATGGTCGTTGAATTGACGGGCATGGCCGTCGCCAATGCCTCCCTTCTTGATGAAGGCACCTCAGCAGCCGAAGCGATGACCCTGTGCGAGCGAAGCTCCAAATCAAAATCGAATCGGTTTTATGTAGCGTCTAATTTATTTAG
>CBFHIN010000011.1:0-40079 GCA_965655875.1 Litorivicinaceae bacterium | reverse complement strand
GCAATGGCATTCAATTGAAGCGCCTTTACCATATCCGCGACAAACCGCTCTGAATGAACGTAAATAATCTTGGCATCAGGTTTATCAGTTCTGATCTGATTACCAACTGCGTGCATCAAGTGGGTCTTACCCAAACCAGTATCACCATACAGGAACAAAGGGTTGTACTCCGATCCCGGCTTCTCAGAAACGCGCTGTGCCGCAGCCCTCGCGAGTTGGTTTGATTTGCCTTCAACAAAATTATTAAACCGGAAATCCGAATTCAAACGATTGCTGTGTTTAATCGACCCCTCAACAACCGCCGGCTCACGCTTCATTCCTTCCTGTTTATCAGGGACCGGTTCAGCACTCACACTCGGTTTTTTTATCTCAGATTCTCGACTAAGTTTAGGCCCGTTTGCAGCATCCAATGAACCAACGCGCAACGAGACTTGAAATGTTCCACCGACGTGCTGCGAATAAAACGATTCAATACGATCTAAATATCGCTCATTAACCCAGTCCTTAACGAACCGATTTGGAGCAAACAACTGAACAGCGTGCGCGGTCTCCTGGACCTGCAAAGGCTTAATCCAAGTGTTCAGCTGCTCAACAGTCAACTCTGCCGACAGCTGCTCAACACACACGTTCCAATTCATACAAACTTTCTCCCGTCGGGGATAAGTTATGCACAATCTACTAACCGCACGTCAATAGACCACCACGATATTTTTATTAACTCATTGAATTAATGATAAAAATATTTTATTTCACCAATTTGTGGATAACACAGGTTTTATATTGCCGGACATGTTAAAAAAGGCAATATAATCAATATCTAACCTGCCGAAAACGAAGTTATCCACAGCATAAAATTGCGCACTCTTTGCACTATCAAAATCGATTAGTAACAGATTCAACGTAAATAGTGTTTCCACTGATGTGTTTTTTAGGTACACTTCGCGCCCCTGAATTTGAACCGATAGGAATAGAGACATGAAACGTACGTTTCAGCCAAGTGTCATAAAACGCGCTCGTAATCACGGTTTCCGTGCACGGATGGCTACAAAAAGCGGTCGCCAAATCATCGCTCGCCGTCGCGCTAAAGGCAGAAAGCGCCTCTCCGCCTAAATGGACTAGCAAATGACGGTTCTTTCTCTACCGTCGCGTAGCGAGTTCGACGCCGTATTCGAAAATCCCGATGCGAAAGCAAGCACTCGGGATTTTTTAATTTTAGCTCGTACAAACAGCGACGCTACCTCAAACCGCATCGGCTTTGTTACATCAAAAAAGAAAATCAAACGCGCAGTTGACCGAAACCGTTTTCGACGCGTGATCCGCGAGCATTTACGATACCAAGCTCCACACCCCATTGCTGACTACGTCATCATTGCCAGACAAACACCCAGCGAGTTGTGGAATGCAGAATTCCAAACCCAACTTAACTATGCATTCACGAAGGTATCCAATCGACTTAAGCAACTAAAAGAATCCTAACAACTCGATGAAAGACTTAGTCATTGCGATTATTCAATTCTACCGGTACTTTATCTCACCGGTGTTCCCACCGTCCTGCCGGTTTCACCCAACATGCTCTACGTATATGATAGAGGCCGTTCGCACGTACGGTGTGCTTCGAGGAATTTACTTGGGGATCAAGCGCCTTGGTAAATGCCATCCAGGTCATCCAGGCGGATATGATCCGGTCCCTGAATTCAAAGGAAAAACGAGACAAAATTAATGGATATTCAACGCACAGGCCTCCTCGCGATTCTGGGCATAATCACCTATGTATTGTTTCTTCAATGGAACACGTATACAGAAGAAACTGTCATCAAACCATCAACAGCAGCTGCAGTCCCGCAACAAACCACAGCGGCGGCTGGCGTTACCACAGAAGTTCCATCGATCGAAATTTCTAGCACGGCTCCGTTAACCCCTAAACCAATAGTTAACGACACTGACCAGATTCTAATCAAAACACCAATAAAAGAGATCGCGATAGCTCTCAATGGTGGAGATATCTCTCAAATACTCTTAAAAGAGTTTCCGACATCTCTCAAAACCCCAGACACCCCAATTGCGTTACTTGACACCAATGACAGAATTTACATCGCGCAAAGTGGTCTCGTAGGCACTGACGGACCCGATGCAGCCGCTGACGGTAGGCCTTTATATAGTGCCGAAAAAACCGAATATGTTGTTAATGAACCCACTGACATATCAATTTCTACTGAAACTTCATCTGGTCTGATCGTCACTAAAACTTTCTCTGTCGATCCCACCCGTTATGACATTGCAGTGACACATACAGTCAAAAATACTTCTAGCGCAAACAAAACCGTTTCACCGTTTGTTCAATTGAAACGAGATAACTCAGCTGATCCCTCAATCCAAAACTCGATGGGTATGCAAGCGTTTCTCGGTTATGCACTACGTACAGCCGATGAAAGATATCGCAAAATTTCGTTCTCTGATTTTGAAACTGACAATGACGCTCGTGAACTCAATACTGAGCTCAAGACCAATGCCGTAGCTGGCGGTCATCTTGCTCTGTTACAACATTATTTTACAAGTGCTTGGATTCCATCCAGCGACCAAACGCATCGATACTCATTCCGTACCAACCAAGATGGGCATTTTATTGGAAGCATCGTGAGCCCAGATTTAGTTGTACCAGCTGGAGAAACTCGATCAACAAAAGCAGTTTTTTACGCGGGTCCCAAAGATCAGGATGCACTTGAATTACTCTCACCAGGCCTAGAACTTGTTGTCGATTACGGTTGGCTTTGGTTCATCGCTCAACCGCTATTTTGGTTACTCAAATTTATACAGACCTACGTAAGCAATTGGGGTCTTGCAATCATTTTAGTCACGGTATTAGTTAAAGCGGCCTTTTTCCAACTGTCAGCAGCGGCATACAAATCGATGGCGAAGATGCGCAAATTCACACCAGAAATTACGCGCATGCGCGAACTGTATGGTGACGATAGACAGCGCATGTCCAAAGAAATGATGGATCTCTATAAACGAGAAAAAATCAATCCTTTAGGCGGATGTCTTCCGATACTCGTTCAAATGCCAGTGTTCATTGCTTTGTATTGGGTTTTATTAGAATCCGTCGAATTGCGGCAAGCACCTTTTGTTCTCTGGATTAATGATCTTAGTGTTAAAGACCCGTTCTTTATCCTACCGCTTCTCATGGGCGTTTCGATGTACATTCAAACATCACTCAATCCAACGCCACCAGACCCGATGCAAGCAAAAATCATGAAGTATATGCCAGTCGCATTTACTTTCTTTTTCTTGTGGTTTCCTGCAGGACTCGTCCTTTACTGGGTCGTCAACAATATTTTATCGATTGCTCAACAGTGGGTCATTACAAAATCGATTGAAAAAGCTGATACACAGCCATCATGATCCAATCAGATACGATCGTTGCCTCGGCTACAGCACCTGGTCGTGGTGCGATCAGTATCATCAGGCTATCTGGGCCTAACAGCTTAAAATTTGCACAACAGTTAAGCGGAAAAAAACTTACACCTCGTCACGCCCTATTTGGCTCGGTAATTTTAGACGGTGAACTCATCGATACCGGCATTTGGATCTATTTCAAAGGCCCCAACAGCTTTACCGGGGAAGACACTGTTGAATTCCAAGGACATGGTGGACCTCTCGTCATTCAAGCAGTTTTAAAAGCCATGACTCAACTTGGCGCACGACTGGCACAACCAGGTGAATTTAGCCAACGCGCTTTTCTAAACGGTAAAATCGATCTTACGCAAGCCGAAGCGATCAGTGACCTTATCAATGCGTCATCTCTTTCTGCTGTCAAGGCTGCAAACCAATCACTCCGCGGTGAGTTTGCTTTTAAAATTGATTCCATCGTCCAACAAATAATCGCTATCCGAACGCAAATAGAAGCACATATCGATTTTCCCGACGAAGATATCGATCCTACGAACATCGACCAATTTAAGCGAGCCATCGAACAAATCAACGATCACTTAATAGACGTTATCCAAACCGCCAAACATGGCGCTCGTTTGAATCAACTAACGGATATCGTATTAATTGGAGAACCAAATGTTGGCAAAAGTTCGTTACTAAATGCACTTGCCAAAGAACCTCTTGCAATTGTCACTGATGTCCCTGGAACCACACGAGATCTCATACGACATAATTTAATCATCGATGGATTAGAGCTTCGCATAACCGATACCGCTGGCATACGAGCGACTACTGATGCTATAGAACAAGAAGGAATTAATCGCGCGGTCAAAGCGATCGAGGATGCCGACATTGTCTTGTGTTTATTTGATAATCGATCTCACTCAATTACTAAATACGACATCGATCAGCTCACCGGCATAAGTCACACTAAAGCTGTGGGGCTTATTCAAACAAAAAGCGATATCACGCATACAATTCATAACCAAACATCATATCCGTTCTTAAAAATATCAGCTAAAACCGGTGATGGTCTGCCCAATTTCAAAAGTTGGTTACTGACTCAACTCAATTTATCACCTACTTCAGAGACCCCATTTTTAGCTCGTGAGCGGCATGTGGAACAGCTCGATAAAGCCTCTCTTTTTATTACGGCAGCTATGTGCCAATCAATCTCGACGGAGACTATCGAGTTAGTTGCAGAAGATTTACGCTTAGCCCAAAAAAACCTATCTGAGATCACAGGTACGTTTACCTCTGACGACTTACTAACCTCTATTTTTTCCACATTTTGTATTGGGAAATGATGTGAAAAGACGCATTGATATCTCACCTCAAAACCTATGGACAAGTTGCTATGTGCATAACCTAGTTATCTATCCACATACTTAAGCGCGTTATCCATATGGGTTAATAGTGTCTACACACATAGTTCAAATTTGTATAACTATCTGAAAGACAAATGAAAAAATAGCTTTTCCACAATTTCAAACGGCCTTAATATAAACAACATCAATAATCTTTTTCTTTAAATATTCTTTTATATATATGGATTACAAACGACTCTTTGATGTCATCGTTGTCGGTGGCGGTCATGCTGGAACCGAAGCGGCTCATGCTGCTGCGAGAATGGGTATGGACACTATTTTGGTGACCCACTCGTTGGAAACACTAGGACAGATGTCATGTAATCCAGCAATTGGCGGAATTGGTAAAAGTCATCTTGTTCGCGAAATCGATGCTTGCGACGGATTAATGGCGAAGGTCACGGATCGAGCAGGAATTCAATTTCGAGTTTTAAATCAACGTAAAGGCCCTGCTGTTCGGGCAACACGAGCTCAAGCCGATCGTGTTCTTTATCGTCAATTTATGCGTCAAGCTATCGAACTGACACCCAAACTTACAGTATTTCAACAACCAGTAGCTGATCTGATCATTGATAATGATCAGGTTCGAGGTGTTGTGTTATCGATGGGTTTGTCACTTCAATCAAAGACTGTAGTGATTACGGCAGGAACGTTTTTAGCTGGTCAAATTCATATCGGCATGAATCAACAGTCGGGTGGTCGAGCTGGCGATCCAGCATCAAATGAACTCGCAAAATCTTTACGCGACAAACCATTTAGAATTTCGCGTTTGAAAACAGGAACTCCTCCGCGAATTGATGCTCGGTCAGTAAACTTGAAGTCGTTGGCTGAACAACCAGGAGATAGTCCAACGCCATATTTATCAATGATGAGTAATGGTAACGAACATCCTACACAGATCCCTTGTTATTTATCGAGAACCACAGAAAAGACGAAAGAAATTATCTTAGATAATCTACATTTGAGTCCGATGTATGCGGGCGTAATCGAGGGAGTTGGGCCCCGGTATTGTCCATCAATCGAAGATAAGATTGTTCGATTCGCAGATAAATCGACGCATCAAGTGTTTCTTGAACCTGAAGGCCTAACATCTTTTGAGTTATATCCGAATGGAGTAAGCACTTCGTTACCCTATGAAGTTCAATTCGACATTATTCGATCGATGGAAGGTTGTGAAAACGCGGTGATTACAAGACCTGGCTATGCGATAGAATACGATTTCTTTGATCCGCGAGACCTGAAATCAACGTTAGAAAGTAAATTGGTTAATAACCTGTACTTTGCTGGTCAAATCAATGGAACGACAGGATATGAAGAGGCTGGTGCTCAAGGTTTGCTCGCCGGTGCTAACGCTGCTTTGAGAGCTCTAGATAAGGATTCTTGGACAGTAGGACGAGATGAAGGATATCTCGGGGTAATGGTCGATGATCTGATTACGCTTGGTACTCAAGAACCCTATCGAATGTTTACTTCCCGCGCCGAGTATCGATTGGCTTTACGTGAAGATAACGCTGACACGCGGTTTACTGAAAAAGCGCGATCAATTGGTTTAGTTGGTGACGAACTTTGGGCGAAATTTAACCGACGACAAGATCAAATATGTCAGGAAATGCAAAAACTAAAGTCAACTTGGATCCGACCAACCGATCCCAAAATCGAGCGATTGAATACAATGTTAACCTCTGCTTTAAGCAAAGAAACAACAGCACACGATTTGCTTAAGCGTCCGGAGCTCCACTACGAAGATTTAGTGTCCTATGCGGATATTGAAGCGCACGATGACTCTTCTGTTTCATCGCAGGTTGAAATTTTGGTGAAGTATTCTGGTTATATCGATCGTCAGACAGATGAAATTAAAAAGCTAAAGAAGAACGAGAAAGTAATGCTTCCTGTTGGGCTGGATTATTCAACAATTACGGGTTTATCAAACGAAGTGAAACAAAAGCTAGCTGATCATCGTCCAGAGACGATAGCTCAGGCATCTCGAATTTCTGGTGTAACTCCAGCAGCAATAAGCCTATTACTCGTTCATCTGAAAAAGCTCGATTTACTCAATTTGGCGAGCTAATGGCATTGCTGTGTGATCTCCAACGCATCGGATTAGAACCATCAAACACGCAGTTAGCTGGTTTAGAAAAAATATGCACAGAACATCTGAAGTGGAACCAAGTTTTTAATTTAAGTGCCCATCGTGATGAACAGAGTGTCATTACATATCAACTGATTGATTCACTGAGCCCTTATACGTTCATTCAAAAGGGTTCTTTACTTGACGTTGGAACAGGACCTGGTTTTCCAGGTTTACCTTTAGCGCTTTTTTTTCCAGATACGCACGTAACCTTAATCGATTCAAATGATAAAAAACTCGCTTTTGCGAGGCATATCATATCGTTATGTGATTTAACCAATGTCTCTGTTGTTCATGAGCGAGTTGAGATGTTTACGAGTAATCGGCTCTTTGATCAAATTATTAGCAGAGCTTTCACAGATCTCAGTGGTATGATCAAACACTCGAAAGATTTATTGGCGCCAGATGGTGAAATTTTGGCGATGAAAGGGGCATTGGCTGAGGCGGAAATCGCTGACGCAGAAATGACACATACTGAGTTTACGATCGAGTTACACAAACTTCCTCACACAGTTGAAGAAAACCGAGCGTTGGCAATAGCTAAACTGAGATCGAAATGAGTCGAATTATTGCAATAACGAATCAAAAAGGCGGTGTTGGTAAAACAACCACGTGTGTCAATTTGGGCGCAACATTGAGCGAAATGGGCTACCAAGTATTGGTTATTGATTTCGATCCTCAAGGTAATGCA
Source organism: Litorivicinaceae bacterium (assembly GCA_965655875.1). Classification (GTDB taxonomy): domain Bacteria; phylum Pseudomonadota; class Gammaproteobacteria; order Pseudomonadales; family Litorivicinaceae; genus HIMB30. Next base: position 32,464 of record CBFHIN010000011.1, on the reverse strand, counting down.
ACGTCTGGGTCAGGTGTAACGAAAAACACAATTGATCAGGATGTTCGCGGACTTTTGCTAGGTGAATCATCGTTTCGTGAAACGTGCATTTTAGGCACTGAAGCAGGGTATGATTTATTACCATCTGACATCCAGTTAACGGAAGCGGAAGTCGGTTTGATTGGACAACATCGTGCTCAGTATCGTTTGAAAGATGCGTTAGTGGAACAAGCCGAAAGTTATGATTTTGTACTAATCGACTGCCCGCCAGCACTCAGTATGTTGACGATTAACGGTCTAATTGCAGCTGATGGTGTCATTATTCCAGTACAGTGTGAGTTCTTTGCTCTTGAGGGAATAGCAGCTCTCATCGAAACGATCGACCAAGTTCGTGGAAGCCATAATCCAACCCTCGAAATCGACGGTGTTTTACGAACAATGTACGACCCTCGAACGAGTTTAACTCGCCAAGTATCACAACAACTTGAACAATTTTTTGGTGAAAGAGTTTTTAAAACGGTTATTCCAAGAAATGTCAGGTTAGCAGAGGCTCCAAGTCATGGTCTTCCTGTCTTGCGTTATGATCGCTTGTCAAAAGGAGCATTATCCTACTTAGCACTGGCCTCAGAATTACGTAAACGATTAAAAATGAAAAAAGCAGCATGACTCAAAAAAAACGCGGTCTGGGTTTCAACCCATTACTAGGCCTTGATCAATCGACAGTTGATGCGGTTCTAAATACAGAACAATCTAGTCAAACAACATCAAGCACCGAAACTGCAGTTGGTCTGACTCGATTAGCAGTCGAGACCATTATTCCGAATCCATTCCAACCCAGGACGCGTTTTAATGAATTAGAGCTTGATGAACTGGCTGACTCAATTCGTCAGCATGGTGTCATGCAGCCAATCGTGGTACGAAAAACTGCTCGTGGCCATGAGTTAATCGCAGGTGAGCGGCGGTGGCGAGCAACTCAACGAGCAGGGTTAGCCGATATTCCAGTGATCATCCGGGATCTTGACGACCAGCAAGTCGCGGCTCTTGCGCTCATTGAAAATATCCAACGGGAACAGCTCACGGCAATCGAGCAAGCGCGTGCTTTAGCCCGCATGCGTGACGAGTTTTCAATGGATCAAACAGCGTTGGCTACGATGATTTCATCGAGTCGTTCGAATGTTGCGAATCTGCTCAGGTTATTAAATTTAGGCACCGGCGTTCAAGCAATGCTTGAAGATGGACGACTCGAAATGGGTCATGCTCGAGCTCTTTTACCGTTGCCTGAAAGTATGCAACAAAAGACAGCAGAGGATATCTTGCGATCGCAGTTGTCCGTCAGGCAAACCGAAGCGTTGGTTAAAAAGTTACTCTCTGATGAGGACGTGCCAAGCACAGGGAATGGAAAGGATCCAGACGTAACACGGCTTGAGAGCAAATTGTCAGATCGCTTAGGAGCTTCAGTTACGATCAAGGCAAAAAACGGCGGCAAAGGTCAGATTATTATCGAATATGGATCACTTGATGTGCTTGATGGCATCGTTGCTCGCTTAAAAGCCAAGGATTGAGGCACAAGACCTTCGCCTTAGTTTTGACGATTGTCATTGATCCGACACATTTGACTGAATATACTCCCGCGTCGTAATGATGATGTTAATGACAGATCACCCAGCGATTAAAGTTTTTTTGGTCCAGGGGACAACGATGTTAATTGGCGCAATCATCGGACAAACGGTTTTTTCTACCCTTCATGCCGCAAGCGTGTTGATTGGTGGACTGGTTGCATTAATACCTCAAGGACTGATGGGTTTTTGGGTGTTTAAGCAGCAAGGTGCGCGAAATGCGCGTGCAATAGCTCGAAGCTTTTTTGTGGGCGAAGGGCTTAAATTAAGTATAACTGCGGTGCTTTTTGCATTGGTTTGGTCAAATGTGACATGGCTTAATGCTCCAGCAGTACTCGCCGGATTCGTGACAACGGTCTTGGTAGGACAACTAAGCCTCCCTTTAACTGTCAAAAGGGAGTCAAAACATTGATTGGAAATAGTAATGGCGCTTCAAAATCCAACACCTTCTGAATATATTCAGCATCACTTAACAAATTTGACGTATGGATATCACCCGGTAAATGGCTGGTCGTTTGCTCATGGCGGAAAAGAAGCTTCTGAAATGGGTTTTATGGCAATTCACGTTGATACGGTTGGCTGGGCATTTTTGCTTGGTATCGTGTTTTGTTGGTTGTTTCATGCTGGAGCGAAACGCGCGACCTCAGGTGTTCCTTCTGGCGTTCTTAATCTTGTCGAAATGGTAGTCGAATTCGTTGATTCCTCGGTAAAAGAAACGTTTCATGGGAAGAGCAAAGCAGTTGCTCCTCTTGCTTTAACGATCTTCGGCTGGATTTTCATCATGAATTCAGTGAAGTTATTACCCATCGATTTAATGCCAAAATTGTTTTCATTAGTTGGTGTCGAATATATGAAAATCGTGCCAACTACTGATCTGAATGCGACCTTGGGCATGTCTTTGGGTGTGTTTGTACTCATTATCTTTTACTCATTCAAAATCAAAGGCGCTGGCGGGTTTATCGGTGAATTGACGTTACAGCCATTCGGAAAGTGGTTGTTGCCTTTTAACTTTCTTCTTGAAGGAGTCGGACTGATTGCGAAACCAATTTCTTTGGCACTTCGACTGTTCGGTAATATGTATGCAGGGGAATTGATTTTTATTTTGATCGGTCTTCTGCCGTTTTATTTGCAATGGGTGTTGTCGGTACCTTGGGCTATCTTCCACATCTTTGTAATTACGCTGCAAGCGTTCATTTTTATGATGTTAACCATTGTGTATTTATCAATGGCTCATGAGCATCACTAATAAGCCTTTAATTTAAACTAGATCCTTAACTGGAGGAAATAATGGAAGCAGTAGTATCAATGACCGTGTTAGCGGTCGCTCTGATCATTGGACTTGGCGCATTAGGCACAGCGATTGGCTTTGCGATCCTTGGTGGTAAGTTCTTAGAAGGTGCAGCACGCAACCCTGAGACGGTACCAATGTTGCAAACGAAAATGTTCATCATTGCCGGTCTTCTTGATGCGGTCACGATGATCGGTGTTGGTCTTGCGCTGTTCTTCACGTTCGCGAACCCATTCGTCGCTCAGCTTTGATACGACCTTTCACTGGGTCTTATCATTAATTTAGCGAGGTAATGTTGTGAATTTGAATCTCACACTAATTGGGCAGCTCATCGCGTTCACTATCTTCGTCGTCTTTTGTATGAAGTACGTGTGGCCGCCGATCGTTACAGCTATGGCAGAACGTCAAAAACGTATTGCCGAGGGGTTGGATGCTGCCGATAAAGCAGCTCGCGATCTCGAAAATGCAAAAAGCCAGATCGAAGACGAACTGAAGGAAGCGCGAACTCAGGTAACAGAGTTACTTGAGCAAGCAAATAAGCGTTCGTCGCAAATCGTTGAGGAAGCACAAGACAAAGCCCGAGCAGAAGCTGAAAAAATTATGGCATCTGCTCAAGCGCAAATTGCACAAGATGCAGCGCAAGCCCGCGAAGCATTGCGTGCAGATGTTGCAAAACTTGCAGTCACAGGCGCCGAAAAAGTCCTTGGGGCTTCAGTCGATCAGGCTGCACATAAAAAGTTGTTGGCCGACTTGGCTAATGAGCTTTAGGGAGGCGATCAGTGGCAGAACTCATCACAATTGCTAGGCCCTACGCCAAAGCGATTTTCACGCACGCAACGTCGACTAAGACAGAATCTGCCTGGAGCGCGTTTTTGCAAAAAGCAGCTTTGATCGCGGTTGATGAAGCAACAGTTGAAATGTTAAAGAATCCGGCTGTCGCAGCGAGTGCAAAATGTTCGATATTGGCGGACTTAACAGCAGATGTAACTGTTGAAGGGGCGAATGAATTGATGGAAGCCCTTGCACATTACGGGCGTCTGTTGGCTTTGCCAGTGATTTCAACAGAATTCGAGGCTTTATTGGCTGAAGGCCAGCAAGCAATGGAAATTACAATTACAAGTGCATTTCCTTTGGAAGATGATGAGATCCAGCTATTAGAAGCTAAGTTGAAAACACGATATGCCGGAAAGTCTATTCGTGTTGAGACTTCTGTAGATCAGTCGCTGATTGGTGGTTTCGAGATTCGATCAAGTGACACTGTAATTGACGCAACGGTTCGTGGAAGGCTTTCGAAGATCGCCGAATCACTAACCGCTTAAGCAAAGAGAATTTGAAAGGAAAGTTTCATGGATCAATTGAATCCTTCTGAGATCAGCGAACTGATCAAGCAGCGAATTGCGAAAGCTGATATCGCTGTCTCAGCAAAAAACGAAGGAACGATCGTTTCCGTCTCTGACGGTATTGTTCGTGTTTATGGTCTCGCCGACGTAATGTACGGGGAGATGATTGAATTTGACGGTGGCGTCTATGGAATGGCGCTGAACCTAGAGCGTGATTCTGTTGGTGCTGTTGTTCTAGGTGATTACCAAAAGCTTGCCGAAGGTCAGACTGCACGCTGTACAGGTCGAATTCTGGAAGTTCCAGTCGGCGCTGGGCTTTGTGGTCGAGTCGTTGATGCGTTGGGGAATCCGATCGATGGTAAAGGTGACATCGAATCAGATGGTACCGATGCAATTGAGAAAGTTGCACCAGGGGTTATTGCTCGTCAATCAGTTGATCAGCCTGTACAGACAGGTTTGAAGGCAATCGACGCGATGGTACCAATCGGCCGCGGTCAGCGTGAGTTGATTATTGGTGACCGTCAGACTGGTAAAACCGCTGTCGCAATCGACGCAATCATCAACCAAAAAGGTACGGGCGTAAAATGTATCTATGTTGCGATCGGTCAGAAACAATCATCGATTGCATCAGTCGTACGGAAGCTTGAAGAACACGGTGCAATGGATCACACGATCATCGTTGCAGCGGGTGCTGCTGATCCTGCATCAATGCAGTTTTTGGCTCCATTTTCAGGCTGTACAATGGGTGAATATTTCCGCGACCGCGGTGAAGATGCATTGATTGTTTATGATGATCTTTCAAAGCAAGCGGTTGCTTATCGTCAGATTTCACTACTCCTTCGTCGTCCGCCAGGGCGTGAAGCGTATCCTGGTGATGTTTTCTACTTGCACTCGCGTCTCCTCGAGCGCGCTGCACGTGTCAACGCCGATTATGTCGAGCAGTTAACAGACGGAAAGGTCAAAGGCCAAACTGGCTCTCTGACTGCACTACCGATTATTGAAACTCAGGCTGGTGACGTATCTGCTTTCGTACCAACCAACGTAATTTCAATTACTGACGGTCAGATCTTCCTTGAAACGAACCTCTTTAACTCGGGTATTCGTCCAGCGATGAATGCTGGTATTTCGGTTTCTCGTGTCGGTGGCGCTGCGCAAACGAAAATCGTTAAAAAATTGGGTGGTGGTATTCGTTTGGCACTCGCACAGTATCGTGAGCTCGCCGCATTTGCTCAGTTTGCATCAGATCTTGACGATGCGACGCGCAAGCAACTCGAGCATGGGCAGCGTGTTACTGAACTGATGAAGCAGAAGCAATACAGCCCTCAGTCAGTTGCTGAAATGGGTTTGGTCTTGTTTGTTGCTAACGAAGGTTTCTTAGATGATGTCGATGTTAACAAAGTAGTCGATTTTGAAGCAGCGCTTTTAGACTACTTTAATTCTGAGCATGCTGGATTGCGTGATGAGATCAATGAGTCTGGCAACTACAACGACGACATCGCGGCTAAATTAAAAGCCTGTGTTGAATCTTTCAAATCATCGCGGACCTACTAAGGCCAGGTAAGAAAGGGGCACAAAATGGCAGCCGGTAAAGAAATTCGCACCCAGATTGGTAGCATCAAAAACACTCAGAAAATCACGAGTGCGATGCAATTGGTTGCGGCTTCAAAGATGCGTAGAGCTCAGGAGCGTATGGGTGCTACGCGCCCGTACGCGGATCGTATTTTGGAGGTCATCGGTCACTTGGCTAATGCGAATCCCGAATACAACCACATGTACCTGGATGAGCGCGAAGTTAAGCGTGTTGGTTATATCGTCGTCTCAACTGATCGTGGTCTTTGTGGCGGGTTGAACGCAAACCTATTTAAAAAGGTTGTAGGCGAGCTTGGATCACACCACGGTAATGATGTTGCGGTCGATTTGGCTGTAATCGGCTCAAAAGCAATTGGTTTTTTCCGAAGCTTCGGTGGCAACGTCGTGGCAACGGCGGGTCAGGTTGGCGATCAACCTACGGTCGCTGATTTGATCGGAAGCGTCAAAGTGATGATGGATGCCTATGAAGAGGGCAAAATCGATCGCTTGTATGTGGTGTATAACCAATTTGTAAACACAATGACGCAGTCGCCGACAGTACAGCAATTGCTGCCACTTCCTAAGAGTGCGCAGGACGAGTTGTCGACCAACATGGGCGCGCATTGGGATTACATTTATGAGCCAGATGCACGTGAAGTCTTAGACGCACTACTCGTGCGCTATATCGAATCACTGGTCTATCAGTCGGTTGTAGAAAACCTTGCGTGTGAGCAAGCTGCTCGGATGGTCGCGATGAAAGCGGCAACAGACAACGCAGGTCAGTTGATCAATGATCTCGAACTTGTCTACAACAAGGCGCGACAGGCAGCGATCACACAAGAAATTTCAGAAATTGTTGGCGGTGCTGCGGCACTGTAATAACGGATTGTTTTAGGAGAAATACGATGAGTAGCGGAAAGATTGTCCAAATCATCGGCGCGGTTATCGACGTCGAGTTCCCGCGTGAAACTGTTCCTCAGGTCTATGATGCGCTGAACGTTGAAGGGAAGCCTATTGTTCTTGAAGTACAGCAACAATTAGGTGACGGAATCGTTCGCACAATCGCTATGGGTTCCACAGAGGGCCTATCGCGTGGACTACAGGTAACCAATACAAATGCAGCGATTTCGGTCCCAGTCGGAACTGAAACGCTTGGTCGAATCATGGATGTCCTCGGTAATCCAATCGATGAAAAAGGTGATATTGGTGAACAGGCTCGTATGCCGATTCACCGCACAGCACCAACGTTTGCTGAGCAATCTGCGTCAACAGAGCTCCTCGAAACTGGTATTAAAGTAATCGATCTTGTCGCTCCATTTGCCAAGGGCGGGAAGGTAGGCCTGTTCGGTGGTGCTGGCGTTGGTAAAACTGTCAACATGATGGAATTGATTCGAAACATCGCTATCGAGCACTCTGGTTTTTCAGTGTTCGCAGGTGTCGGTGAGCGAACTCGTGAAGGTAACGATTTCTATCATGAGATGACTGAGTCGAACGTACTCGATAAAGTATCTCTCGTGTATGGTCAGATGAACGAGCCGCCAGGAAACCGTCTTCGGGTTGCCTTGACAGGTTTGACTATGGCTGAGTATTTCCGCGATGAAGGTCGTGACGTACTGTTGTTCGTTGATAACATTTATCGTTATACCCTTGCTGGTACTGAAGTATCTGCATTGCTTGGTCGTATGCCTTCAGCGGTAGGCTATCAGCCAACGTTGGCTGAAGAAATGGGTGTTCTCCAAGAGCGTATTACTTCAACTAAGACTGGGTCGATCACTTCGATTCAGGCCGTTTATGTACCAGCCGATGACTTGACGGATCCATCGCCAGCGACTACGTTCGCTCACTTGGACGCGACGGTTGTATTGAGTCGTAACATTGCTGCACTTGGTATTTATCCTGCGGTTGATCCATTGGATTCCACATCCCGTCAGCTTGACCCGCTTGTTATCGGTCAAGAACATTACGATGTCGCGCGGAGTGTTCAGTCGATCCTTCAGCGTTACAAAGAATTGAAAGATATCATTGCGATTCTTGGTATGGATGAATTGTCAGAAGAAGACAAGATGACTGTGGCCCGTGCTCGTAAGATGGAGCGCTTCTTGTCACAGCCATTTTTCGTTGCTGAGGTATTTACCGGATCACCCGGCAAGTATGTTTCATTGAAAGATACAATCCGAGGGTTCCAAGGTATTTTGAATGGCGAGTACGATCATCTTCCAGAACAGGCGTTCTATATGGTGGGTGGTATCGACGAAGCAGTAGAGAAGGCAAAGAGTCTTTAAGGGGTTCTCATGGCAACTACCATGAAGTGTAAGGTGGTCTCCGCTGAAAATTCGCTTTACGAGGGCGACGTGCAGATGGTTATCGCTTCAGGTAATTTGGGTGATCTTGGTATTACGCCAGGGCACGCCCCTCTTATCACCTCATTGAAGCCAGGCCCAGTCCGTCTTGTGTTTGAAAACGGCGAAGAAGAATTATTCTTCGCCTCAGGGGGATTTCTTGAAGTCATTCCGACACAGGTTACGATTCTGACTGATACTGCCGAGCGTGCTGAAAATTTGGACGAAGCGGCGGCAGTTCACGCAAAAGAAGAAGCGATGCGACTTCTTGAAGAACAGAAAGGTGAATTTGATTATTCCCGAGCTACAGTCGAATTGGCTGAAGCGGTTGCACGCTTACGTGTGATTGAGCAGTTGCGTCATCGCCGTGCTTAATGTTGTCATTCTGGCTGCCGGTAAAGGCAGCCGGATGCACTCTTCTCTCCCGAAAGTCCTGCATGATCTTGCAGGCGAACCCCTTCTTGGCCACGTCATTGCGGTTGCAAAAAAACTCATTGCAAAGCGTAGTGGCCGGATTCGTGTCGTCACGGGCCATGGTCGTGAGTTGGTTGATCCATTCGTCATTGAGCGTGGAGCTGAGGTTGTTCATCAAAATGAGCAGCTAGGAACCGGCCACGCTCTACAAATTGCGATGCAAGACTTGCCTCCTGAAGGCCAGACTCTTGTCCTGTACGGTGATGTTCCACTGGTGTCAGAGAACGATATTGAGCCACTTCTTAACTCAGGACAGGAGCATCTTGCTGTCTTGACCGCAGTTGTCAAAGACCCTACAGGTTATGGTCGTATTATTCGCAACCAAACAGGTACTGTGACTGCGATCGTTGAACACCGCGATGCATCCGAAGAGCAACTGAAAATTTGCGAGATCAACAGCGGTATCTACGCAGCACCCACATCACTATTTCAACAGTTGTTACCCGCATTGAGTGATGCCAATGTTCAAAATGAATATTATTTAACAGATTGTGTTCAATTAAGTGTTGATTCGGGTCTCGAAGTATTTGGAATACAAGGTTCTTTGTCTGCAACAATGGGCGTCAACGATCGGATCCAGTTGGCAGATCTCAATCAAATCATTCAGAGTAACCGGCGCCACCAATTGATGAAAAATGGCGTGACCCTCATTGACCCGAATACTGTTTACATTAATGGGTCAGATATCGATATCGCATCTGACACAGTGATCGAGCCAAACGTCACAATTAACGCACCTGCTTCAATCGCATCCGGGGTACGAATCGGGTACGGGTCGCATCTTACCGATGTAGTCATCGGTAAGAACACGATTATTAAGCCCTATACGATCATTGAATCGAGCATTGTTGGCCATCAAGCGCAAATTGGGCCTTTTAGTCGCCTGCGACCCGGCACCGAATTATCCGAAGCGACGCATATTGGTAACTTTTGTGAAACGAAAAATGCAAAAGTTGGACAGGGTTCAAAAGTAAACCATTTATCATATGTCGGTGACGCGGTGCTCGGCACCCATGTGAACGTCGGCGCTGGAACAATTACGTGCAATTATGATGGTGCGTATAAACATCAAACTACACTCGGGAATAATGTGTTTATTGGCTCTAATACCTGTTTAGTTGCTCCGGTAACGGTTGGTGATGGCGCGACCACTGGTGCGGGCTCGGTCATTACGACTGATGTCGCAGCCGACGAATTAGCAATTACCCGTTCCAAACAAGTCAAAATTTCGGGCTATCAACGCCCAAAAAAATCAAAGGAATAGGCCATGTGTGGCATCGTCGCAGCCATTGCGGAACGACCGGTTCAATCCATTTTGATCGAAGGCTTAAAGCGACTGGAATATCGTGGTTACGACTCGGCAGGCATCGCGACATTAGATCAGGGCGAAATCACTCGGACACGAGCTCAGGGTAAAGTTGCGGAGCTTGAGAGCCAATTAACTGCAACCCGAGCATTACAGGGCATTGCACACACGCGCTGGGCCACCCATGGGGTTCCGAGCGTGAATAATGCTCATCCTCATATTTCCGGCCGTTTCGCGGTTGTTCATAACGGCATTATTGAAAACTTTGAAAGCCTCAAAACGCAACTGACCGCTTCGGGTTATGAATTCGAATCGGAAACAGACACTGAGACCATTGCACATCTCCTCAATCATTTGAGTCAAACACACGACAACTTTGATGCCATTGTCCAGGCAGCAATTACACGACTTGAGGGTGCATTTGCGCTTGCGATCTTGGATCAACAGACGCCTGGCGTCCTGTGGGTTGCCCGGAAAGGTAGTCCACTTGTCATTGGTGTGGGACATGGTGAATATTTTGTTGGCTCAGACCAATTAGCACTTCTTCATGTGACTGACCGTTTTATATTCCTAGAGGAAGGCGATTGCGCACGGCTGACAGCTCAAACTATTGCCATTTTCGATCAGGAATCCAATGCCGTTGATCGAGACATTGTGCAAGCCACGGCGTCTAACGAACAAACTACAAAAGGTCATTATCGGCATTTCATGGAGAAGGAAATCCATGAGCAACCGGATGCAGTCAAAGCAACACTGCAGGGACGTCTCAGTGACCATCGGATCTTGAGTGGAATCTTAGGGCCAAATGGTGATCAACTACTCGAAGGTGCTCAAGCTGTCCAGATCGTCGCATGCGGCACGAGCTATCACGCAGGTTTGGTTGCAAAGTATTGGATTGAGGAGTTGGTCGGCATCCCTTGCCAAGTTGAAATCGCAAGCGAGTATCGATACCGACGAGTAGTCACAATACCGGGAACGTTATGGATTGCGATATCCCAATCAGGCGAAACAGCTGACGTATTGTCTGCGCTTCGCAATATCGATGGGACGCACATTCTAGCCACGCTCGCGATTTGTAATGTTGCAACATCGAGCCTTGTTCGCGAGACAGACTTCGCACTGTTAACCGAAGCTGGTCCTGAAATCGGTGTTGCTAGTACGAAGGCGTTTACTACCCAGTTGACAGTATTACTCTTGTTATCGGGTTTGATGGCGAAAATGAGAGAGGCCGAAGGATTTGAAGAACAAGAGTTTGTAGGTCTTCTTCAAAGCCTACCGTCTCTATTACGCGATGTATTAGCAACTGAGCCTGAGATTCAGACCATTTCGAAACAGTTCATCGATAAGCAGCACACTTTGTTTCTGGGTCGAGCAACCATGAACCCAATTGCCATGGAAGGTGCTTTAAAACTAAAAGAATTATCCTATATCCATGCTGAAGCCTACGCAGCAGGCGAGCTCAAGCATGGCCCATTGGCATTGGTTGATGAAGAGATGCCAGTCGTCGCTGTGGCGCCGAATGATGAGTTAGTCGAAAAACTACGATCGAATTTGTCGGAAGTCAAAGCGCGCGGTGGTCGACTTATTGTATTCGCGGATTTTGCTGTCGCCAGTGAGTCATCTGATGGAATCATCCAGTGTGTAATGCCGAGCACGGAAGCGCTCATTGCACCTATCGTATTTACGCTTCCGTTGCAGATGCTGTCTTATCATGTCGCTGTATTACGCGGTACTGATGTTGATCAACCGCGAAATCTAGCAAAGTCTGTGACGGTCGAATAAACCTCAGCATTCACCGGTCTTTGATTGGTTCCATTTGAGAAGGCGATAAAACAAATAGAGAACCACCCCAGTTCCTAATGTGTCACCAATGATGAAGTGCACCGTGTATTGCAGTGATTGTGCGATCGGGACCATGCCAATCGTCGTTTGGTGGATTGCTGATAAGAGCCCAGTACTGAATGAGACTAATAGGGCAAAAATCATAGCCCCCGCGATTGTAAGCTCATCTTCATTATGGTCGCCAAATACATCCCATTTTGCCGAATTTAGAAGATGCAACCACATGGGATAAAGGCATGCGATAACGCTATTAAAAATGATGGCTTCAAGCCAGACCTCCAAGCCCTCAAATTGAATTGATATCCAGGTTCTTCCGACCAATACAACGGGGAAGAACCACCACCGCAGTAAATAAAACGATAAAAACACAACTCCCGCAGGTAAATAAATCATGCTCGCGTGCTGAGTAATCGAAAACTCCAACAAACTTTCAATCGGAAAAATTACAAATTTTTGGATCTCAAATGCGATCAACACGCTGACAATGAGGGCGATAATGAGAAAAAATCTGTTTTCGAGTATTCTAATCAGCAATATGTTCGTCTCTTGAAGGCACCCTGAAGATTGTATTTTCACAGTGCCTTGGTCTTACTAAGGCTGCAACCAATAATTAGACGTATTGTACATGTGAGGTTTAAAAATGGGTTTATCGACAGAGCGAGCTCTGAACTTATTGCGAGTTATTGAAAAAGCAGAAGAGATTTCGCAGCGTGAGCTTGCAGAACAGGTTGACGTGAGCTTGGGTACAGCGAATCAAACCATTCGTGCTTTGGTGGGTGCCGGGATTTTAGAAACGAATGTGGTTACAACATCTAAAGGAAAGCGCGGTCAAACTTATAATCTAACCAATGCCGGTAAAGACCAGCGCAAAGAACTTGCAAAGCTTCGGATTGAGGAGTGCCAGCAAGATATTCAGAAACTCAATGACGAAATCGCGACTCTCCGCCAAGAAATTTAATGATTTATCACTTCTCTCACGAGCCCATTCGGAAGGAGATCGATGAGTCAGGTTTTCTTGGCCTTGAGGGATGTCGGCTTGAGTATTTTATTGAAGCAGGTCTTCATTTAAACCAACCCCGTTCATCGGAACTAAGTTATCAATGGCGAACCACCAAAAAAGAATATAAGTCACGCGGACGTTATTTGTGGTTCACAGAGCAATCGTTCTGTTATTCGATCGGAAACTCCGAGATACCGAAAATACGATATGCATTTGATCCGAAGGAGATTCGGGCTTATAGCTGGGCATCAATCATGGAGATGGCTGCAACCGATAAAAAGCGATTCGCTGCAATGAAAGAAGTCAGCGAGCACGGTATGAGTTTAGGAGATGATCCTTTTAAATGGTGGGTAACTTTTGAAGAGGTTGCTCTCGATAAGTGCAAGGAAGTTAAGGAAGTCGGACCGTTTAGCGAGGCTCCTGTAGGCTCATAACATTGCTGAAAGGACCGGAGCCAAAACGCCGCCGAGTAAAACTCCAACTGCATAACCGATCGCTCGTGAAATAAACTTTTTCCGCATTAACCGATTTCTATCGTCGGTAAATTCAAAATCATCAAATTCGCTTTGAAAAATGGATATTGGAAGACCTGTTGAACGGATTCCGTCCGACTGCCGCATCTGACGCCTAATGATTTGCGAGAGCCAAAACAGACCAAAACACAGCACGGATGTTAGGAGTAATAACGAGGTATTTCCTAAAAGAAGTCCAAGGATCAGTCCAAATCCGAGGGCAACGATTGACGAAGCGATTATCATGTATCTCTCCCTTCAATTTAGAATCACAATATATTGGGGTAAATTATCTGTCAAGACACTATATCTAGTAGATTTAAGAGATAACGAGGGAATAGATGCAGCAATTTTTTGACGAAATAACCGTGGCAACTCAAGAGTATTCGATGCACTCGATTACTGATCAGGTTCAGCGTTCTCTGATGAATTGTTGTCTTCGAGACGGTCTATGTCAGTTATCAATCGTGCACACCTCGGCGTCCTTGTTAATTCAAGAGAATGCATCGTCAGATGTTCAGCGCGATATCGTTCGATTTCTAGATCGCATTGCGCCGATGGAATCTGGGCGCTATGAGCATGATCTTGAGGGTCCCGACGATATGCCAGCCCATTTGAAAACTGCGTTGACACAAACGCATATCACATTAAGCGTGCGAAACGGGGAACTCGTCTTAGGAACTTGGCAAGGTATCTTTTTACTTGAGCACCGAGCACGCGGGTCACAACGTACGGTTCAGGTTCACCTAATGGGGACGACTCAGTGATTATTCTCTAATGAACCAAGGATTGTGGATCGTTTTGTATCCACGTGTCGGATTAGTATCGTTTCGAGTCGGGAAGCATCATTGTGTTCAAGCGCCTCGATCATTTCTTCGTGTTCATTCACCGCCCTTGCCCAACTTTCTTCAGTCATTTCGGCACTAAAGCGGGCCCGTCGTACCTTAGCTGACAGGTTGTTTATTGTGTCAATTAATGTCTGATTGCCACTTCCTTCGGTGATCAACTCATGAATGAGACGATTTGTTTCAAAATACTCGCTGATTTCCTTATTTTTATAATGCGTAAGCATTTGATCGTGGATTTGACGGATTTCACGGATTTTTGATGCGTCCATATGTATTGCTGCGAGCCGGCCAGCTAAGCCTTCGAGCGAGGCCATGATGGGCAAGATCTCTGTGACATCGGCGGGCGTTACGATGCTTACTGTTGCACCACGATTGGGTTGAAGTTCGATGAGCCCCTCTGTTGCAAGTGATCGAATCGCCTCTCGCAAAGGAGTTCTACTAACTCCCATTGTGCTGCACAAATCGATTTCATTCAGTCGCGAGCCGGGTGCTAACTCTCCTGTGTTGATTAATACACGCAACCGTTCGGCGACCTGTACATGCAGTGGAGCGCGTACGATGATGTCGGGATCCAACACACTAATCCTTCTTCAAATGTTCGGCCAAGAGTATCGCGACGTGTTCAGCTTGGCGAGACGTGTTATCAGCGATTTGATGACGGCAACTTGTGCCATCAGCGACGATTCGAGTTTGATTGTTTGCTGTCCGAACAGCTGGTAACAGATCCAATTCAGCCATCGCTAACGACTCGTTCAGTGTTTCTTTTTGATAACCAAAATGACCTGCCATTCCGCAACAAGACGATTCGATAAGTGTTACGTTGAGTCCAGGGATTCGATTCAGAAGCGCTTCAACTGGACCCATGGCGCGCGCGGCTTTTTGATGGCAATGACCGTGTACTAGCACTTCGGAACACTGTGCGTTATTCAAACTTAGACTTGCACGCTCAGCGCTCAGCTCCCTTTCAATAAACTCCTCAAATAAAAATGCATGTTCTGCGAGTAGGTTTGCATCGCTGTCTGGAAGCAGCACCTGGAATTCATCGCGGAGTGTCAGAAGACATGACGGTTCGAGGCCGACCACTGGAATACCCTTGCGGATCCAGGGCATTACAGTCTGAACAAAACGCGACGCTTCATTTCGGGCCTGATCAATTAGCCCTGCAGCGAGGAACGTGCGTCCGCAACACACAGATCGGTTGTCAGGTTTTGGTTCAATGACCTCATACCCCATGGACTCAAGTACTTGGCGAGCTGCATACAGGTTTTTTGTCTCAAATGATCGATTAAATGTATCGCCAAATAAGATCACAGTCGGTTTATCTGTTTGAGGTTCACAGGAGGGTTCTTGGTAGGCTCTATCCCAAACTGGCAACTGTCGATTTTTTGCTAAACCCAAGGTTTTTTCTGTGAGCCACGGGAGCCCTGGAATTTGGTCGCGTAGATTTGCAAGCCACGGTACCTTCGCTAACCATGGTGCGTAATGAGGCATGTAAGCGATTAATTTTTCCCGTAATCCAACACCGAATCTCTGAGCTCTTTGGTAGAGAACCTCAGTTTTCATCTTGGCCATATCGACGCTGGTCGGACATTCGTTTTGACATGCCTTACATCCGACGCAAAGTTTCATGGTCTCAAGCATCTCTTCAGAGGTGATGGCTTCTGAGCCAAGTTGTCCGGAGAGTGCTAATCGCAACGTATTGGCTCGTCCGCGAACTAAATCTTTTTCATTCTTGGTTACCCGGTACGATGGGCACATCACGCCAGGGTCTGTTTTTCTGCAAGCCCCGTTGTTGTTACACATTTCAACGGCACCACTGAAGCTGCCCCAGTTTGACCAATCAAAACCGGTTTCAAACGCCCCGTGAACGGATACCTGCTCTTCGTATGTCGGCGCGAAACGAAAGAGCGTTCGATCGTCATGCTTTGGAGGATTGACGATTTTGTGTGGGTTAAAGATTCCTTCGGGGTCCAGTAGCGACTTGACTTGTTCGAATAATTCGACCATTTCAGTACCGAACATATCTTTATGAAATTCCGAGCGCGCGATGCCGTCGCCATGTTCACCTGAGTGCGAACCTTTGTACTCGCGAACCATTTCGAATGCTTCTTCAGCAACGGCTCTGAGCGAATCTGCGCCGAGTTGTTTCTTTAGATTCAGTACCGGCCTTACATGGAGGGTCCCAACAGATGCATGAGCGTACCAACATCCGCTAGTCCCATGCTTTTCAAACACTTCGGTTAGCCGTCGGGTGTATTCCGCCAGATCCTTGAGTTCGACAGCACAGTCTTCGACGATCGATATCGGTTTTGCATCGTCACGCATCGACATCATGATATTGAGGCCCTGTTTCCTGACCTCCCAAATTTGCTTTTGGAATGCTGAATCTTCTGCCCTTACGACAGAATTGACCTCGCCCAGATCGGCCATCATTTGCTCAAGGAGATCGAGTCTGTGGATATTTTCGTTTTGATCGTCTTCTGCAAACTCAACCAACAACAGCGCGTCAGGCTCACCTTTCACAAACAAGTCGACAGTCTTTGCGAACATTGGAATGTCGCGAGACAAATTGATCATGGTTCTGTCGACCAACTCGACGGCAGTTGGTCCGAGAGTCACTAAGTGCTGCGCTGCATCCATGGCAGCATAAAACGTTTTGAAGTGACAGACTCCCAATGTCTTATTTTTCGGAACGGGTGATAGTTTGAGCTCTAGTTCCTCGAACAATCCAAGCGTGCCCTCACTGCCAACGAACAGATGCGATGGATTGGCGCGTGTCCCGGGCCAACATCCTGAGCCACCATTTCCATCCGGAATCAATGCATCGATATTATATCCGCCGACTCGGCGCATTAATTGTGGAAGCCGCGACTCAATCAGAGATTTGTTCTGTGCACCCAAATGAAGTAGCTGTCCAAGCAGATCACCGCGCTCGGCCAAAACCTCAGTAGATAACTGTTGTTCTGCTGTCGATAGCGTTGTCCAATGCGCAATTGAGCCGTCAGCTAATCTTGCTCGGACACTTTGAACATTGTCGCGCATCGTGCCATAACGAATACTTCTCGAGCCGCAACTGTTGTTCCCTGTCATGCCTCCGAGCGTTGCTCGACTGGACGTTGAGACATCAACTGGATACCAAAGTCCTGAGGATTTCAGTTTGGCATTTAAATGATCTAGAACGATCCCCGGTTCGACGCGGCACGTTTTTTTTTCAGGATCAATCTCTACGATTCCATTGACATACTTTGAATAATCAATGATCAGTGACTGATTAATGGTTTGGCCATTCTGACTGGTTCCGCCGCCACGGCCTGTGAGGCTGATTTGAAACTCGCGTGCTATCTCAATAAGTGAACTCAGATCATCGCTTGATTTAGGGATCACAACGCCAATGGGGAAAATTTGGTAATGGCTTGCATCGGTGGCATACCGCCCACGATCAAAAGTAGAAAATAAAATCTCGCATTGCGTGTCGCGTTTTATTTGGTTTTTCAATTTCACCAATTCCGCGTCACTTAAGTGATCGCGCGGCATCATTGAGGCGATTTGATCGGAATTGGGCATTGTTAACGTGTTCATCACTGCTCTTTTTTATTTTGCATACAAAATACATCATGCATATTATTCTTTACTGAGATAGGCTTGCAACCAAAGCCTGTGGTTTCAACCAAAGAGATAACAATAAGGACTCCACCCATGGCATACAGGGCCGGGCGACACTTTTTACAAATACCAGGACCAAGTCCAGTTCCAGACCGAATATCACGAGCGATCGACTCAGCCGTTATTGATCATCGAGGGCCCGAGTTTGCTGAATTGGGCAAATCCGTATTGTCTGGGATGCAACGGATCTTCAAAACTAAATCGCCGGTCGTGATCTATCCCAGTTCGGGGACCGGTGCTTGGGAAGCTTGTCTGGCCAATGTGCTTGAACCGGGTGACCAGGTTCTTTTTTATGAGACTGGACAGTTCGCGACGCTCTGGAAACAAATGGCAGACCGCCTCGGTATTGTCACAGAATTTGTGAACGGTGACTGGCGAAACGGCGTCGACGCAAATCGCATCGAAGAAAGACTTCGAAAAGATACCAACCACGCCATCAAAGCTGTCTGCTGCGTCCACCACGAAACCAGCTGTGGCATCACCTCTGATATTGCGTCTGTGAGACAAGCGATCGATGCAATTGATCATCCGGCTTTATTGTTGGTCGATAGCATTTCTGGATTGGCGTCTGTCGACTATGAGCATGATGCGTGGGGTGCTGATGTCACCGTTTCTGGATCTCAAAAAGGTTTGATGATGCCGTCAGGGCTTGGGTTTAACGCGCTTTCAGAGCGTGCAATCGACGCCGCGAAACGTGGCGGATCAAAACGCTCTTATTGGGATTGGCATGATATGTTGGCTTCTAATGAGTCTGGATATTTCCCTTACACGCCAGCAACGACCCTGCTCTATGGATTGAAAGAAGCGATTGCAATGCTGGAAGAAGAAGGCTTGAACAACGTTTTTGCAAGACACAAGCGGCTAGCCGACGCATGTCGGGCAGCTGTCTCAGCGTGGGAACTCGAGACAGTCTGCCAAAACCAAGCCCAACATTCGCATGCACTGACGGGAATTATGTTGCCCGAAGGGCACGATGCCGACGCTGTGCGCAAAATTATTTTAGAACGATTTGACATGTCACTTGGTACCGGTCTCGGAAAGTTAAAAGGCAAAGCTTTTCGCATTGGACATCTAGGTGATATCAATGAACTCACGCTCATGGGGACACTTAGTGGTGTTGAAATGGGATTGAGCCTTGCCGGTGTGCCGCACAAGGCAGGGGGTGTAGAGGCTGCGATGCAGGTTCTGATGCGGTAAATAAAAATTCACTCCAAGGATAAAAATAAACGGAGAAAATTATGAAAGTCTTACGTTCACTAGCAGCATCAGCGGCTGTTTTATCGGTCGCGGTAGCGGCGCAGGTTCAGGCGGCTGATGTCACATTAAAATTTGGACATGTCGGCAAGCCAGGCTCGCTGTTTGAGGCGAGCGTCAACGCGTACGCCCAGTGTGTTAATGATGAATCTAATGGGAAAATCGAAGTGCAAACGTTCGGTTCTTCACAATTGGGTAAAGACAAAGAGCTCCTGCAGAAACTCAAATTGGGTCAAGTCGATTTTGCGTTGCCGTCATCAGTCATGTCATCGGTCTCTGATGAATTTGGTGTGTTCGAAATGCCATATATCATCAAAGATCGCGAACATATGAAGCGAGTTCAAGAAAAGCTCGGTGGTACGTTCCAAGCGGCTGCCCAAGCGAAGGGTTATCACATTGTTGGTTATTTCGAAAATGGCTTCCGTCACATTACGAACAATACTCGCCCAATCAACGTTCCGGCAGATCTTGATGGTGTCAAATTAAGAACACCTAAAGGTGCTTGGCGCGTCAAGATGTTCAAGCTGTATGGTGCGAACCCAACCCCAATGGCGTTTTCTGATGTCTTCACTGCATTGAAGACCGGCGTTATTGATGGGCAAGAAAACCCATATGCGCAGATTGCTTCGGCAAAGTTCCAGGAGGTACAGAAATACCTTTCGATCACAGGTCATGTGTACACCCCAGCGTATATTTTGTCCTCGAAGAAGCATTTTGAAAAGCATCCAGCAAACGTGCGTCAAGTCTTGTCAGATTGTGCGCAATCCACACAGACATTCGTTTATCGCAAAGCGGCAGCTCTTGAGACAGAGCTCCTGGACGTGATTAAAGACGCAGGCGTTCAAGTGAATACAGCCGATAACGCAGCATTCATCAAAGCATCAAAGCCAATTTACGATGAATTTGCATCATCTGTTGATGGTGGCGCTGAGTTAGTGAAGACCGTTCAAGGTCTCGCAAACTAAGTCGGACGTTTAACACGATTAACGGCGGCTCAATCTCATGAGCCGCCTTCTGTAAAAAATCAGGGGTGTCAGGTGAATCGGTTCGCAAAGGCTGTGGATCAACTACTTTTGTGGTTTATTTTGTTTCAGATGATCGCGCTAACAGGTGTCGTTATCTTTGCAGTACTCGCTCGTCTCACTGGGAATTCAGTATCTTGGTATGATGAAATCGCAGCAATCCAGCTTGCGTGGTTGACGTATTACGGTGGCGCGTACGCTGCATTGCACCGACGTCATATCGGCTTTGATTCCGTATTGTTATCTATTCCAATGCCAATTCGAGCCGGAGCCGTGTTATTCGCTGAAGCTATCGTTATCGGCTTCTTTATTCTTCTCGCCTATACGGGATATGAAGTTTTAGTGGTTCTAGAAGGCGAATACCTGGTATCGCTAACCTGGATACCTGTCCAATTCACCCAATCTGTTATCCCCATTGGCGCTTGTCTTTTTGTTCTTTGTGCAATTTTGAGTTTCCCAGACTATTACAGAAAAACTTGTGCTGGGATTTCACTCGAACATGCAGAGATCGAAGACGAAGTGGAAACAGAACTCGCTAAGGCAGGGACGAAGTCATGATTGTTTTTATTATGTTTCTCATCCTTCTCGCACTGATCTGCCTCAATGTGCCGATCGCAGTCGGATTGGCTGTTTCTGCAATATTTGGTTTAGCAGTGACCGAGGGACTCGATAGTGTCGTGACGCTCGCCCTCGATATGTATGACGGCTCAACAAAATTCTCATTGATTGCGATTCCAATGTTCGTATTAGCAGGTGCCATTATGAACGCCGGTGGAATCACAGACAGATTGATTAACTTTGTTAACGCCATTATCGGCTTTGTGCGTGGCGGTCTCGCCATGGTGAATATTGGTGTCAGCTTATTTTTCGCTGAAATCTCGGGCTCGGCTGTTGCTGATGTTGCCGCGCTTGGATCTGTATTAATCCCACAAATGAAAAAGCGTGGATACTCTGGCCCATTGGCTGCCGCTGTTACCTCGTCATCAGCATCGCTTGCGATCATCATTCCGCCATCAATACCGATGATTTTGTATGCGACGTCCGCAGGAACCTCGGTCGAACAATTATTTGTCGCTGGGATTATCCCAGGACTACTAGGGGCATTTGGCCTGATGGGCATGGCGTATTACTTTGCTCGTAAATATAACCTGCCGACGGAAGATGCATTTGAGTTTCGTCGTCTTTGGCGCACATTAATCGATGCACTGCCCGCGTTTACTTTACCCGTTGTGATTCTAGGTGGGATCTTCGGTGGCTATGTGACAGCGACAGAGGCAGCAGGCCTTGCGGTTGTTGCCGCTCTTTTAGTGAGTGCTTGGTATTCTAAGATGGATTTTGACCATCTAAAGCGAGCAATGATCGACGGTGGTGTACAAACCGCTGTCGTCATGCTTCTTGTCGCTGCCTCTGTTGTGATGGGTGGATTCCTGACCCGTGCTCAGATCCCTCAAGATTTCGCGAAGTGGATCCTAGACATCACAACGAACCAATGGGTCATTCTTGCAATTCTGAATGTCTTCTTTTTAGTGATTGGTTTTTTCCTTCATTCGGCTGCAGCAATCATTTTGGTGGTTCCGATTGTGATCCCACTCATTCAAGCAGCAGGTATTGATCCAATCCATTTCGGTTTAGTGGTAACCCTCAACTTAGCACTCGGACAGCAAACTCCGCCCGTCGCCAGCGTACTGATTACCTCCTGCGCAGTTGCGAGAGCCAATATTTGGGATGTATCTAAGATCAATATCTACTTCATTGCAGTGCTTTTTGCAGTGTTGATGTTGTGTACCTACGTTCCTAGCGTGCCGATGTATTTGGTCGACGTGATCTATAGGTCATAGCGTGAGCGATTACACGATTACTGAGGAAGGCGGGATTGCTGAATACCGCCTGACGCGATCCGAGTCACGGAACTCTCTGACATTTGAGATGTACAAGGCACTTGAGGATCTGTGTCGTGACCCCGGTGATGCACGTGTCATCATGTTGACTGCCGAAGGCGAGAAAGCGTTTGCCTCGGGCACTGATATTTCGAATTTCAAGAACTTCGCATCTGCTCAAGACGCGATCGATTATGAGGCGATGATTGGCCGCGTCATTGATGCTGTCCAAACATCGCCTGTTCCAGTGATTGCATCTTTACATGGCATTGTTGCAGGTGGTGGAGCCGCGATTGCTGCCGCTGCAGACATTCGGTTGGGAACCCACGATACGAAGTTTGGGATGCCAATCGCACGGACGTTAGGCAACTGCTTATCGATAGCGAATCTCAACAGGCTGGTTCATCTATTGGGTGAATCACGAACACGTTACTTGTTGCTAACGGCAGAATTTTTACCGATATCACCCTTGGTTGAGTCAGGCTTTATTAGTGAAGTATTAGACACTGCTGACTTATGTGATCAGCGTGCGAGAGCACTCTCAGCCCACCTCATTACACTTGCTCCACTTACGATCTCAGCCACTCGCGATGGACTGAATCGATTAGCTCAACGCCAAATTCCTGAAGATACAGATCTCATTCAGCGTTGTTATTTGAGTGATGATTTTGCTGAAGGTATCGATGCTTTTTTCGCGAAACGTAAGGCTAATTGGAGTGGTCGATGAGTCAGCAGCCAAGACCACTTGAGGGCATGCGGGTCATTGAGCTCGCCCACATCATGGCAGGTCCATTGTGTGGAATGATGTTGGCCGATATGGGTGCTGATGTCATTAAGGTCGAAAAAATCGAAGGCGGTGATGACTCGCGGCGCATGGTTCCTCCCCAACTTGAGGGCGAGTCTGCCGCGTTTTTAATGATGAACCGTAACAAACGCGGTATGGCTCTCGACTTAAAATCGGATGAGGGTAAAAAGATTCTCACCGAACTGTTGAAAGATGCTGACTGCGTCATTGAGAACTTTCGCCACGATACGATGGAACGTCTTGGCTTGTCATATGACGCGTTAAAAGCGATGAATCCAGGCCTTATTTACGTCGAAATCTCAGGATATGGACGAACGGGTCCTTACCGTGAACGTGCGGGTTTTGATCTTGTCGCGCAGGGTGCCTCCGGTTTGATGAGTATCACAGGACCTGGTCACGATGATGGTCCTGTCAAAGTCGGTGCGCCGGTGACTGATATTACAGCCGGTATTCTTGCAGCGATGGGTGCGGCCGCAGCGTATGCTGGCAAGCAAAAAACTGGTCTCGGTACACGTGTTGATACCTCATTATTTGAGGCAGGGATTACGCACACCTATTGGCAAAGCGCTATCGCTCTAGCAACCGGTGTCTCGCCACAAGCATTGGGTTCAGCGCATCCGCTGAATGCACCGTATCAAGCGTTCCCGACAGCTGATGGCTATATCAATATAGGTGCTGCAAATCAGAGAAACTGGTTACGGCTCTTGGATGTGATTGGTGCACCTGAGCTCAATGATGATTCGCGCTTTGCATCCAATGCGGATCGGATGGCGAATCTCCCCGAACTTGTCGCCGTATTGAATGGGTATTTTCAACAGCATACATCTGAGGAATGGCTTGAACAGCTCGATCAAGCCGGGGTTCCT
The DNA here is from genome assembly GCA_965655875.1 of Litorivicinaceae bacterium. GTDB lineage: Bacteria > Pseudomonadota > Gammaproteobacteria > Pseudomonadales > Litorivicinaceae > HIMB30. Next base: position 8,864 of record CBFHIN010000011.1, on the reverse strand, counting down.
GCAGGCCCTATTTTATCGATAGGAGAGATGCTTGAGCATCCTCAGGCCATTGCCCGTGAGATGGTGATCCAGACGGAACATGACCGTGTGGGTTCTGTGAGAGGGCTTGGCATGGCTGTTAAATTTCATGGTGCAGAGCCAGTCTCATCGCGGCCGCCTCCAACACATGGTCAGCATTCGCATCAGATGCTTAAAGAACTTGGCTATTCAGATGCCGAGATCGAAGCACTGTATACTCGCGGGATCGTTTATTCCGCATAGAGGCCAATCAATGCGCACGTTATTTTTACCTATTTTATTTCTTGGGTTGGCACAACCTGTCTTTGCTTGTGAAGTGAATGGCCAGACATCACAGTCTGGATGCACAACGACTGAGGTGATCCCTCGTACCGATTGGACCCAGGATTTAATCGTTCGAGAGCCAACACTGGCTGTTGGTATTTTTGATCATGTGACCCTTGAGCCATCAACCGAGTTAGTGCTTACGGGCACCGTTCGGTGGACTGTCACAGTGGATGATTCCTCAAAGCTTACTGTTCGCGGTATGGCCCAAGAAGTGGTGAACCAAGGTGGCTTGGTTGAGGTGCGTGGGATGGTTGATCGAATTCAGGCATTGTCTGGTGAAACCAAAATTGGAGGAACAGTCGGTCGTGTAACAGGCCAAGGAAAGGTGCTTATCAAGCACGGCGCTGTGGTTTCGGGGAAGCGTGAACGACGGGGTGCACCTGGTGACTGGTTTACCTTGAATTAAAGCCGTTTTTTTTCTGGGATGAGTCCTTCTGGAGCATAGCGTAGCGTCAATAATAGAATAATCCCTACGGTCATCAACCGCATGTGTGCAGCGCCCTCAAGTAAATGGGCTCTGACAACACTTTGAGGGTCCATTCCAGAAGTCAAAGTCTCGATTAACCAGAGCCCAATGGGCTCTGCTTCGATCCAAAAGAACCAAATAAAGAACCCACCGAGAACAGCACCCCAGTTGTTACCCGATCCACCAATAATCACCATCACCCAAATCAAGAACGTGAAGCGCAGCGGGTTGTATCCCACCGGTGTGAACTGTCCATCCAGGGTGGTCAACATGGCTCCAGCAAGACCAATGACGGCAGAGCCCAACACAAATACGCGGAGATGCTGCCACGTGACATCCTTGCCCATTGCGGCTGCAGCGGTCTCATTGTCACGTATTGCGCGCATCATCCGACCCCATGGTGATTTCAGGGCAGTTTCGGAAAACCACAGTAGGATGCCAATGACCAGAATGAAAAGGAATGCATAACAAATTTTGACAAAGATCGCCGATGCATCATCCGTTTGAAGCCCAAGTGCAACGGCCCAATCTTGGAACCATTGCGCTTGTTGCAGGTCAATTTCGTATGGGACAGGCCGCGGTAAACCATTTACGTTTTTCACACCGCGGGTCAGCCACTCTTCGTTCTTGATAAAGAAAATGATGATTTCGCTGATCCCAAGGGTTGCGATTGCTAGGTAGTCAGAGCGAAGACCCAGTGCAATCTTACCAATCACGAACGCAACCCCAGCAGCGAACAATGCACCAACAGGCCAAGCAACTAAAATAGGAAGCCCAAGGCCACCAAGATAACCGGTAACAGATGGATTAATGGCTTCAATCGCATCGACGCCAGGATCAAAGAAAATGCGGAGCAGCGCGTAGCCAGCGATAATGATGGCAGCAATGATCCAATAACGCTGTTTTTTCAAATGCGAAATGCGAGTCCAAGCGAACAAACAAGCGACGACTGTACCGACTGTAATGAGAAGCCCCAGCAAGATACCGAGCCCACCCGCTTGCCAGGCCTCAGATACAGGTGGCATTGAGATGAGAACGCCAGCAAGACCACCAAGCGCGGCGAACCCCATCACACCGACATTAAACAGTCCCGCGTATCCCCATTGAATATTCACGCCTAACGCCATGATGGCGCTGATTAAACAGAGATTGAGGATGGTTAATGAGACTGACAGGCTTTGAATCACGGCAACGAGTATCAATAGCCCGGCCATCACGCTGAATAAAACTTGGTTACGGTATTGCTGGTAGAACGCCGACATCAGATCGTTTTCCCACTAAAGAGACCGGTTGGTTTGATGATCAACACAATCACCAAAATGATAAAAGAGACAGCGATCTTGTAGTCAGTGCCCAAAAATTGAACAAGCGAGTCGATTTCCATCGATTCAGGGCCTAAATACAACACTACTTTTTTATAGGCGAACGTCAAAATCAATTCACTGAATGCGATTACATAGCCACCGGCAATTGCACCGACCGGATTGCCAACCCCGCCAACGATTGCGGATGCAAAGATTGGAAGCAGAAGTTGCATGTACACAAACGGCTTGAATGACTTATCAAGGCCATACAGTGTTCCTGCAACGGTTGCCAACGCCGCAACCAAGATCCATGTGATCATGACCACACGATCTGGATTGATGCCCGATAGCAACGCCAAATTTTCATTATCTGAATATGCGCGCATCGATTTGCCGGTGCGGGTATGGTTCAAGAACCAAAACATCCCAGCAACAATAACGACGGCAGTGATAATAGTGACTGCTTGTGTCATTTTCAGAGACAGGCCTTCGTCGAGCCCAGTGAGTTGTTTGAATTCACGCGCTTTCAAAATGAACCGTGTGCCATCAAAGAAAATTTGATCTCCCGGGCCGATAATGAAACGGATCAGACCACCTAAAAAGAACATCACGCCAATGGAGACAATCAGGAAAATCACGGGATTAGCTTTGCGTTTCCGATGGTATCGATATACAAATCGATCGATGAGAAGCGTTAGCAGTACCGTGACCGCTATCCCCACCGGGATCGCCAATAGTGCTGTTGGAAGGGGTTGGATCGAGATACCCACGGACTGAAGCCCCCAAGTGACCAGGATGGTCACCATTGCTCCAAATGCCATGGTCTCGCCGTGGCCAAAATTCGAGAAGCGAAGGACGCCGTAAACTAATGTGACGCCCAACGCTCCAAGTGCTAACTGCGAGCCATAGGTGAGACCTGGAATGATTAGGAAATTACCAAGCAGCGTAAGCGCATTTAAGAAGTCGATCATTTAGCCCCCCAAAAACGCCTTGCGAACTTCTGGGTTGGCTAAGAGTGCTTCACCAGTATCAGTAAATCGGTTGTGCCCTTGGACCAAAACATAGCCTTTGTCCGCGATTTCGAGCGCCTGCTTTGCATTTTGTTCGACCATCAAGATGGCGACGTCTAGACGAGCAATCTCAATGATTCGGTCGAATAACTCATCCATCACAATGGGTGAAACCCCAGCGGTTGGCTCATCAAGCATGAGAACTTTTGGGTGAGTCATTAATGCTCGACCAACTGCAACTTGCTGGCGTTGGCCGCCTGACAATTCGCCCGCGGGCTGCTTTCTCTTTTCTTTCAGAATCGGGAACAGATCATAGACTTGTGCAATTGAATCACTGATGGAATCAGTACGAATGAACGCTCCCATTTCCAGATTTTCTTCAACAGTCATAGAGGTAAAAACGTTATGGGTTTGCGGTACAAATCCCATGCCTTTGACGACGCGTTCTTCGGGCTTTAACTGGGTCACGTCTTCACCATCGAACAGAACGCGACCTTGTCTCAGAGGTAACATGCCAAACACAGCTTTCATTGCCGTTGATTTGCCAGCCCCGTTGGGCCCAACGATGACCGCGACCTCGCCTTTTTCGACGCCGATCGAGCAGTCGTGCAAAATGTCTGCTGCGCCGTATCCGCCTGTCATCTGTTCGCCAAGTAAAAAGCTCATCTTATTTTTTGTGTTTCAATCCAGTCCCGAGATAGGCCTCAATGACCTGCTCATTGTTTTTCACGTCGTCGATTGTGCCCTCAGCGAGGACAGCGCCTTCGGCCATACAGATCACCGGATCACATAAACGAGCAACAAACTCCATATCGTGTTCGATGAGGCAAAACGTGTAATTACGTTCCTCATTTAGCTTGATAATGGCATCGCCAATTTTATGCAGTAGGGTTCGGTTCACACCTGCGCCAACTTCATCAAGAAATACGATTTTTGCATCGACCATCATGGTTCGGCCGAGCTCTAGCAACTTTTTCTGACCACCGGAGAGATTGCCAGCGAATTCATCGGCAACATGTTTAATTTCGAGGAAGCGGATGACCTCATCGGCCTTTGCACGAACTTCTTCTTCATGCTCTTTAACAAGGCCTGGTTTGAACCAGGTATTTAAAAGACTTTCACCTGCCTGATTTGGTGGAACCATCATCAGGTTGTCACGCACAGTCAGTGTTGAAAATTCATGGGCAAGCTGGAACGTGCGGAGCACACCTTTGTGGAATAGTTCGTGCGGCTTTAACCCAGTGATATCCTCGCCATCAAGGAGAACCTTCCCAGAGGTCGGTTGATATAAGCCTGCAATGACGTTGAACAAGGTTGTCTTGCCAGCACCATTCGGCCCGATCAGGCCAGTGATAGACCCTGGCTGAATCGAGAGACTTGCTCCGTTAACGGCATGGATACCGCCGAAGCGTTTGTGCAAATTTTCTACAACAATCATGAGCTTACATCACAAAAAAACGGCGCAGAGGGTGCCCCTACGCCGCTTTATGAATCAACGATTAGCGGTAGCGAACCGTTGAGTTTTTGCCGTCTTTGACGAGAATTTCACGGTAGCTACCGGCTGATTCGCCTGCCCCGATCAGCTCAACAGCTGTTGCACCGACATAGTCGATTTGACCGCCGTCTTTCAAGATCTGAAGACCTTTAGCAAGCTCACCTGGAAGAATTTTTGTGCCAGGGGCATTTGCAACGTCAAAGATTTTCGCTTTGACAGCATTGCTGTCTTTTGAGTTCGCTGCTTGCATCGCAAGAAGAGTCAATGCAGCTGCATCGTATGCTTCAGGCGAATATGGACCTGATTCAAAGCCATCTTTTGTCGCTAGATCGACATAGATTTGTGCACCGTTCGAGTCGGTCCCAGGAACGGTACCGATTGAGCCATTTAGATCAGGGCCAATCGCCTGAACGAGGCTGTCGCCAATCATTGCATCAGGAAGGAAAAACTGATCGAACGCACCAGCGTCCAGTGATGATTGAATGATTCCCTTACCGCCTTGGTCGAGGTAGCCAACAACGACCAAAATGTCGCCACCTGCTTGAGCTAACGCTCCGACTTCAGCACCGTAATCGCCTTTGCCATCTTCGTGAGGTGTGTTGATTGTGACTTTGCCGCCTGCAGCTTCAAAGTTTGATTGGATTGAATCAGCAAGGCCCTTACCGTAATCGTTATTGGTATAGGTCATTGCGATCGACTTGATACCCTTTTCTTGGAGTACTTCAGAAATCACTTGGCCCTGACGTGCGTCGGAAGGTGATGCTCTGAAGAAAAGATCGTTGTCTTCAAGTGTAGAAAGCGCTGGGGATGTTGCTGATGGTGAAAATAGAAGAACACCCTTTGGCATCGCGACGTTTTGCAGAATTGAAATTGTGGCGCCAGAACAAAGGCCACCAATAATAGCGTCGACTTTGTCAGACGATACAAGACGCTCCGCGGCCGCGGCAGCAGCAGATGCATCAACACACGTTGAATCTGCTCGTACCACGTCGATTTTTGCGTTATCTAAAAGTGCGCCAGATGCATTCACTTCTTTGATCGCTAGTTCAGCACCGCGGGCCATTGGTTCAGCCAATGATTCTGCAGGGCCTGTGAAACCGAGCGCAATACCCAACTTGACTGATTTTGCGTGTCCTCCAGCGATCGCTGACGTTGATACTAGACATGCAGCTGTCACTGCAATGGCGAGTTTTTTCATGGAAATCTCCAGTTTTTATAATGAACTTTGTTACTAACCCAAACCTTAAGTGTATCTAAAACGCGTGTTCTTTTAACATTAATTGAACTGTTTATTTGGGAATAATGCCTAATTTTGGGCTTCTTCTGGGGTGATCGTACCAACCTGGGCAAAAGAACGGGTAGTAAAATATTTAAAATACGTGGGTATGCTCTTTGACGATCTCCATGGCCACAAATGTTGAGGTTGAAGCAACGAATGGCAGCGCCGTAATCGTTTCACCTAATATTTCGCGATAGGTTGCAATATCAGTTGTGCGAACTTTCAGAATGTAATCAAAATCCGACGCCATCATATGACATTCCTCGATCACCGGCACACTTTGGACAGCTTCATTAAATGCTTTAAGCGCGTGCGCTCTCGTATCTTTCAACTTAACCTGAACAAAGGCGACATGCTTATTACCCATCAATTCTTGGTTGAGAACTGCAGCGTATCCTTTGATGTAACCTTGAGTTTCCAGCCTTTTAATGCGGGCGTGGCACGGTGTTTTTGATAAGCCAATACGATCCGCTAGTTCGATCGTTGTCATGCGCCCATTGTTTTCAAGAGTTCTGAGAATCGCCAGATCATATCGGTCGAGCAATTTTTTTGGCATAGCCATAAATCCTATAAATTTCGAATTTTTAAAATTAATTTTTTATTCAGTAACTAATTAAAGGCTTTAAGATTTAAGCGAGATAATATTTTAGGACATATCACTGCTGAGTAAACCATACACTGCATCGGTATCAAAGGGGTGGTGACTATGGGTATACATAACAGCATTAGCGAATCTGAAACTCAGAAGATTCAGTGTCTGATCGAACAAGAGCAATTGGCGACATATATTGATTGCGCCGAGAGCAATGCTCGAGCTCTGAGCCTTGCAAACAGTGGTCGTTCAGAGGTTCAACGATCTTGGTTTCACTCAATGCTCGCTGCTTACCCACTTGATCAGTCCACTGGATTGCAATTCATGCGTCTTGCTGAAGCATATTTGCGGACTCCTGATGCGCGGTCACAGATGGATCTGATAGAAGACCGCTTTGGTGAGATAGCCCCGGAGCGCCCAGTTCAAGGGATTAATCATTGGCTTGTCCATATTGCCTTTTTAGGATTGTGGACATTTCATTTGGTCTATCGGTTAAGAGCATATTCGTTGGTTCGTCATACGTTTCAAAGTGTGATACGGAAGATTTGCCGTTTTGGACTCAAGGTAATGGGCCGTGAATTCGTAATGGCCCAAACAATTGATGAGGCCGTTAAAAACTCGCAGAAGATATCGGGTGATCTGCCTCGTTATTCGTTTGATATGCTTGGTGAGGGAGCCGTAACCGAGGGCGATGCAGAGCGATATTTTCATCAATATTTGCAGGCGTTAAATGCATTGGCTTCGCAAGGTGATTCGATCGCTAAAAAAGATGGGATTTCAGTAAAATTATCGGCGCTTCATCCTTCATATGACATCTGGCATTGGGAAAGCTCCGCTCCTATTTTGCTACAGAGGATGAAAACTCTCTGTTTAGTAGCGAAAGAAAAGCAAATTGGATTGAATATCGATGCGGAAGAATATGCGCGGCTTCATTTGGGCCTGGAGATCGTAAAGGCTCTTCGAACTGACCCCGACCTCAATGATTGGAATGGTTTGGGAATTGTTATCCAAGCCTATCACTGTCGAGCATATGATGTGCTTCTCGAGCTGATCGAGTTTTTGGACCGACATCAGCAGAAACTAATGGTTCGTTTAGTTAAAGGTGCTTATTGGGATACTGAAATTAAGCATGCGCAAGAACTCGGTCTAGGAGAGTTTCCTGTTTATACAAGGAAGGCACATACAGATATTAGTTATCTTGCATGCGCCAGGCGTATGCTGGCTCGGGTCGACATAATTTACCCACAGTTCGCCACTCATAACGCTAAATCGATTGCAGATATCTGGGAAATGGCAACACGCTTTCGACGCTCCGCGGATCAATTTGAATTTCAGAGATTATTTGGAATGGGTGCCGCGTTGCATGATGCAATTCAAAGTGATGGTGCGCAGTCTCGGGTATACGCACCGGTTGGCAGTCATCAAGATTTATTGGCTTACTTGGTTCGGCGTTTGTTAGAAAACGCTGCAAATACATCCTTTATCAGTCAACTTGCTAATCCTAAACTTGCTATGACCGATTTGGTTAAATCGCCTCTTGAGGTAATCAAAGACAATCCAGTCGTGTCGCGCCCACAAACTGGTGCTGAACTTTTTTTACCTCGGATGAACTCGCAGGGATTCGCTATCGATGAGCCCACTGTGATCATGAGATTGCATCAAGATAGTCGAGCATACCAATTCTCATTTACTGGTCATGATGTTCCCGTATTCGAACCAGCAACCGGTCATTTAATTGGCCACTATAACCTCGATACATATGACTCGATCAATAAAAAGTGGGCATTAGGTCAAGCCGCTGCATCGCGTTGGGGTGAGGAAAGTGATCGTTCTTCATATCTGCTTGAAGTAGCCCGCCTTTTCGAAGCGAACCACCTCGGGCTAATCAATTTGTTACAACGTGAAGCTGGGAAGACCTTGACAGATGCAATTGGTGAAATTCGCGAAGCAGTTGATTTTTTGCGGTACTACGCCGCTCGACCTGAGGCATCAACTCTTGTGAATGGTCGTATGGCCGTTTGTATAAGTCCGTGGAATTTTCCATTAGCCATTTTCACTGGACAGATCGCGGCAGCTGTTGTCTCGGGTAATGCAGTGATAGCGAAACCCGCAGAACAGACTAGTTTGATAGCTCAAGCAGCCCTAGCATTTTGGAATACTGTTCTTCCTAAGGGTGTTGTTCAGTTGGTTCTGGGCGATGGTGCGCATGTCGGTCCAGTACTTTTGAACCATTCAAAGATTTCAACGCTTGCGTTTACGGGGTCAACTGAGACGGCCAGACGTATTCAAAAAATATTGGCTTATTCAGACAACTACGCAACGCGCTTAATCGCCGAGACTGGTGGATTAAATGTTTGTATTGCAGATTCAACA
>CBFHIN010000010.1:0-40177 GCA_965655875.1 Litorivicinaceae bacterium | reverse complement strand
AGGCATGATGCCCGAAAGAAGATGCGAAATAGAAGCTTTCTCGTTTCTAAATACAAACGAATGCAAGCTCAGTTGATTGAGGACTCTTTCGACCTAACTGCATTGGCTGACTTTGGTGAAATATAATTGAGGCTTGGACCTGTGGTATTCTATCGAGAACGCACATTGAACTGGTGCAAGTGCCGGGACTCGAACCCGGGACCTCTCCCTTACCAAGGGAGTGCTCTACCAACTGAGCCACACCTGCATGGGTGCGCGATTATTAAGGTCTGAACGCATCAAGTCAACATGCAACGCAAGATTCAAACTGCAAACATCAGTCAATTGCTGACTTCGAAAAACTCGTTTGATTGCATTATTGACGTGCGCTCACCCTCTGAGTTTAACGAAGACCATATCCCTGGCGCGATCAATTGCCCGGTTCTCGATGACTCAGAACGAGCTGAAGTCGGAACAACCTACAAACAAATTGATCCATTTACGGCCCGAAAACGTGGCGCAGTGCTCACAAGCCAAAATATATCGCATCACATCTCGACTTTTGCCGATCATCCAAAAGAGTGGACTCCACTCGTATATTGCTGGCGCGGTGGTCAACGATCCGGCTCAATGGCCTTGGTGATGCATGAAATTGGCTGGCCCGTCAATTTGCTTCTAGGTGGTTATAAGGCGTTTAGACGGCAGGTTCAAACTGATCTCGAGGAACATCTTCCGAGGTTAAATCTGATCGTATTAACCGGACCAACAGGTTGCGGGAAAACAGACGTGTTAGGCACCCTTCGACACGATGGACATCAAATCCTTGATTTAGAACATTTAGCAAATCATCGCGGTTCGATCCTTGGCCAGGATCCGAGTTCAGATCAACCCCCACAAAAGCTGTTTGAATCACGCCTTCATCATGCGTTACTTCAATTGGATCTGGCCCAACCGATTTTCGTTGAATCTGAGTCATCGAAAATTGGTGAACTGCATCTACCAAAAAGCTTATTTGCCAACATCATGCAATCGCCAACAGTCACATTATCGTGTCCGCGTCGACAACGAGCGGCCTATCTTGTCGAGCAATATGCCCATTTAACTGAATCAACAGACCAAACGATCGAATTAATTCAACGCCTTAAATTTCGTCATGGCCACGAGCGAATCAATGCCTGGTGTCAGTTGATCAAAGATGGACAATGGCTCGATCTCGCAGATAGCTTACTCGAGCATCACTACGATCCAGCGTATGCTCGCTCACAGAAGCGGTTGCAACCCGGTTCACATCACTCCTTAGAAAACCCAGGCCAACTGGAGTCGGGCGTGATTTTAGATGGAATCCCTCAATGAGTACGCGGAATCTGCAACACCTACTCAAACTCAAACACATTGTCATCTGGACCCCTGAACCACTTGCAAACAACGCGGATGCCAGATGGCACCAATGGTTTGAACAGCATCCCCCAAAAGCGAATCTCGTCTTCATTCGACATCAAGATTTATCAGATGAGAACGTTTCAAAAGACAACTCATTGGTCATCGTTTTGTCGGCATTTGAGTCATTAGTTGATCATGCGCGGCGAGCTGCCAACATGAATTGGCCACTCGTCCTGCTACCCAAAATTGATCGATTACGCGTGCCAAAAGCGATCCGCTCTCAGCTCGTCGACATTAGTCGAGAAACAAAAACTCGAATCATTGGTCCCGATAGCGCAGCCTGCTTGTTACCACATCAGGCATTTTCAACGCCGACGATCATGGGATCGATGCATTACGCGACTGATATTCAAACAGGCAATATTGCTGTATTAACCCAATCTCCCTCGATTACAGCATGCATTCGTGATTGGGTTGCGGGACGGCGCATTGGTCTTTCTCAATTAATTAATGTGGGTGGGTCATCTGATGTGAATATCGCAGATTTGGTCGACACTTTGATTCAAGACCCACATTGTCATGCACTCGCGATACAAATTGATCGTCTGCGGATTCCGTCACGCTTTATTAGTGCCATTCGAAGTTGCTCTCGACACAAACCAGTGATGGTCTTGCACACTGGCCGAGTTCGCGATTTTCAAACCGAACAAGATCCGGAGATCGATACCTTTCTTGATCGTGAACTGCTGTATCAAGCGGCGATTGAGCGCGCAGGTGCATCGGGCCTCGATACTCTGGATGACCTCTTTCAAGCGCTAGAGAGTTTGACCAAACACCGCCTGCATGACGGAACTCGTCTGACAATATTAGGAGCGGGAGATGGGCTTGAGGCACTTGCTGCCGATCATCTATATGCCGCGAATGAAGGAAGTATCGATTTTCAAGTGGTTAAGCGGCCAGAATGGTTTGTAACACCTCATGACCTTCCAACAGACACAGAAACCCTAAACAAACTCAAAACACAGGCCGATGGATTTCTTGTACCCCTCGTTGCTGAAAATCTCATTGCAGAAGGTGATCTTGATGCCAAGCATTGGGCCAATCGTTTCTTTGAATTTGAGAAACTACTCAAACGCCCTGTGTATTTCGCGATTCCCGGGATGGTTTTTGGACGCATACTCCGAGAAGCAATGGATCAACTCGGGCTCGCAACCTATACAACACCTGAGCAGGCACTCAACGGTTTTTTGAGTCTTGCTCGTCATGATCATGCCACACGACTCGTGGATGCATCGGTAGAAGATGCAGATTTTGATGAGCTCAAAGATGCGGAGGACTATTTAAATGAGTTGATCAAGCAAGGTGAACCCATATCGAATACTGCCAGACGTCATTTGGAGACATTGATTCCCGGCCTCGACAATCAATCGAGCCAACATGCGCCAATGATCCGTTTAGTCGCTGGTGTTGCACGTGATCCGGTATTTGGTCCTGTGATCTATCTGCACGAACCACCGGGACACTTTCCGAAGCTCGCAGTCACACTCCCACCAATTAATCAGGCATTGGGAGAAGATCTACTGCATCGCTCCGCGGTTGGACGGACCCTAGAAGACACCGATCCCGAAGGATTTGCACGCGCTGCAAAAATCATGGTCCAGTTTTCGAGGCTTCTGACTCGTGTCCCAATGATCTCCGTTCTCAAAATTCAAATTAATGTAACGCGTGGATCCCCTCAAACAACGATTAATGACCTAACATTCGGTGATCGAGTCGATCAAGCAATTACTCCATATCCTGAATCGCTTGATCGAGCGATAGTACTGAAAGATGGTCGACACGGTCGGCTTCGACCGTTACGCCCGGAAGACGAGCGCGCGCACCGAACCTTTTTATCAAAATTATCCCGCGCGACACTCCGCTTTCGTTATTTCTCGGACAAACAGGGGTTTAGCGCGAGTGAACTTGCGGCAATGACCCATGTTGATTACTCCCGGGAAATTGCTCTCATCGTCACTGTGCCATCACTTGACGGACCTGAAACTTTAGGTGTCATCCGTCTTATCTTTGATGCTGATGCTTTAACGACGGAATTTGCAATGGTCGTACGTGACGATCTACAGCGGAGTGGTGTTGGAAAGCTACTATTGCAAGCTGGGATTGATGTCGCAAAAGATCGTGGAGCACGAATGATTTATGGCGAAACAATGATTGGTAACCGAGGTATGCAGGGACTATCGCGACAACTAGGATTCGAAGTCAAAACCGATTTTGACGCCGAGTGCGTCTGGATGACACTCAAACTTCAGGAGCCGAAAGACGACTGGGAAGCCAGTCGCCTTGCGCTAATTACGGCCTAGTTTAGAACCGCTTTTCGATCTCAGCGAGTACTGTGGGATCTTCAATTGTCGACGGCGCTGTATAGGATTCGCCATCTGCAATTTTCCGCAACGTTGCACGCAAAATCTTTCCGGACCGTGTTTTCGGCAAACGATCGACTATCAATGCTTTGTTAAAACACGCAACCGCACCGATAGACCCGCGTACTGAAGCAATCAATTCCTTCTCAACCTCGTCGTCGCTCTGGGTGACACCATCTTTCAACACCACAAGACCAAGTGGAAGTTGGCCTTTCAACTCATCTGCAACGCCAATCACGGCACACTCAGCGACTGCAGGGTGCGCTGCAACGATTTCTTCCATTTCACCGGTCGAGAGGCGGTGGCCGGCGACATTAATCACATCATCGGTCCGACCCATAATGAATACGTAGCCGTCATGGTCGATAAAACCGCCATCACCTGTGAGGTAATACCCGGGATACGGATTGAGATAACTTTCCTCAAAGCGCGTGTGATTTCCCCATACGGTTGGCAAACAACTCGGTGGCAGTGGTCTCTTTATCACGACGCTACCCTGCTCTCCTGCTTCGACCTGTTTTCCGGACGGATCTAAGATCTCGACCTTGAAACCAGGAGTTGGCTTGGTTGCCGAGCCGGCTTTTGGTGTAAACGACTCAAGCCCACGCGGATTCCCTGCGATGGCCCAACCTGTTTCTGTTTGCCACCAATGGTCAACAACCGGAAGACCTGAGATTTCATCCAACCAATGATAAGTCGGTGGATCGAGGCGTTCACCCGCGAGATACAACGCTTCAAGTGAACTCAAATCGTACTTTTTATAATGCTCAGCATGTGGATCTTCTTTTCGGATTGCCCGGAATGCTGTCGGTGCTGAAAACAATACTTTGACTTTGTATTCTTCGACGACACGCCAAAACGCGCCTGCATCCGGTGTGCGAACTGGTTTTCCTTCGTATAACACGGTCGAGCAACCAAATAAGAGCGGCGCGTACACAATATACGAATGGCCGACAACCCAACCCACATCGCTTGCTGCCCAAAAGACTTCGCCGGGCTTCATGTTGTAAACCGAACTCATCGAGTAGGTCATCGCAACAGCATGTCCACCGTTATCGCGTACAACCCCTTTTGGCTTTCCTGTCGTTCCTGATGTGTACAGGATGTACAACGGGTGCGTAGCGCTTACAGGCACACAGTCAATCGGTTGTGCCTGCGCCATCAGATCTGCCCAGAGTACATCGCGGTTATCAACAGGCGTAAATGTAGCTTGTGGACGCTCCAAAACGACAACGGAAGTCGGCTTCTTGTCGGAAAGCTCGATTGCTTCATTCACAATCGGCATGTATTCGATGACTTTGCTGACTTCAACACCACATGTCGATGTCACAATCACTTTTGGAGCCGCATCAGACAAACGCACCGCGAGCTCGTTTGCAGCGAACCCACCAAATACAACTGAATGAATCGCTCCGATACGAGCACATGCCAGCATCGCGACTAATGCTTCTGGAACCATCGGCATATAGATGACAACACGATCACCCGTGGTCACACCTAACGATGCTAAACCGCCAGCGAAGCGTTCAACTTCACTCTTAAATTCACTGTAAGAGATCGATCGTTTTGTTTGAGTAACAGGAGAGTCGTAGTAAATGGCAACCTGATCGCCGCGACCTGCATCGACATGACGATCGACAGCGTTGTAACACGTATTCAAAGTTCCATCTGGATACCATCGCTCAATCCCGTTGGAATCATTCGCAAGTCCAACTTGAGGTTTTTGAACCCAGTCAACTAAGTTTGCTTTTTCAAGCCAAAACTTTTCAGGATCCTGAATGGATTTATCGTACTCACTTTGGTAACTCATTTCGTCCCTACTTACTCGTTTTTTTGTGATGACATTAATTTGAATCAATTTTGAAAAAAAGTCTTTACGACGTTTAGGTTGCAACTCGCCCAATATACTGCGGTCTCAATCCAAGTTTTTTCCAGTCGTTGACAACTCGATCCGCTATTTGGCTTGGTGCGGCAATCATCAGAGGTCCACACGTTTGTGGATCAAATACGACAGGGCTAGGCGCACCTGCGCCAATGCGCCCAGCATAGAGCTCATTGTCGTGATGTGCCGAGGACCGAATATCTTTCTCAATGAGTCGATCGACACCGGTAAAGGATTCGATGCTCTCTGCCCATTCAAATGAAACGTTCGACACATTGAGCATTTCTTTGAGATGCCCGGCGAGCCCAAACCCAGTGACATCTGTCATCGCGCTCACTTGATGTTTTGAAGCCGCTTGACTGGCTTCTAGCAGGCACTTGAGTGCATCCACAATCCAGTGATCGATCAATTTCCCGATCGGTTCCCCACGCGAGAGTGCAGCGAACAAAATGCCTGAACCTAAAGGACCTGTAAGCCAAACTTCGTCGCCAATTTGAGCTCCATCTTTGGTCACGGCGTTCGAACAAACACCTTCGATCGACACCGCAACCATTGGCTGATCAAGCGCTAGACTATGACCTCCATTGATGATGACGCCGTAAGCTTGCGCGGCATCTTGAAGCCCACGTAACACTTGACTGAATTCATTCGCTTCAAGTGCCTTCGTCGATGCTCGCTCAACCGCGATCAACGTTAGAGCCTGAGGTGTTTTTCCAGCCATTGCCCAAATATCACTGACCGCATGACGCATCGTCAATGCACCGACAAGGTAAGGATCATCGACCAAATAACTCAATGCATCGATCGAGCTAACCCGCATCAATCCATCGCCTTGAGTCACGGCCGCATCCTCAAACTGATGACCGAATGCTGATTCAAGCGTCGACCCTGGTAATTTTGCAGCACAACCCTCACAACGCATCGGTCCTTTCGTTTGCATGATCGGAGGCTTAAATCGATTGAGGAAACCTCGATCAATCCAATCCTTCAAATGAAAGAGCCCGCGACTTTGATATCGAAATGCACCCTTCACGCCGATTGCCTGACCATCCCCTAAATTGAGCAACGTAAGCCAATGCTTTTGAGGGCGGAATCGGACAGTCGTTGCGCCAGTTGTCGCCATAACGCATCAGCTAAATACTGTCCTGCCCGAACTGCCATGACGCCGGAGCGGCCGCGAGGAGTATTCATGTGAACGATGTCTCCCGCCGCATACAAGCCATCACACCCCTCCAGTTGCAGATACGAATCGACCTTTAGAAATCCTTTTTCTGTTGGCAAACCTGATTCTTCAATCCAATCCGGAGGATTGACTGGCGTTGCTGCGCAAATCACATCGGCATCAATGTTCTCACCGTTTGAGAGAGCAACAGATTGTTCTAACGCCTCGTCAACTGAAATCTCTTCCAACAAATGAATCGAGCGTTTTTTAAGTGCTTTACGGATTAATGATGCACCACTCTGAAGCGCCGCATCGCGCTCGAGTCGATGCTTTGCAACAAGCGATATCTTGGTTGAGGGGTGATACCGAGCTCGAAAAGCAAAAGCAAGTTCGAGACCTGCCGCTCCCCCACCAGCGATAACCAGTGATTTCTCATGTCCTTCAAGTGCTTTATCGATCATCGGTAATGCGCTTAGTAGTTCATGAATGGGTTTCACGTAATAGCAGTGCGGGTGGGTTGAAGGAAAGCTATTGGCTGGCGCAGCACCCGTATTCAAAACCGCATAGTCATAGTGCACCGCCAACGGCTTGGCATCTGAAAATGCGCCATGTTGAATCCAGATGGTCTTTTGTTGCGCATCAATCGTCGCAAGTGAGCCACGAATAAAACGGGCACCAGCTCGCTTACAAAGCGCAGCAACATCGACAAATAGCTCATCAAGTTGGTAATGCCCTGCCAAAAAACCGGGCAACATCCCAGAATATGGCGACACAGATTGCGGGCTAACAACAATCAAACGGACGCCGACGATGGGATCCATCATAAATTGCCGAATCAACGCGATGTTCGAATGCCCAGCGCCGACTAGGACCAGAGTTTTATCCGCTAATGATCGCTGATTATTCACCCACAACCCGTGTTGGCTCACGCATGGTGACAAATTCTTCTGCCGCAGTCGGATGTATTCCAATGGTGCGGTCAAAATCAGCCTTTGTCGCTCCCGCTTTCAGAGCAACCGCGAACCCTTGAAGAATCTCGCCAGCATCAGGAGCTAACATATGTAACCCCAGGATCTTATCGGAATCTGCGTCCACAATCAGCTTGAACACACTCTGCTCCTGGCGTCCACTTAACGTATGTTTCATTGGCTTGAAGCGACTGACATACACGTTAGCTCGCAAACCACGCGCAATCACCTCCTCTTCAGATAAACCAATTGTTCCAATGTTGGGCTGACTAAAAATCGTGGTCGGAATGAGATCATAGTCGACTTGTGCGCTGGGGCTGTTGCCGAACAAGTGCCTCGCGAGCGCCATCCCCTCAGCCAACGCAACAGGCGTCAGTGCGACGGTCCCGGTCACATCACCCACTGCATAAATGGAAGAATCGCGTGTTTGAAAATTTTCAAACACCTCTATCGTTCCATCATCTCGGGTCGACACTTGCGTATTTTCAAGACCCAATCCAAATGTATTGGGGACACGCCCAACCGCCATCAAAACATCGTCAACAACAAGATCATTCGTTTCCTGGCCTGAATGATCGACCCGGATACCGTGACTGGTTTTTTCAAATCCATGCAACCGATGGTTCAGTCGGACTGTCACGCCTTTGCTTTTCATTTCATGGATTAACTGATCGACAATTTCACGATCGAATTCTTTCAAGAGATTTGGACCACGATACGAGAGCGTGGTATCGACACCCAGTCCCGCAAAAATTCCGGCAAACTCGACCGCGATATAACCACCGCCGACAACCAGAATTCGTTTCGGAAGGCGCTCTAAGTCAAAGATTTCATTACTTGTTTTTGTTAATTCGATTCCCGGCATTTCGGGTTGGCGCGGCCACCCTCCCGTTGCGATCAAAATTCGTTTTGTTGATAGCGTGCGTTCATTCACTTTCACTGTATTTGAGTCGATGATGGTCCCGCGACCGTTGATTAGTTCCGCCCCTGATCCCTCCAAGAGCCGGTCATAAATACCATTTAAGCGACTAATCTCATTCGATTTGTTGTCACGTAATCGTGACCATTCAAATCCTTGTAGCGACGCATTCCACCCGTAGCCGATTGCATCTTGGATTGATTCAGAAAAACTGGATCCATACACATACAATTTTTTCGGTACGCATCCGACGTTGACGCAGGTTCCGCCCAAATAACGGTCCTCAACGATGGCAACCTTGGCACCAAAATTTGCTGCCATTCTTGCCGCACGGACTCCACCGCTACCGGCCCCAATCACTACTAAATCATATTGATTCATTCTGTCCTCATCTCATCAAGATGATCGTTTTGCCAACCTGATCACCCACTTGCATCATGTTGTAAGCATCAATGACTTCATCAGGCATCACAATTTGCTCAACCGCATGATGTACTTTTCCGCGCTGAACCGCTGGCCACACGATCGTTTCCAACTCAGCTAATAATCGCCGTTTCACACTATTTGATTGTGTTCTTAATGTGCGGCCAAATAGCGTAATGTTCTTCGAAAGAAAGTCGACAAGATTGCAATCAGTGGTCACCCCGCCGAGTAAACCAATCACAGCGATGCGAGCTGCTTGGGCCGATACACTGAAATCCTTATTGAGGTAGCCAGCACCCACGGGATCAAGGATGACATCAAACTGAAGCCCTTGGCCTCGGAAATAGGCCGACCAATCATTTGACCTCAAAACACCTGCTTCGGCGCCGCGTGCGAGGCAGTATTGTAGTTTGTGCTCTGATCCACACGTAATGTAGGGAGTTGCTCCCAATAATCGCGCCAGTTGAATCGCGGCGACACCAACACCTGATGCTCCTGCATGAATAAGCACTTTTTCTTTAGGGACCAAATGCGCTTGATCCCAGAGATTGAATAGTGCCGTACACCATGTCTCCACCAAGCCTGCTGCCAGAGATAGCTCGATTCCTGGAGGCGCAGAAACGATCACCGACGGTGAGCAAACGACATACTCAGCAATGCCACCACCGGGTAACAAGGCACAAACCTTTCGCCCCAACCATGCCTCATCAACGCCTTCACCTACCTGATCAATTACACCTGAACATTCGAGACCTAACACTGGATTCTCGATTTTTCCAGGATATAGTCCTTTGATTTGCAATAAATCAGCGCGATTCAGCCCCGCCGCTTCAACATGAATACGCACTTCCCCTCGACCAACGACAGGCAGTGGTAAATCTTCCCATTGCGCTTCTGGTTTGTTTTCGTTGACGGTTAAAGCTCGCATCGATTTCTCCTCACATCATTGGGGCCTGAGGATACGTGGTGACGACGCGTGTGAGAACAGGAACGGAAAAGTTTATTCAATATTCAGATTGAATGTGCTTATGGATCAAGTGACTCGTTGACATACATTTTCTTCAAAGCATTTGCAGCTCTGCCAATCAGATGAGCAGCGATGGGTGCGGTTAACATCAAAAAGAAAACACCAATCAAAGCCTTAATCGACACCGTCGTTTGCTCAAAATGTAATGCGGCGGCAAGGAGCGTCAATGCGGCACCAAGAGTCCCTGCCTTGGTTGATGCATGCATTCGGGTAAATACGTCGGGTAGTTTGATCAGACCCGCAGCAGCGATGAGCGTAAAGAATCCACCGAGCAGTGCTAAGACACCAACGACATAGTCCATCAAACCGAGTCCTCACGTTTGGCAAGACGCCGTAGCCAAGTTTCTGAAAATCGGGCCATGGCAACCGTGGCCAAGAATCCAACCAAGCCGAGCACGACAACAATATCCAAAAACATTGAATTATCCCGCTCGATTGCAAAAATGGCGCAAAACGCAGCAATCGAAACCGTCATCATATCAAGCGCGATGATTCGATCAGGTAACGAGGGACCTAAAGCGAGCCGAATAAACCCGAGCATAATCGATAGGATTACTAAGATCTGTGCACCGTAAATGGCAAGCTCTAGAAATTGTGGCCCTGTCATTTTTCAAATGCCCTCTTCACCTGATATTCCATACCGTCCTTCAGTTCAGCGATCAATGCATCGACATCATCTGCGAACATCGCGTGAATAATTAAGCAATTTCTTTTTGCATCAACATCCAATGTTAACGTCCCTGGAGTAAGAGAAATCAAATTCGCGACTAAAAAAATCTCCATCTCTGATTCGACATCCAGAGGCATCTCGATCACCGCTGGATTGCTATGGTCTGTTGGAGTAATAACATCCCAAGCAACTTTCACACTCGACATAATCAACTCGTAGATGAAAAAGTTAATCAGGCGGATGACACGAAACATTCGGTGAAAATACGTGGTTTTTGTATCGAACATCGGCTTCGCGATCCATAAAACCGCAAACGCAATAACGAACCCTGCAACCAATGACACTAAGCTCTGGTCTCCAATCAATGCAAACCAAACGATTGTCAAAATCAGGTGCATGATAAACAAACTCATTGCTTACCTCCGTTCAGTACCGCATTGACGTACTCCGTCGGGTCAATCAACTGCTGCGCAGCCATTTCTGCAAACGCATAAAAAGGTGCCGGGAAGAGTCCTATCACGATGGTTAACGACGCAAGAAAACCGATCGCAATCCAAGAAAATACATCAATTTTTTGCTTGGCAATTTCACTATCGATGGTCGGATGTGGCTTCCAAAATCCTTCACCCCAGATTTTGGTCATGGAATAAATCGTCAATAGGCCAACCAGTAACGCCATCCCTGCCGCGATCCATTGCTCGATCTCCATCGACGCTTGGATCAATACATACTTTGCCCAGAATCCTGACAACGGCGGAAATCCTGCAAGCGAAAAGGCAGGAATCAAAAACAATATCGCGAGGATTGGCTGATGTGCATAAAATCCGCCAATTAATTTCAATTGACCACTCCCTGCGACACGATGCATCACGCCGCCAATTAAAAACAGATTCGCTTTCACAATAATGTGATGGATGAGATAAAACATTGAGCCAATTAACGCAAGACGGCTATTCAATGCCAAACCAAGCACCATATAACCGATCTGGCTAATGATATGGAATGACAGAATACGACGTACTTCCTGCTGAGCTGCGGCGCCGATGACGCCTACAAACATTGTTAGGATCGCACACCACAACAGCACTTCACTGAAAAATGCATCGAGTGGCATCACCGTTGTGAATACCCGGATTAACGCATAGACACCGACTTTTGTGAGTAACCCAGCGAAAATGGCTGACACAGAAAATGATGGGGTGTGATAGGAACTCGGTAACCAATAAAACAGTGGAAAAACGGCAGATTTAATTCCAAACGCGAGCAATAACAACAAAGTCACCCAAGAGAGTGTCATTGACGATTCAACATCGCTCAAAGTGACATGCAGGTGTGCCATATTCAGGCTTCCCGTCAGGCCGTATAACATCCCCACTGCTGTTAAAAAGAAAATAGTTGAGATCAAATTCAAGCCGACATAAGACAATGCACCACGCAGTGCAGACGCCTTCTTGTTCAAAATCAGCAATCCAAATGACGCGATCAGCATGACTTCAAACCAGACATAGAGGTTAAAGAGGTCACCGGTTAAGAATGCGCCAGTCACCCCAGCCAAAAGCATCTGCAACAGGGAATGAAAACCCATGCGAGTCTCACGATATGGGATGTCGGTGACGCTATAGATCGCGATCGCAAGACCAGTAATCCCCGTAATCAATGTCATTGCTGCCGACAAACCATCAGCAGCCATCGTAATCCCAAAAGGAGCTGGCCAATCACCCAACTGAACGGCGAGTACACCGGAGTTTGAGACCTCATAAACCAAGATAGCTGAAGCAACTAAATGAGCAAACGCCGCAACGATTGAGACCCACCGATCGATTCCTGACTTTCGAGTCATGAAAGCCAGGATCGCTCCAATGAATGGAATTAAAATCGGAATCAGTACGATACTCATTGACTCACTCCAGAATCATCTTCGACTGGAGCATTTGCATTCAGGTGTCCGAGCTTTCTGTAGCTTCGAATGGCAAGGAACAAACTGAAAGCGAATAGGCCAAGACCAATCACGATCGCTGTCAATACGAGCGCTTGAGGCAATGCGTTGGCAAGCACGGTCGCCGGTGCATCCATCCCTTTTTCAATCAACGGTGCTGCACCCACTGTCAGACGGCCTGACACGAAAACCGTTAACGTTGCAGCGTTTGAAATCAAAACCAAGCCCAAAAGAAAGCGTAAGAAATGTCCGGAAAGCATCTGGTAAAGCGATGCAGCAAACAGGAGTCCAACGAGGACCGCTACCAATTGGTCCATTACAACTGCCTCTCCATTTCGATAACCAATGCAACGATTGCACCGAGCACGGTCAGATACACGCCAACATCAAACAATAACACGCTAGAAATCGGGAAACCTTTTGAGTCTTCAGTCGCATTGATGAAATACCATTGTCCCGAAAATAAGCCATCACCGAACATTGGCCCAATCAACCCACCTAAAAGTGCTACTGCCAAACCGAACACCGCAATATTTTTTGGATTGACTCTTAAAACGACCAGTGTTGACTGGATATCGGAGCTTAGTTTGTAAACGATGAAAGCAACTGCCCCAATCAACCCGCCAATAAATCCACCTCCTGGCTCGTTGTGTCCTCGAAGCAACATGAAAATTGAGAAGACCAACAAAATACCAAACAGTAAATTGGCGCCCACTTTATAAATCAGTGAATTCATTGTTTTCGAGCTCTCATGTCAGATAACAGCGCGATTGCTCCAATAGCTGCGATTAATACCACTGCGATTTCGCCAAAGGTATCGAGTGCTCTGAAATCGACCAAAATAACGTTGACGATATTTCGGCCGTAGGCCTCAGTCCAACTCGCGCCTTCGAAAAATGTTGTGAGCGTCCGATCAAGGTCTGACGATGTGATTCCCAATAAAGTCAGCGTCACTATCAATCCGAACCCAATTGATAAGAATGCGTGACCGACGCGCACTGTTTTCTGGACTGGGAGCGATGGCAGATTCAATAGAGCAACTGCGATCAGTACGACAAGTAGTGTTTCGACCAAGAGCTGTGTAATCGCAACATCGGGTGCACCAAACAAAATGAAGATTAACGCCACCCCAATGCCGACAACTCCAAGACTCGTAATCGCCGCAATACGGGACTGCGCGACAAGTGACATCAGCGTCCCCGCGATGATCAGAGCACCAATCAACCACAGATTTAAAGGTGCTCCATCCCATGTCCACACGGGCCAAGCGTCGTGTTTGAAAACAATCAAAAACCCAATAATTAAGAAGGTAGCCAACACTTTCGAAAGATCATCGCTGAACCGTTCGGTTTGCACGATCTTGGTGACTGCAACACAAAATCGATTGAATCCAATCAAGAAGTCATCCCAAAGCTGATCGAACGTGAATCCCTTAGCTCGATTCAACCGTTTGAATAGTTGTGGATGCACCTTTGCAATCAATACCCCAATTAAGATTGTGATAATGCTCACGCCGAGCGCGAGATTGAAGCCGTGCCACAACCCGAGTGCAGGAATTGAGTCTCTGGAAGAGAGCATTAGGGTTTCCCTGATCAATGGATCGATCCATACGGCCCCTAAAGCAGTCAGGATTCCGAGCCCAGCCAACACAATGGGTCCTGCAATCTCTTGAGACTGAAACGACGCCTGCGTCTTTCTCTTCAATGGCTGAATAATCCGTCTCGCCATTCCTAAAGCAAGTGCAACCATGCATGCATTCGCAATAATCAACGCCGTGAGGAGCGGAAGTGCGAAATCATTCGCATTCAATAACCCGTCATACAACATTTCTTTCGCGATAAAGCCGATTGCGGGTGGGAGCCCTGCGAGTGACAAGGACGCCAACAGAATCGCCGCGGCGAACGCGCGATGGCGCGACCAAAGTCCGATGATGGTTCTAAATTTCTTTTCATGAAGTGCGTGATCGATCGCACCAACACTTAAGAACAAAGCTGCTTTATACAGTGCATGTGCAACCAAAAAGGCCATGGCTCCTGCGAAAACAGCAGAGTCGGGCTGACTTAAAAGCGCTACCAACGTCCCCAGTGCCATGAGCGTGGTATAGGCAAGCATTTTCTTCAGGTCTTTCTGTTTTAACGCCAGAATCGCACCAAGCAATGCAGTAATCGATCCACAAGTTGCAAGAATTGGCTCCCACAATTCAGCTAGTGACAATTCAGGATGTAATCGGGCGAGCAGGTAAACCCCTGCTTTCACCATGGTCGCCGAATGTAAAAACGCACTGACAGGAGTCGGAGCCTCCATCGCGTTCGGCAACCAAAAGTGAAAAGGAAATTGTGCTGACTTCGTCAAAGCACCAAGACCGACAAGAATCAGTATCGGAGTTGCCAAATGATGCTCATGTAACATCGCATTATCAGTGAGGATTGTGCTGATAGAAAACGTACCTGTTGCGACCTGGATCAAAATGACGCCAGCCAAAAGGCATAACCCACCACTTCCTGTAATGAGAAGTCCTTGCAGTGCGGCGCGGCGCGACAGGCGCTCCCGGTGGCTAAAACCAATGAGCAGATAGGATGTAAGGCTCGTTAACTCCCAGAATACGAATAACGTGATGAGATTGTCGGCGAGTACCACACCGAGCATCGCAATCGTGAAGAGATGGAGATACAGAAAAAATCGTGAAAAGTGCTCATGACTTTTCAGGTAACTGCCAGAAAACAAGAAGATAAAGAAGCCAATGCCCGTGATTAAGAAAACGAACAATCGACTGAGGCCGTCAACGTAAAACGATAAATTGATCCCGAGTGCGGGTAACCAATCCAAGGTGATCACCGTAGGGCTTTGCATTCCGTAAAAATAAAAAACGGATGCACAAAAAAGAAGTGCCATCCATAAGCAAGATAAAATACGGATTTGATTAGATTGGAACATTATTGATCAGTCCAAGCGCCTGGTCTTTTTGCAGTACTCGAAAAAACAAACCGGTCGGCAATCGCCTGAAGCATAATGAACATTCCTTTATTTTGTTATCGCGCCAAGCATCCAACTAGCGGGCGTATATCAGATAAAGGAAATCATCGACAGACAAAAAAATCAAATATTTGTAGGCAGGAGAGCGACAGACGGAATTTGAGTTGCACCCAAACCCGCCTGCGTTTTTAAAGAAACGGTGTCTCTACGTTTCAGTTTGATGAATTAGCGATCAAATTCTGAGCTTGGCCGATCCAATCGTCGCGCTTAACACGCCCGGCAAATTTGATTACATTCGCTTCAAGATCCGCAATTTCAGCTGGAGTCAGTGCTGCTATTTGCGCATATGATTGGATTCCAGCGTCCTGAAGTTTCTTCTCAAGCCCCGGCCCAACTCCTGAGATCAACTTCAAGTCATCCTTGCGAACCGGCGCTTTGGCAATCGCCTTGGTCTGCGAAGCACGTTTTGGCTGAGCTGATTTTTTTTTGGCACTGCCTGTTGAGGCAGTTGGGAACATCATTTCCATTGTTTCAACCGGCGTCATCTCGACAAATGTGAGATCCATCATTGCCCGATTGAGGGCGATTGAATCATCTATCATTTTGACGAACAGTTCGTTTGACTGAGATAGTAGTTGCTCTGCTTGTTTAAACGTCAGCATCGCTAGGGACGTATCGACTTGGTACATGTTGGCCTCCACACTCTGTGTTATTGCACTGCACAATGCCATCAATATAACGCGATTATTTTGCATTGCAACAAAAACATTATCTTGACCGCCACCGAGATTCGTTCACAATTTCACGATGCCTTGAATCAGGATGAATGATGGGATCAGAGCAGCAGTTTCGAGATATCACTTCAACACAAACAACACGCTGTGAGCAATGCGCGCTGCATGCGCTCTGCCTACCTGGAATTGTCGGATGCTTCAATTCGGCACTTGGTCCAATTGTCGCGGACGACGTGACCATTTCTAAAGGTCAGACTCTTTACGCCCACGGTGACCGTGCAGATAACCTCTACGTTGTCAAAAGCGGTGCATTTAAGATCATGACGCCACTGTGCGGCCACAGCGCCCATGTGTCAGGATTTCGCTTACCAGGCGACCTAGTCGGTGCATGTGGCCTAACCTGCGGACAATATGCATTCACCGCGCAAGCCCTGGACCGTTCGACTGTCTGCCGTTTGCCACTCGATCGGTTGAGAGAGGCTCAATTACGACAGCCCATGTTGACTCAGGGGCTACTTCAAGCCCTGTCAAACCAAGCCGCACAAGCACAGCGCCAAATTACGCGGACTAACTTGCCTGCAATCGCCCGCCTTGCCCTACTGATCCAGGACGTCAGTTCGCATCACAAGAAACGCCATTTGTCGGCAACTGAATTCGAATTGCCAATGGCTCGCACAGATATTGCAGATTTTTTAGGGCTTGCACCCGAAACAATCAGTCGCTTGATTGCCTCGCTAGCGGACCAGCAGGTGGTTTCAATCGAAGGAAAAACGGTGCGAGTCATGGATTTACAAGGCCTCACTCGAATTTGTGAGCAAGTCGACTGAACAGGTCCATGGGGTTCTGGGGACTACTCGCCAGCATGTTTGCAGGTGCCGCGAACGATAACTTGGTGAAAACCGCTTTCGTGGTTGCGATTACTACTTTGTCATGGGATCTGTTTGGCTTTGATGCGATCACCCTCGCCAACTTAGCCGCACTGTGCTTTATCCTTCCTTTCATCATTTTTGCGAGTCAGGCGGCTCATCGAGCGAAACAGCTTGAACCAAAACGTTGGTTACTCGTTCTAAAATTGATCGAGCTGACCCTTGCCGCCGTTGCCGCGATCGCAATCTATCAGAAGGCTGGTTGGCTATTGCTCGCTTGCATTGCTGGTTTTGGAATCCAATCGGCTTTCATCGGTCCTCTGAAATATTCTTTGATTCCAAAACTTGCACGGCAGGAACAGTTACTCGAAAAAAATGCTTGGATGGAGTCGGCAACATTTGTCGCAATTCTTATTGGCACGCTAATTGGTGCCGATTGGATCATTGACTCGCAACTATTCCTTGTAGGATTAATCGCTCTTCTGTCGATCACCGGTATCGCTGGGGCATGCTTAATTCCCAAACTCCCGGCATCAAGCGGCCAACCTCAGCACACTTTATCTGAGCTCATCCACAGACAGCGAAGTGATCCGCGGGCGATGTCCGCGATCTGGTGTATTAGCGGTTTTTGGGGATTGGGTTCTGTCTGGTTGACTCACCTGCCAAGCCTGGCCGTGGATATTTGGCAGTTATCTGCGAATTCTGTGGGAATATTATTAAGCTACTTTGTCGCAGGAATCGCCATGGGCGCTTTCGCAGGCGTTTTCTCTGAGCGCATATCGCTCACAGTACGCGTCATGTCAGGATCAGTCTTCATGATTATTGGCGGATTACTGATTCAGACAGGTACCTACGAGTTCGCACCCTACGCCTTATTACTGACAAGTGCAGGAGGCGGATATCTTGCACTACCTCTCTACACTCGCCTGCAAGATGATCACCAGGAAGTTGCTGACCGAATAGCGGTGAACAACATTGCGAACGCCATGATGATTGTATTAACGGCAGTCGCTTCAATTATTGCGGTTGCCGGGTTTGGCCTTTCTCTATTGATTTGGCTCTTGATCTTGAGCTTCGGACAATTGCTCCTCTGCCTTTACCATCGCCGCAATTTGAGCCTCAGCTAAGGCTTCAGGAGGTGGGGGCATTTGTAAAAAGTATCCCTCCGATTCAATGCCACTCAACACATCAGAGGCTTTGACTCGAGCCAGCTTTTTATCGCTGGTCAGTGGAAGCACCATCACAGACTCAGTTCGACCAAATGTGTTAAGTAAATCATCAGGAACACGCGTTAGTCCGTCTTTTTGATCCACGTATAGATACATTTCTTCTTTTTTGTGGCCTTTAAAAATCTCGACTACTCGCAAAATACATCCTCCAAAATTGTCTGCCGCCATCCGGACGGTTTCCATTGTCTTCCATCAAGTGACGCAACGATTTGTCGTTTTTTCACCAATAATTCAGGGGCAAGACCGAAGCTCTGCGCAATTTTCTCGACTCTAGTCTGGCGTTCTTTCAATTCATCTTTTAAGCGCTTCGAAAGCGGAGGCGGTGGTGGATCAATCACTCCTGCTTCAGCCGCGTGTTCAAGTACGTTTTTAAGTTGGCCACCAAAACGATCCGCTTG
Source organism: Litorivicinaceae bacterium (assembly GCA_965655875.1). Lineage (GTDB taxonomy): Bacteria > Pseudomonadota > Gammaproteobacteria > Pseudomonadales > Litorivicinaceae > HIMB30. The sequence goes on along the minus strand of CBFHIN010000010.1, from coordinate 21,211 downwards.
TTTATCTGTTAACCCATGCTGACTTACAAGCTGATGATGACGGCCGATCTGACCGGATAACGCGAGCGAATAAAGCGACTGATCACTCAATACATGTTTTCTTGGTCGATCGACCCGCCGAGCAGTCTCTTCACGCCACTGCACTAAATGAACTAATCGCGACATACCTTCAGGACTTAAGCGCCAGGCGTTACCGAACTTGTGCACTTGTGTTTCGATATCTCCCTCGGCCAAGATCGTTGCATTACGCTCTTGAACCGTTCGCATCTCTTCGTGCATCCACTGAAGTCGTCCTGACTCTTCAAGCTGCGCTGACAGTATGTCGTGAATTGGACCGAGCACCATGACATCTTCTTTCGCATAGTGACATTGAGCGTCCGATAGCGGGCGCTTGGTCCAATCGGATCGCGTCTCTTCTTTCGATAAGTCTTTTTTCAAAAGTTCAGAGACCAACGCAGAAAGGCTCAGTGAAATTTTATCGTTAAGAAGTGCATAGGCAATTTGCGTATCAAAGACAGGGCTCGGTATCCGACCAGTGAGCCGAAAAAGGACTTCATAATCTTCTTGAGCCGCATGCAGGATTGACGTTGTTTTTGAGGCTAATGCGAGACCGAGAGATTCCAAATCGAGGTTGGCCAAGGGATCAATCAGAAACGCATGGCCGTCAACTGCAATTTGAATCAGTCCAGGTTTTGGATGAAAGGTCGATACCCGAACAAATTCCGTATCAAGGCCAATGACTTCAGCCGCCGTTACGCGCTCAACCAACGCTTCAAGCGGAGCTTGCTGATCGATCCAACCAGCAATTGTCAAAACTGTATCTCTGTTCGTGAAGACAGTGCCTGGGAGAGAGTCGACACATCAATATGATCAAGCTCTCCGCCCACTGGGACGCCCTGCGCAAGGCGTGTCACTTTCGTATGCTGCCCTGCTACCGACACAATGTGATGCGTCGTTGCTTCCCCCTCAACTGTTGAGGCTAACGCGACAAGGCATTCAGACGGACATTCAGCATCAATTCGCTGAAATAAACTGGAAAGACCAATCTCCTCTGGACCCAACCCTTCCAACGGATTTAACAATCCGCCTAAGCAATGATACCGCCCATTAAATAAGCCGGATTGTTCAATCGCCAAAATATCACCTGGTGAAGAAACAACACACAGTAAGGATGTGTCACGCGATGTATCCTGACAAATTCGACACGGTTGGATTTCAGTCAAATTACGACAGGTATTGCAGTGTTCAATCAGTTCGAGTGCTTGCGATAAGGTATCGGCCAAATGAAGGCCGCGCTCACGATCTCGTTCAATCAAATGAAGAGCCATTCGTGATGCTGATCTGGGGCCAACGCCTGGCAAACACCGTAACGCTTTTTCAAGGCTCGTAAGAAGAGGAGAGATGCTCATGAGAAAGGAAACTTAAATCCAGGTGGGAGATTCATGCCCTGTGTGAGAGATCCCATTGACTCTTGCTTGACTGCTTCAAGCTTTTTATTCGCATCATTGATCGCTGCGGCAACAAGCTCACCCACGATTTCTGGTTCATCAGTTAACACGTTGGGATTAATCACCACAGTTTTACAATCGCCCTGTCCGTTGAGTGTTACCGAAACAAGACCTGCGCCCGCTTCACCCACGACTTCTTTATCAGCAAGTTGAGCTTGCGCATCCTTCATCTGCTCAGCAACCTTTTGCGCTTGCTTCATCATCTCCTGAAGTGGTCCATCAAACATGTGTGTCTCCATCTTTTGGTTGGACTGACTCGATCCGAACTGTGCCATCAAAACGATCTGTCAATACTCTGACGAAAGGTTCGTTCGAAAACTGGGTTTTCGCAAGCTCTAATCGCTCGGCTTTTAAACGACTTCGATAGCGCTCCGGGGTTTCTCCGAGGTCATCCTGAACTTCAATACGGATTACCGGTGCCCGCTCGAGCACATCGGCAAACGCCTCTGACACCCGACGTCGATGCATATCATTCAGTAAACTATCGGTATGAGCGTTTGCAGCCAACACAACTTCATCAGCACCGACTGAGAGCAACACGGTCTGTGCGATTAACGAAGCAGTCATGCCATGAAGATTCAAATGGCTACATTCACGCACCCATGCCTCAGGAGACAATGATAATTCCTGCTTTTCCGAATCAGCAAAACCGTCGTCGATTGTCTCATCAAAAGACGCTTCGATGTCTGCTGAGCCTGACAAGATTTGCGGACTGATATTTTCAGCAATGACAGGATTTTGAGCATCAGGAGTTGCAGGTGCTTGATTATCGGTCGTCACTTGATCGGTTGAGGTATCAAGTGCTACCGACGATTCGAATCTAGAGTCATCTGGAGTTGGCGAAGAAGGCTCGTGCGTATTCTCTGCGTTATGTTCCACTGAGTTGCCGTGAACGCCCTGCTTGTTCGAATCATTCTGAGCATCGTACTCATGACCTTGATGTTCCGCCGGTGCGTCAGATAGGTGGGCAGGCTCAGGCTCAGACTTCGGTTCTGCCGCTTGTTCTGATTGAACCGAATGGTGATTCACAATTACTTCACCGCTTCGGGCTGGCCGGAAAGCAATCATCCGCAAAACGAGCATTTCAAACGCAGACCGCGAATCGGATGCAAGTGGTAGGTCTCGATATCCGGTTAACGCAAATTGATAAGCCAATTGCAAAAATTCAGGCGACATCACTTCGGCTAACTCACGTACAGCTTTCTGTTCGCTCGGTGACAAATGGCCAATGCCATTTGGATTAATCTGAGTAATTGCCACTTGATGTAACATGGATTGCATCCCACTAACGAGAGCCATCCAGTCTGGGGTTTCCCGCGATAATTGTGCGATTCTCTCGAGCGCCTCAACGGATTGTCCAAGTGCGATATCTTTCAGTAACGCCGGGATTTCCGAAATACCTTGTGTTCCGAGCATCTCAATTACATTGGATGCCGTTACGCTCCCCTCGCCATGTGCAATTGCTTGATCGAGTAACGTCATCGCATCACGGACAGAACCCCGACCAGCTTTCGCAAGATGCCACAAGGCGTCGCTCTCAAAAACAACCTGCTCTTCACTCAAAACATGTTGTAAATACGATTCAACTACGTCAGGACTCAAATCACGTAAATGGAATTGCAGGCATCGAGACAGTACCGTCGGTAGTAGCTTCTGCGGATCTGTCGTTGCCAACAAGAAAACGACATGCCCAGGAGGCTCTTCCAACGTTTTCAACAACGCATTAAACGAATGCGTTGTGAGCATGTGCACTTCATCGATCAAATAGACTTTATAGCGACCCTGGCTCGGCGCGTAACTGACGTTTTCGAGGAGTTCGCGGGTATCGTCAACTTTCGTTCGACTTGCTGCATCAACCTCGAGTAAATCAACAAATCGATTGTCAGAAATGGCTCGACAGTTTGCGCACTCACCACACGGTGTGGAAGATACGCCGCGTTCACAATTTAAACAGCGTGCGAGAATCCGGGCGATCGTTGTTTTGCCAACACCACGGGTGCCGGTAAATAAATACGCATGGTGTAAACGGCCAGAATCGAGAGCATGGGACAGTGCTTTACGCACATGCTCCTGACCGATGAGTTGTTCAAATGTAGTCGGCCGCCATTTTCTGGCTAAGACCTGCTGACTCATGCATGCCTCTTACGATTGGAAGCAACTCCTGCCAGCCACACCCCGGCACACCAGATATCCGCTGCCGCTGCTCCCTTCCGGGCCTGACGGGGTTCACAAATATCCAATTGCGAGGGGACCGACAAGAGTCACCATTGCACCTCGATTACTCGAGAGCTCGCTATTGTCAGGCCAACCATGCCTCCGATGCAAGTTTGATAGCCATCAAACTACACATCAAAACGACTAATGGGCGGATAATGACGATTCCTCGACCTAATATGATTCGCGTACCAAGCAATGCCCCCACAATTTGCGCTGGAATCATGACGGCGACTGCGGACCACTGCACTAAATCGCTTGTGGCAAACAATAAAAATGCAGCTAGATTGGTCATTGCATTCAACAGTTTGGCATGAATAGTCGCTTCGCGAAGTGCGAGCCCAAGCCCCGAAATCATTAATAGCGCAAATAATGACCCGGTTCCTGGGCCGAAAAACCCATCGTAAAACCCAATGAGACCAACACCGAAAACAGTCAAAAATCCGAAGGTTGGCGCCTTTGTGATTGAAGTTTGCGGAAGTCGAGCAAAACCGAAATAGCCTGCTGCAATTAAGAGAAGAAGCGGCACGATACGGTCAAGCCAGGGTGCATCGGCGACTTCACGAAGAACCCAAGCACCGATCAATGCCATCAAAAATGCGAATAGTGCGAAAGGCCATAGCTTCTGAATTTGAAGATGGCCTGAAGAGACAAGTTTGATCGAAGCAGTCAAGGTTCCGGCAAATGCCTGGCATTTATTGGTGGCAAGTGCCTGAGCTGGCGAGAAACCGGCAAACAAGAACGTTGGGATGGTGATGAGGCCGCCCCCACCTGCGAGGGTATCAACAAACCCAGCAATAAACGCAACCGCTGCGAGTATCCCTAACCATTCGGCGTCAATGATCAAATACGATGCCCAAGCGCTCACCTACCTCGCGATAGGCATCAAGTACACCACCTAATTTCTGACGAAACCGATCTTTATCTTTTTTCTCACCAGTGGCTTTATCCCAAAGACGGCAACCATCGGGACTGAATTCATCACCCAAGACGATGTCACCATGAAAACGACCAAACTCGAGTTTGAAGTCCACTAAGGTCAACCCTGCCTCATCAAATAACCGATTCAGGACTGCATTCGTTTCAAGGGTCAACTCATGCATCCGAGCCATTTCCTCCCGAGTTGCCCAAGAAAATGCTTCCACATGATGTTCGGTAATCATTGGATCGTGCAATGCGTCGTTCTTCAAAAAGAGCTCAAACAACGGAGGATTAAATTCGATTCCTTCGTCCACACCAAGTCGCCTCACAAGTGATCCTGCCGCTCGATTTCTAACGACACACTCAACTGGAATCATATCCAGCCGCTTCACTAGCGCGTCTGTTGCAGTCAACCGTTCAATGAAGTGTGTCGGAATGCCAGCATCTGCCAGTTGCGTCATGATGAATGCATTGAATTGATTATTAATTGCCCCCTTCTCTGACAGCTGTTCGATAATCTCGCCATCAAACGCAGAGGTATCATCTCGAAACTTCAGAACCAATCGGTCGGGATCCTCCGTGAGATATGCAGACTTCGCCTTCCCCTGATACAACAAATCCAATGCTTTCATGATATTCCTATCTCTATCCAATCAAAGCCAGTCGCTTGTGATGCGATTAGCCGTTCAACTTGCTTTTCTTTAAGTGCGCGATCAAGTGCAACCTCAACCCGAGAGACATCGTTATTAGTCTCGCTCACGTGACATGCGACTACCGTCTTTAAACGATCACTGAGAATACATTCAACAAAACTCGCTGCCTGATCGTTGTTTAAATGGCCATAATCGCCACTCACGCGTGTTTTCAAAAAGGCGGGATACGGGCCCTGCTGAAGCAAATCAATGTCGTGGTTAAATTCAATCGAGAGTGCGTCTAATTCTTTGAAACCTTCAACCACCCGTTGAGAAACGCTCCCCAAGTCACTCAAGATGCCCAAGCGCTTCCCATTTGAGTGAAATACAAACTGCAATGGCTCTCGCGCATCATGCGGAACCGTGACTGGTTCGATGTCGATATCACCAACCGAAAATTGACCCTGGATTTGTTGCGGGTTATGAAATGATTCGCTACCGATTTCAATCCATGTTCCGCACGATGCATATACAGGGAGACTGTGTTTATTCGCAAACACCTCGACGCCACTGACATGGTCGCTGTGTTCATGCGTCACGATCAAAGCCGTTAAGCTCTCGGCCTCAATACCGAGACGTTTCAATCGTGCTACAGCCTCTTTATAGCTAAATCCACAGTCGACCAGAATAATTGTCGTTTCAGTAGCGACAATTGAACCATTACCCCGACTACCGCTCCCTAGCGATGCAAATCTCACTAGTAGAGACGCTCCCGGAATTCACGAATCAACTCATTGGCGCCGCCGATTGAGGCCGCCGCACCAGTTGGAACAACTTTGACGACCAAACCATCGTCAGATTGCTCCATTTGTACTTGATAGGATCCAACGGGGTCTTCGACTGTAGTCGCGATCGCGCGGTTTAGAGCGCTCATGGTCGCCAAACGTCGTTCAGTCGCTTTTCGGACGTAACGAATGTTTAGTAATCCCTTCTCAAGATCACCGCCATCAATCGCTGCACCTAAATCCCGGACTGCGTCGACCGTGACACCAAAAACACGTGGAATGGGGGCCTGAACAACCAGTTCGTCCATCCCATCAATCCGGCGCGCGGTCATGCGAACGCCAACCTCCAACAGAGACAGTGCTCTCGAAACCGCCTTCCCTTCATCTTCACGACGTTCAAGATGGTATTTGAACTCATCCAAAATCCGGCCAACCAACAGATCATCAGTCCGCCCGCTTGCAAATTCGAGACCCACCTCGCTGGTTCCGGGTCTGAGACCTGATTGCAGTGAAAACCGAAGTGCAACCGAACCAACTTCTGGAGCGAAATGACGAATAATCCGACTACCGGAATGCGTATTTACGCCGCGAAATACATTGGATTCCATCATCCACATGCCTTTGGCTTGATCAGCAAAGGTTACTTCAAGCTTGTTCTCAGAAATGAACCGCTCAAGTTCTGGCCAAATCGCCGACGTTGCCTCTGGGATAGACAACCAATGCAACTCACCCAATTGATAGCGTCGAATGGTCGGTAACGTCAGTGTCCGTAGAGCAGCTTCAGCTCGCGGCGCTTCAAATGACCCACCATACAGACCAGCCGTTGGCTCATCGACACCCGGTATCCGCAATGACTCGTTGACACGATCATCCGATAAATCAGACGGTACTTTTAATTTTGGCTCAACATAGGCGGCCTGATAATCAAGCTGACGATCGCGAATCGCTGCTTGTTGATTTGAGCCAGAACACCCAACCAATGCGCTTAATACAATACAGATCAGAACACGCTTCACAGGCTAATTCCTGCTTTCTGACATGCCGCTCGAACCGCGGATTGCCCGTCGGCCGTTAACGGAACAAGAGGCAATCGGCAATCAGCGCGCATGAAGCCCATCTCCGACAGAGCCCATTTGCTTGCGATTGGATTCGGCTCGATAAATAAGTCTGAATGCAAACCAAGTAACTGATCATTCAAAGCTTCCGCTACTTCTCGACGCCCATCCATGGCCGCTTCGATCATCTGTGACATTAGTCTTGGAGCCACGTTCGCAGTCACCGAGATATCGCCATCACCGCCTAATAGACACAACTCCATCGCCGTCGGGTCGTCACCGGAATAAACTGCAAATCCATCAGGACGATGCTTCAAAACATATTGTGCTCGATCAAGATCACCCGTCGCATCTTTGATGCCAACGATGTTGGATACTTCTGCCAGCTCAAGGGTCGTATCGTCGGCAATATCGGTCACAGTTCGACCTGGCACGTTATATAAAATAATGGGTAAGTCAGTACTCGACGCCACAGCACGAAAATGTGCGAGCAAGCCACTCTGTGGCGGTTTGTTGTAGTAGGGTGCGACCGATAAAATTGCATGCGCCCCTGCCACCGTTGCGGCTTCAGTCAACTGACAGGCTTCGGCTGTCGAGTTTGAGCCTGCACCTGCAATGACAGGAATTCGGCCATCCGCATACTCAACAGTTGCTTTAATCACCTCACTGTCTTCCGTATGCGTTAAGGTCGCTGACTCTCCGGTTGTCCCGACTGCTACGATCGCATGAGTCCCTTCAGAGACATGAAAGTCCACCAATCGTTTCAGCGCGTCATAGTCCACAGCTCCAGATGCATTGAATGGGGTAACAAGCGCGACGATGCTGCCTCGGATCATGTCAAACAAACCTTCCTAGTAAATAAGACCGCTATGGTACAGACCGAGCGAATCACACGGCAAGGTTGCAAACCAGAAAAAAACCGCCACCCAACAGCTAATCAATTTATTTGGAGTTTGTATGAGCGTCGAAATCAATCAACCCATCCCCACGTTTGCGCCACTGGCGGCCACATCTGAAACAGAAGTTTCATCAGAAACGTTATCAGGTCGATACGCTGTTCTTTATTTCTACCCCAAAGACAGCACTCCTGGATGCACAACAGAAAGCCAAGACTTTTCAAGACTCCACAGCGAATTCCAGGCGCTGAACTGTCAGGTATTCGGTGTTTCTCGTGATTCGATCAAAAGTCATGAAAATTTCAAAGCGAAGCAAAGCATGCCGTTTGAATTGATTTCCGATCCAGACGAAACGCTTTGCACGTTATTTGACGTGATGAAAATGAAGAACATGTATGGCAAGCAAGTTCGTGGCGTTGAACGGTCAACGTTTTTAATTGATCCATCGGGTGTATTGGTCGCCGAGTGGCGAAAAGTCAAAGTGCCTGGCCATGCCGACGAAGTGCTCGGCACCTTGAAAGGATTGAATTAACGATCAGCCAGTTCAATGACAAATGTATGCGGCGGGCCTTCACGCAACGAAACGAGATGATGGCCCGCTCGCTCACAGAACGCTGGAATATCGCGAATTGAAATCGCGTCTGTTGTCAGGAGTTCGATCACCCGGTCGTTTGATTTTTCATTGATCGCGACCTTTAATCGCAACAGCGGAAGCGGACATTTCAAATCAGTACAGTCAAGTGTTCGCATGCTCATTCCTATATAATCGAATTAGTATAGACACAAAGGGCCATTTGATGCGAAAGCTTGTCGCTCTCCTCATAATTCTAGTCAGCCTTGGGCCTGTCCGTGCGTACTCTCTCTCAGCCGATGACCTTGCGACCCGTGAGGGCGAAGTCGTTTTTGGGCAAGCATGGCTCAAATCCATGCGTGGTCGTCTCGGCGAACGGATAGATCCGTTTTGTATTGATTTGCTGGAAACGTGGCTTACCCGGCTTAAAAATCAATTTGATCTTGGCACTATGCCAATCACCGCGCTGTGCCTCAATGATGCAAGCTTTAACGCATTTGCGGCACCGGGCGGAATCGTGGGTGTCAATCGTGGCATCTACATCGATCTGCAATCTGAATCAGAAGTCATGGCGATTCTCGCGCACGAATTGGCTCACCTCGCACAACGCCATCATTATCGCGGATTGAGGAATTCAGAACGTATGTCGACAGGGACGCTAGCAACCTTGGCTGGAGTGGTTGCCGCAATCGCAACACGGCAAGGACAAGCAGCTCAATCACTGATCATGGGTGGACAAGCCGCTAACGCAACCTCAGCGCTGGCCTATTCCAGGGATTTCGAGCGCGAGGCAGATCGGATTGGCGTAGTGGCACTGCAGCGCGCGGGTTATCCACCTCAAGCGATGTCTCAAGTTCTTGCAGTGCTGTCAGAAAAGCAGTCACAAATGACGCGAGATCTTGCATTTTTGAGTACACACCCGCTTGGAATCGAACGTCAATCTGATCTCGAAGCGCGCGTTGCTCAAATTCCTCGGTCAGAAAAACGCATGCCGGTTTTATCGGAAGCAGACTTCGAACTGTTTCGCTGCATTCAAATCGAAGGCCTAGAACTACCGATCACACAACAAACAACAACGCGTTGTGAAGAAGTACAGTCCGTCTTGTCGAATTACCGCTCGGAAAATTATGATAAAGCGCTGGCGCAATTTGATGCACTTCCAAAAACGATGCGGAATACGTTTAGCGGGCTTGATCTTGAAATCGCGTTGACACTTAAAACAGGGCATCTGCGTCGTGCAGAACAAGCCATCGAAACCATTGCACTGTTTTTCCCATCCTGGATTCAGCCAACGATTGCACAAGTTGATTTAGCGATCGCTACAAATACTGCAGAGCTACCTCGAGCCATGCGCGAACACATGATTCAGCGCCCTGAAAGACTCGATTTGTGGAGGGCACTCGCGCGCTATGCACAACATTTCCGTCGCGATCACTTGTTGTTCGAGGCACGTGGATGGGATGCCCTACTGCATGGAAAGATCGAAGCATCAAAAACTCAACTCGATCGAGCACGCGAAGCCTGGCCTAAGAATCTAGATCAGCGTCCGCTTGAATTACTCGATTCAGCGATCAAACAGACTGAGACGCTTTAAATTTCAACATTCGAGTCAATGGCATCATTGCTTTCGTCGCAAGTGCTTCATCAACTAACACCTCACACTCAGGGCTCCATTGATCCAATAAACGGTCAATCCCAGATAGTCGATTCATGGCCATCCACGGACAATGCGCACAGCTTTGGCAAGTCCCTCCAGCCCCACGTGTGGGAGCCTCGATGAGCAACTTATCGGGAACTGCTTGCTGCATTTTATAGAAAATACCTCTATCAGTTGCCACGATGAAACTTGGGTTCGGTAGTTGCGCAGCAGCCTCAATCAGTTGTGATGTCGATCCAACTGCATCGGCAGCCGCAATCATCTCATCAGGAGATTCTGGATGGACTAAGAGACCGGCATCTGGATACACGGTTTTCAAGGCATCCAAATCGTGCATACGGAATTCTTCGTGCACCACACAAGCAGAATCCCACAACACCATGTCGGCGTTGGTTTGCTTCTGAACATACCGGCCCAAATACCGATCAGGAGCCCAGATCAACTTTTCTCCCTTCGACGTCAACGCGTCGACAACATCGACAGCAATCGATGAGGTTACCACCCAATCGGCCCGCGCTTTTACGGCAGCTGACGTGTTGGCATACACAACCACTGTTCGATCGGGGTGTTGATCGCAGAACGCTGAGAACGCATCTTCTGGGCACCCTAAATCCAGACTGCAGGTAGCTTCTAAGGTGGGCATATACACTTGTTTTTCAGGACTCAAGATCTTGGCTGTTTCGCCCATAAAGGAAACCCCGGCCACGATCAGTTTTGTTGCCGAATCGGTCGCTCCAAAACGCGCCATTTCCAGCGAATCAGAGACCACACCACCGGTCTCCTCAGCCAATCTCTGAATGTCAGGATCGACATAATAATGAGCAACCAGACGTGCATCTGAATTGATCAGTTTCGCCTTAACTTGGTCATATAGTTCCGACTCTCTGGCAGAGTGTGTTTCTGCATCCTTAAGCGCTTTGTCCAGATACGAGCGAACATCAGCGCGTGTCGCTATGTAGTCGTCAGTGGTATGTGTCATGCTTTTTTCCGACGTGATAGGCGTGGAGTGAAATCATCGGGCTTCTGCTTAAGCCAGTCAACGAAGGCTTGAATTTCGGGATGGTTTAATAAAAGCTCAACCGAATTGTATTGCATCGCTAATTCACGCTCTTTCAATGTTCGATGCACGTGGCGATGACAGGCTTTGCAGAGCATCGCAATGCGATGATTCAAATCCGTCTTTGAGTACTTCGCTTTCACCGTCTCCGATCGATGCGTGCGCTTCGGAATCAAATGATGTCGAGTCAACGGGGTTTGTCGCAAACAGAGCTCACACTCACCTACCATCTAATTCTCCATAAAAATAAAATTCTGTTAAAATAAATAAAATTAAAATAATATTCTGTTTTTGGCTTCATATTTAATCAAAGAGTCGAACAATGAATCTTTCAGAAAAAGATATGTCAATCTTAAAAATCCTTCAGTCGAATGCAGATATCACAAATGCCGAGCTAGCAAAGCAAGTTGATCTCTCACCGTCTGCCTGTTTGTCACGAGTCAATAATTTAAAACGAGGGCAACTGATTCGACGCATTTACGCAAAGCTTGATGCTGGCAAACTCGGATTTAATTTTCATGTTTTTATTTATATCCGTCTCTCTAATCAGGCCAGAGATACGCTGACCTATCTTGAGGGCGCAGTGAAGATGAACCCGAAAGTTCAAGATTGTTTCCGCATGACCGGCGACTACGATTACATTCTGCGTGTCCTCCTAAGGGACACCTCAGAGCTTGAATATTTCCTCACCCACGAACTAAGTCGTATTCCCGATATCGCGTCAATACGAACCGAGGTCGCAATGAAATGCGTCAAGCAAGATCTTAGCCTCTCAATCTAATTTAGGTCTTTCGCGCAACGAAATCCGATATAAACAACAGCGGTATTGCGAGGTTTTGTTGCACGGTCATCGCGATGCATGCGAAATGCTTCGTACCACCAACTTCCACCTGCCGTCATTTTAGAGTCACCGTCTTCACTGTTAACCCACTCCCACACGTTGGCACCCATGTCATACAGGCCATTCACACCCTGCTTCGTGAGACCAACGGGCGCTGGACCAATTCCTCGATCCAACAACGCTCTAAAACTCTCCGGTGGACGGAAACCGCACTCAGACAAGCAATTCGCCCCAACGGGCGATTCACCTGTCGGATACGGATACTGCATCCCTTGCCTAAAATCATCAGCTGGTTCGTCCCGTGTTTCGACATATGCAGCTTTTCTCCATTCATTCTCGGTCGGTAGTCTCGAACCCCGCCATTGGCAGAACGACTCAGCTTCGTCATACGTTAAATGCACTGCCGGTAATTGTTCGTTTGATTCAACTCCGAAAGGCGTTTTCCAAGTCCAGCCTGGTTTTTGCTCCCAGCCCCAGCCGTACACTTCGCCACCACCGGCTCGTTCGGCATCGCTCACGAATCCAGTCTCACTCGCGAAGCGATTAAATTCAGCAATTGATACCTCTGTTCGATCGATAAGAAAATCGTCAATTACCTGCATATCGGGCGATGCCTGTAGCACCGTCGCAACCAACGATAATGACAGTACTGCCCACCGCATAAAGGACCTCGTCATCAACAAACAGTACTGAGTTTGATAAGGTTCACGCATCTAACTACAAGGTCTTTCGATGCGCGCATCAGCATTACACATCCCTCCAATACGCATTGAGCGTGGACTCATGAGTTCTATAGGATCGATTTTGGCGGAAGTTCGGTTCGGCAACGTATTGATTGTCAGAGGATCACTCCGCGACGAGATCGCTCCCATTTGTTCTGCGATTGAAGATGCGACCAATGTGGTCTCAACCATTGAAATTCACGATGAGCCGTCCCTACCCTTGCTTGAACGAAATCTCACCGCGATCCACTCATTCAATATTGACGGGATTATTGCAATTGGTGGCGGTTCGGTTCTTGATGTCGCGAAGGCCCTGTCTGGTTTGATTCCTGCGAAACAGCCAATCACAGCCTATCTCGAAGTCGTCGGTCTAGGTCTTGCGCTCGATGCCATACCCATTCCATGGATCGCGATCCCAACAACAGCTGGAACAGGGTCAGAAGTGACTAAGAACGCCGTCATCGACATCCCAGATGCCGCTCGCAAGGTCAGTTTACGTGATGCACGACTACTGCCACGTTTGGCTTTAATTGATCCACAACTCACTGACCATACTCCCAAGCACATTACCCTCGCTTGTGGTCTTGATGCGATCACGCAATGCATTGAGCCCTATCTTTCAAAGAAAAGGACCCCGGTCACCGACGCCCTCGTTGAGGCCATCATACCGAAAGCACTCACCGCCATCCAAAGGTTGATGGTGACTGAATCATCAGACGATCGAGATACCATGGCGCTAGCCAGCGTGACAGGTGGTATTGCCCTTGCCAACAGTGGTCTCGGTGTCGTTCATGGCTTTGCAGGACCTCTCGGCTCTGTGACCGGAGCCGCACACGGAGAAATTTGCGCAGCGCTTCTCGCTCATGGTCTCAAAGCGCACAAGCGCACTCTCACAGATCCTGAATTAGTCCACCGGATAAAAAATATCGAGCACTGGGTGTCGCTTGCCATGCAATGTCACCCTACTGAAGCATTTGATGCGTTGGATACATGGATTAAAGCACAAGGAATTTTAGGTCTTCATTCTCTCGGGTTAACTGGAGACCAAATTTCCGACATTGCGCTTGCCTCAAAATCATCCTCATCGATGAAAGCAAATCCTGTCGATCTCGATCTCGACATTCTGTCCCAAATCCTTGAAGAAGCGATGTAAACAACCGATAGTGTGTATGGGTTTGGAAAGGGTGTTTCATGAGCTTCGAATTTCGTTGGATTATTGGATCGATATTTGCGGTTGTCATTTTTGGGATTGGACTTTTGATTTACGGAATCATTGATTCCAATTCGTCAGCCAGTGCACCGAAGGCGACCATCGATGCAGGCCAAGGTGCGATGATCAAAATCGATAAATGGGAATGCATGAAAGCCCAAGATCAACGCGGAGTACCGTACCAATATTCAAGAAATGCCAGAAATGGCGCGACAGGGCCCGCATCGCTTGCGTGCAAAAAGGAAGACTAATACGTGACCTATTCCGTTTATTTATCAGGTGAAATTCATACGTCGTGGCGCCAGGAGATCATTGATGCAACTCACGATCTCGATATCCGTTTCACAGCACCTGTAACTGATCACCCGGCATCAGATGCAGCTGGCGATTTTTTAGGGCCGGTCGAGCCGGGATTTTGGCGGGATCAGCAGTCGAGCGGAGTCAATGCGATCCGGACACGACATGATGTTGACCGTGCCGACCTTGTCGTTGTTCGCTTTGGTGATAAATACAAGCAATGGAATGCAGCTTTTGATGCGGGCTACTGTGCCGCCAAAGGCATTCCCTATATCACTTTGCACGCCGAAGATATTGTGCATCCACTGAAAGAAGTGGACCAAGCAGCATACGCATGGTGTAAAACCACTGATCAAGTCGTGGAACTGCTTCGTTACGTTCTGACTCAAGCGTGATCAGTGGAATCACTCGTTTGGTATCAATATGCGGCGATCGGACTGATCTTCGTCTGGAGTGGCTTTGTTCGGAGTGGTCTGGGATTTGGAGGGGCTGTGCTCGCCCTTCCCTTCCTTCTATTAATCGTCAATGACCCGCTCATTTTTCTGCCATTAATCGCAGTCCATTTGGTTTTCTTTTCCAGTCTGATCATGATTCAGAGCACTCGAAATAAAGAAGCTGACGCGCTCAAAACGATCAATTGGACCTATTTAAAACGCAGTATGGCGATCATGATTGTGCCAAAGATCGCTGGCGTGATCGGGCTTTTGACCCTACCTCCTGTCATCATGAGCACCATTATTTTTGTGATCGTTTTGGCCTACGCGATGGGCTACATCATCAATCGGCCGATTGAGATTAAGTCAAAAGCGCAAGAATATGGCTTTTTAGGGCTTGGAGCCTATATCTCAGGAACCTCACTTACCGGAGCACCCTTAATCGTTCCGGTCGTCGCTTCTCACGTCGAAAAACATGAACTCAGAAACACACTTTTCGTACTGTGGTGGATCCTCACACTGATCAAACTGGCATCGTTTGTGGTCGCAGGAATCGATTTGCAATTAGTCCATCACGCTTGGCTTCTGCCTTGCGCTTTCATCGGCCACATTCTTGGCAGTCGAGTTCACGACTACCTAGTCAAACAAGAAACACCCCTATTTTTTAGGGTGCTCGGAATCGCGTTGATGGTCGTCAGCTTAGTTGGACTGATTAAATCATTCGGTCTCACATAACTAATCAACGACTGGATAGATCGGCTCTTTCCACGGATGATTCGGATTATCCATCATCAATTCCACAAACACCGGAATCAAAGAACCTAATATCTCAGCTCCATCGCGCACTTGAGCTCGATTGATCGCTCCAGACCAAGTGCTCCCGCCATGGATAATCTGATTGCGCAAGACATATAAACGATCAAACAACTCGTTTAGAACCCGCTCAGTGTCTTTTTCGGCCAGTGCCAGCTTGGCTTTTTTTACAGAGGCCTCAAGCCTTTCTGGCCAGTCTTCATGCCCCTCGATACCATTTTGGTGGTTCCAGAAAGCACCAAATACGAACTGATTTTCTAAAACTAAGCGGATTTCGTGGGGAAATCGAGTCCACACAAGATGATAAACCCGGTCACTCTCATCAAATGATAAGAGTGTGCTCAAGAAACTTTTAAATCGCCCTTTCTCGGAGACGTGGTAGGCAATCCCAATGTCTTGTGAATATGCAGAATTAAATGCAATCCATAAAAATACAAACGCTGCATCTGGATCGTCTTTTTCCTGCGCGGCACGTTGCAACCAGCTGATCGCTCTGTGTACACGCAGTCCCAGACTGTCGCCGAAACCCTCGCGAAGGCTACGTTGTTTGTCTTTTAAAGTATTTGCTTCGGATTCTGTGATCACGGTAAACCCTCATGATTTGATACATGGAGTCTACCTTGTTGAAACGCATTGCGAGAGCGTCTGCATCATTGTGAATTGATAAACGCTTGGAATAACGCATTTCGGCTTCGGTAACGGAAGCTTGACATGTTTTGGATCTCGGAACCGAGTTTTGCCTGACGCAACATCGATAACAGGAATTCGATACTTCGGAATCTTTCGGATTTCATATGTTTTTTCACACGCCATCCGAAATTTTAGTGGAGTGTTGACGTTCCCATCGTGGTCATAGTGATACGTGCGACACGCAGCCATCGCAGGCTCTCCAGTGCATAGCGTCATAATCAACAGTGAAGTTCGCATTCCGAATCGCATAACTAGTAAATCGGAACCAATGCACGTTTATTGAGTTCCCCTATTTATTGATTCAGCCGACGATGTATCAGGTAACCGGAGCCAAACATGACACCAGTGACGAGGATGGACCAGAGCGAGCCTGTTGCAAGTCCGGTTATCGCTTGACCTGTCGTGCATCCGAGTGCTAACACTCCACCAACACCCATTAAAATTGCACCGAGGAAATATCGAGCGTGATCGGCTGTCGTTTCGAATGTTTGCACTCGAAATTCACCACGTACCAAAGACGCTCCAAACGCACCAATCAGAACGCCTAACACCAAGGTGACGTTAAATGATGGCTCAAGACCGGAAGCGAGTTGCAGATACGTCAATGCCTCACCGATTGGAACGACAAAACTCAATGACATCGGTACCATCGGATCGAAGTCATCGGCTCCAAAAACCGAAGTCGTTGACCATGCACCCGCAACCACTGTCCCAACCAATAGTCCGCCAATCAAGTTACGATTCAGTCCATGGCGGAATGCGAAAAAGCCAATCACCGCTGTTAGAACCAGAATCGCAACCCATTCAAACCCAGAAACTAAAAACAACACTGATTCTGACGGAAAGTCCAGAGTGGACGTTTGTTGGAGGTCAACCCGTGATTGAGCCAAAAGCCCCTTGAAGGTTGCGTAACCTGTGATGCCAATGACCAATAATCCAAACCATGCACGAAGGTTTCCGGTTCCACTCAATACAATAAGCCGTGCTGGACATCCTCTAGTGAGCATCATTCCGATACCAAAAGCAGCCGCACCCAGTAGCGTCACCCACCATGATAAAGACGCCGGAAAATAAACCGTTTGCGTCGCGTCAAGGTGACCATCAAGTACCATCCAATGGGTCATCGGAAGCGCAATAAATAATGCGCCGAGCCAACCGGTTAACGCAGAGCCCCCTTTTCCTTCAGCGAGATCAGAGATGCCGCGTCGAACACAAAATGCTGTCGATTGTGCAACGACGCCATACAAGACCCCCACGCCCAATCCAATCAAAACAAACACTGTGCGGACACTTAACTCTTCCATCTCAACTCCAAATAATTAGCGCGGGGATGCTATCACTTTGACTCACATCAAGACAGTGTCACTACTACTAGCGAAATGTTAGAAGACCTAGCAAACTAGGACTCTGTAAACAGGGATGTGATTTTCAATGATTGAATTTCTTGAGCAATTCTCCAGCGGTCAAGTGGCCGTCGTTCTCGGCATTGTGACGGGCTTAATGTTCGGTGTGTTCGCCCAACAAAGCCGATTTTGTCTCCGCGCAGCCTGTATTGAATTTTGGCGCACTCGGCCGGACTCAAAATTCTCGATTTGGCTATTCACGTTCTCTACCGCCCTCATCCTAAGCCAGCTGCTAATTCATAATGAGGTGCTCGAGATAACCAGTGTTCGTCAATTGACAACTACGGGCTCTTTGTCAGGAGCAATAGTCGGCGGTTCACTATTTGGAATTGGCATGATCATGGCGCGCGGCTGTGCGAGCCGTTTGTTGGTGCTATCGGCAACAGGGAATCTGCGAGCGCTTGTGGCTGGCCTGGTTGTGACCGTTGTCTCTCAGGCGGCCCTTCGAGGCGGGCTTTCACCAGCACGTAATGAAATCTCCAGTTGGTGGTTGATTGATGCCTCTAATCGAAATCTTTCGATCTATCTTCCAGAGTTCGGCGCGCTGATTCTCGGCATCATACTGTTCATCGTCGCAGTTTGGCTTGCAAGAAAGAGTGCTGCAGCCACCTGGTATCAATTTGGCGCCGTCCTCGTCGGCGCGTCAGTTGCTCTCGGGTGGGGATTAACTGCATGGCATGCCAGTTGGTCATTTGATGTCATCAACGTGAAAAGTGTCAGTTTTACGGGGCCATCCGCAGATACACTGATGGGCCTCATCAATATGCCTGTCTTACCACTCTCGTTTGATATAGGAATCGTTTTGGGTGTATTCGCTGGAAGTTTTTTGGCAGCGCAGCTCACAGGTGAATTCAAGGTACAAACCTTCACAGAAACAACGGGGCTATCGCGTTATTTGATCGGCGCATGTCTTATGGGATTTGGCGGTATGCTCGCTGGCGGCTGTGCTGTTGGTGCGGGTGTTACAGGAGGTGCAGTGATGGCAATCACTGCATGGATCGCACTCCTTTTTATGTGGCTTACAGCCGGTATTACAGATCGGATCTTAGACTATCAGGCTGAGACCACTGTTGCCGCTCGTTAAGATTTTGGAATTGGACGAGATCGACCGTTCTGATCCAAAGCGACGAAGGTAAACAATGCCTCTGTGACTTTTTCGGTCTCATCCCCATCTCTCGGTCGACGCCACGCCTCGACTTTAATCTTCATTGATGTGCGACCGACCGACTCAAGCTCTGCGAATAGAGTGACTTCATCACCGACTGACACAGGTTTCAAAAACTGAATCCCATCAACCGCAATAGTCGCACTTCGACCGCGAGCAACACGTGCCGCAGTATTCCCGGCCGCTAAATCCATTTGGGCCATCAACCAACCACCAAAGATATCACCCGCAGGATTCGTATCAGCTGGCATTGCGATTGTCCGGATCGCAGGGTTCTGGGATGGTTGTCGACTATGGTGACTCATTTATAAGTTCCTCCATGACAACGAAAAGGGTTTAAAAAATACGATCAACTTAGTTCGCCAAACAGCATTAGATAGATCCCTAACACACAAAAAGACCACAAAAAAATGCTCTTAAACTGTTCTTCACTCAATAACTTACGGATACGCATGCCAATCCAAACACCGAGACCGACTGGCACACACATCAATATCGACAACAACGATAAATCAGCCGTTGCTTGACCTACCCAAAATAATGAGCCTCCCATCGCGATCGTCGAGATAAAGAATAAGATTCCCATCGCACACAAAAGATCATCTTTAGAAAACTGTAACGAACGCAAATACATCACACCAGGGACTGACATCGAACCGGTCATCCCCGTCAAAACTGAATTGATCACTCCCAAACCGAAGCCAACACGATGATTCCGTTCCATCTGCATTACAGGATTAAACCCTCGGAGAGAGGCGAAGCTATATACAAAAATAGACAATCCAAGTATTCGCTCAAATGAGAAGTCTGGAAAAAGGACGACAGACCAAAGACCGAGCGGGACCAAAATTATAGCGCCAACTAAAAATGCCCAAGACTTTTTGATGACATGCCGAATCGATCCAGCACTCATGATCTGTACGATATTGGTAAAGAAAGTCGGTACCAGAATCAACATCATTGCCGTAGGGATATCTGAGATGAGAGCACCTAAGCCGATGCCGATGGTCGGTAATCCAAAGCCAACAGTTCCCTTGACGAGACCTGCGAGAATGAAAATCAAAAAAATCTGAAGAAAAAACGGGCTGAACGTGAAATCAAACACATCAATCGCCAATAACAACAACCACTAGCATCAACAACAGATACACCCCTGCCAAAGCCATTGAAGCGACGATAAACCATCTTAATATTCTGGCGATGAGGAATTTCATGAGCTTCCTACTGTCGTTGAAAGTAACCAGTTAAGCCGCACCAATAGGAAAACGACATTTTGATAAATAATTATTGATACAGGAATCATGATGGAATTCTCGCAGGAATCAATCTTTACCGACGCACGGTCTCATAAACAGTTTGATGGGCATCCTCTAACTGAGGAACAAATTCGCTCTATCTACGAACTCGCTAAATTTGCTCCAAGTGCCAATAACTCATGCCCGTTACGAATTGTTTTTACCAACACGCCTGATTCGATTGAACGACTTGCATCGTGTGCTCTCGATTTCAACCAAGAGAAAACGCGATCAGCCGGAACAGCGGCTATTCTCGCGTACGACCTCGATTTCTATACTGAGTTCCCAATGCTCGCACCGCATATGAAGCAGCCTCCGTCGCATGCGAGTTGGTCAGATGGACAGCTCGAACACTTTGCACTTGCCAATTCAAACCTTCAGGCCGGCTTTTTCATCGCCGCCGCCCGTGCTTTAGGTTTTGATTGCGGACCCATGGGAGGATTCGATAGCCAAGCTGTTGAAACAACTTTCTTTGACAATCCGCGGTGGCGATTCAATTGTGTAGTCCTTCTCGGCAAAGGTGACCCAAGTCGACTCCATCCAAGAGCAGCACGACTCACATTCGACCAGGCTTGCCGTATTACATAGCCGCCTGGAAGCGCCTCACGACGGCTTCAAATGACTCGGTCGTTTGAAGCGAAAGGCGTTGCGCACGCTCCGATTCAAAGTGTGATGGCCATCCAGCAACGATCTGCCTAATAAGAGGGTCTTCTTCGTACCTAAGCAGCGCGGCGGTTTGCGGACCACCGACAATTTCCAGAGCTTGCACCATCTCTTCGACAGTCAGACGCATGCCAGGCAGATTAAGCCCAAGCGGTGTGCCCCACTCTTCATCTGGAATACCCATGACTGCGATCAACCCCGCGACAGCCTGCTCTGGGCTATTCAGTGCGATTGGCGTATTGAGTGGAACAGGCACATTCGAAGACTCTCCAGAGAGTGGTTCTCGAATCATTCCTGACAGAAAACCACTCGCAGCCTGGTTCGGCTTCCCGGGTCTCACAGATACTGTCATCAAGCGAAGGGTCCGAATGGAAATCGCGCC
>CBFHIN010000009.1:0-41496 GCA_965655875.1 Litorivicinaceae bacterium | reverse complement strand
GGGGGTGGAATTGTCGGTCTGACATTGGCTCGCGAATGGTTGATGCGTCACCCCCGTTCGAAAGTTGTGATTCTGGAAAAAGAATCAACATCTGTAGCCCATGGTACAGGCCGTAACTCAGGAGTTGTTCACTCGGGTATTTACTATTCAGAAAATAGCCTTCGAGCGAAACTGTGCGTATCAGGATCGCAGTTGATGCTTAATTATGTGAGTGAGCATCAACTATGGAGTGATCGGTGCGGGAAGCTACTTGTCCCTCCATCTGAGTCATCGCTTCAATCCATGGATTTGCTGCTCCGCAGAGGGTCAGCCAATGGTGTAACAATCGAAAAAGTCGACGGACAACAGGCTCGGGAACTTGAGCCGCGCGTCAACACTCAGTTTGATCAGGCGCTTTTCATACCCGTGACTTCCGTTGTGAACCCGAAAGAAGTTGCGGAGCGAGTGCGACAGGATGTGATCGCGTCCGGCGGAGTGATTCATTACAACACGCCGGCTCGAGAAATTAACGCGCGTCGCGGGACAGTTCAGACACATATCGGTCAGTTTGAAGCAGGTGTTGTGATTAACGCGTCTGGATTATTTGCAGACGAAGTCGCGAAACGAGCCGGCCTATCGATGCACTACAGTTTCCAGCCGTTCAAAGGCAAGTATTGGAAGCACAAGGACCCTGCATTCAAGATGCGACGCTTGGTTTATCCCGTGCCTGATTTGAACCTTCCGTTTTTAGGTGTACACACAGCACACAACCAAATGGGTGATGTGTATTTCGGCCCAAGCTCAACCCCTGTCATTGGTCGAGAAAACTACGCGGGGTTGGATGGCATTAAGGTGCGTGATGGAATCCAATTAAGTGCATCATTAGCATGGAAGTTTATTAAAAATACCAATGGATTGCGTACGCTTTCAATGCGCGAGATGAAATTGATGCGACTGCAAGGTGTGTGCAACGAGCTATCTAAAATCGTGACAGGTGTCGAGGCCAAAAATCTTGAGAAGAGTCTTGTAAAAGTCGGAATTCGATCACAGATATTCGATTCGAAGACGCAACATTTGGTCAACGATTTTGTGGTGGTTCGGGATGAGCGAACTGTTCATATTTTGAATGCAATCAGCCCAGCGTTTACGGCGAGTTTTGCGTTTGCAAAACACATACTTGATGAATACGAAGAATAAGGAACAAACGTGGATTTAGGATTGAAAGGCCGGACGGCTCTCGTAATGGGTGCCTCGCAAGGCTTGGGTGAAGCGACAGCGACGTTATTGGCAAAAGAGGGTGCACATGTTGTTTTAGTCGCGCGCCGCGAAGATGCCTTGAAACAGGTGCAACAGCGTATTGTCGATGCTGGTGGTTCAGCAGAAATTGCTGTTTGCGATCTATTTGATCAGAACTCACGCCGATCTCTGTGCGATTTGATCCAAACGTTGCCACGAATCGACGTTTTAATCGCAAATTCCGGTGGTCCAGCGCCTGGTATGGCTCCTGGAATTGAATCTGATGTGTGGGCCAGAGAATTTGATGCCATGGTCGTCGGTCTCATCGAAATCATCGATACAGCGGTTGCTCGTATGAAGAGCGCTGAATTTGGACGGATTTTGGTGATTGGTTCGTCAGGAATGGTGGTTCCGATTCCAAAGCTAGCTGTCTCAAATACATTACGGTCAGCGGTTGGCGGATATGTGAAAACATTAGCAGAGCAGGTCGCTTCTTTTGGCGTTACCTGTAATATGGTGTTACCGGGACGTGTGGAGACCCCACGAACTCAGGCTATTGATGTAGCGACTGCAAAAGGTTTAGGTATTTCCGAAGACCAAGCGCGCGCGAATTCGATAGCGACTATCCCGGCCGGGCGTTACGGAAAACCCTCGGAGTTCGGATCAGTGTTGACGTTTTTGGCCAGTGAACAGGCAGGCTATATTACGGGCAGCCAGATTCGAGTTGATGGCGGAGCAATCCGGTCGATCAACGCATAATTTCAGGACGAAAACACCGATATAAAAAAACAAGCACGGAGTCCACGTAATGAAACGTCGTTCACTTATCACCTTGTCTGCAGGTCTGTTGGCAAGTTCACTCACTGTGTCGGGAATGGCTGTTGCCAACTCGACTGATTACGTTCTTAACACTGCATCAACAGGTGGAACCTACCATCCAGTCGGAACCGCGATTGCAACACTGTCGAAAGTTAAGCTTCTTCCAAAGCAAAAGTTCAGCCTGACAGCAGTTAACTCTGCCGGATCTGGCGCAAACGTTCAGGCAATGGGTGCGGGAACCGCTGATTTTGCGATTCTACAGGGTCTGTATGGCTCATACGCGGCGACAGGTACTGGTCCTATTTCTGAACCACAGAAGAACCTGCGTTCAGTTACGATGCTGTGGCAAAACGTTGAGCAGTATGTTGTCGCCAACGGATCGGTCAAAAATGGCACGGTTTCGGATCTTCTCGACCTGAAAGGCCAAGGTGCTGGTATGGGTGCGAAAAACTCAGGAACGTTGGGATCAAATAAGGTCCTCATGTCTGGTTTGGGCATCGATATCGAAAGTGATTTTTCGTTAATTTATGGTGGTTATGGCCCAACGGCTGACGCCTTGGCTAACGGTCAGATTGTAGCTGCCGGGATTCCTTCTGGACCACCAACTGGCGCGATTACAAAGCTAATGGCTGGTAACGAAGGTAAGTTTACGATTCTTGACGTGACAGCTGACGAGGCGAAAAAGCTTGATGGCGGTCGTATGTTATGGACCCCGTACACGATCAAAGCTGGAACATACCCAGGGCAGACAAAAGATATTAACACTGTCGCACAGCCAAACTTCCTGGCCGTTAACGCTAGTGTTGATGAAAATCACGTCTATTTATTGACGAAAACAATGTATGAGAACTTGCCATTCCTGCAGGCGATTCATCCTGCTACCAAGGCAATGGCTGTCGAAAAAGCAATGGCTGGCTTGCCAGTTCCTCTGCATCCAGGTGCAGCAAAGTATTACAAAGAAGCGGGTTTGACGATTCCGTCACACCTCATCGCCAAGTAATGCACCGTCTCGGAGGCCGCTTCGGCGGTCTCTGAGGCTTATCTTTATGAATTCTGTCGACTCCCAACCTGTCACTGTGCAACCAACTCGCGACGAGTGGTTGTCTCTGGATCAACAGACCGGTCGTAAAACGCTACTGCAATGGTTGTTTGTTGGCTTTGCTGTGATATTCGCTTTTTGGCATATCGCTACAAATTTACTCATTAATGAATCAAACCTTTGGCAAAACGCGATCCATTTCGCTGGATTCGCTGTTTTGACAAGTGTCATTTTTCCAGCGCGCTTTTTCGGAAAACAGTCGTTACTTTTTGATCTGCTATTTGGTGTGCTTGTCGCTTGGGCCGCGTGCTGGATGATCGCATCTGAGTCGCGAATTTATGCTGACACTCTCGCGGTGACTGGACAGGCTTGGCAATTGAATGGCTTGGATTGGTTTGCGGGCCTTATTCTGATCATTGCAGCAATCGACTTCTCGCGCCGTGTGTCGGGCTGGGTGATTCCGGGACTTATCATGGTCTCGATCTCTTATATTTTGTTTTTAGGTGAACATTTGCCTGGGGTCTTCCGAGCCGCCAGTCTACCGCTCGATGATGTTCTCTTTCGAACCGTATTCAATGATGAGGGTCTGTTTGGAATCTTGGCCAATATTTCGTCATCAAACATCACGCTCTTTATGATTTTTGGCGGCTTTTTGGTGATTTCTGGTGCGAGTGATTTCGTGATTGAGCTCTCAAAAATCGTCGCGGGACGAATTCAAGGTGGTGCTGCTTTCGTTGCTGTGTTGTCATCGGCGCTGACAGGAACGATCAGCGGCTCAGCCGTCGCCAATACAGCATCGACCGGAGTGATAACAATTCCGCTCATGAAATCGAGTGGATTTCGTGGCCGATTTGCTGCGGGAATTGAAGCGGCGGCCTCGACGGGTGGTCAACTGATGCCTCCAATTATGGGTGCAGGTGCCTTTGTGATGGCAAGCTACACATCCATTCCATACGCCACAATCGTTGCTGTTTCTGTGATTCCTGCATTCTTATATTTTTTATCAGTCGCATTTGTCGTTCGCATCGAAGCGGTGAAACACCGCGTTGGCGAAGGAATCGATTTGACGGTTAATCGCGCAAAAATTATCGCAGGGGCGATGACGTTCCTGATTCCACTGACCGTCATGATTCACTTATTGATGTCAGGTGTAACTCCCTCATTTGCAGCCTCTGCGGCGATTGCCGTATTGATTGTGGTGTCCTGGTGCGCGTGGGTAATCGGTCAAATCACCGGTTTGAGTGATATGAAGAGCAATGTCATGACCTTCAGACGCATCATTAATGCATGCTTGCTCGGTATGCGCAGCGGTATTCTCACCGCCGTTCTCATGGTCTCAATCGGTGTGATCAATAATGCGATTGTCACAAGTGGAATTGGGAATGGGTTTTCATTAATGATCGCACAATGGTCACAAGGCTCTTTAGTGATCGCGATTGCTTTGATCGCTTTGGCATCACTTGTTCTCGGCATGGGGCTACCTGTGACTGCAGCCTATATTATTTTGGCAATCCTATGTGCTCCAGCGTTGGCCGGGATTTTGGCGGATTCCATCATCATTGAGCAGTTAATGAAAGGTCTTTCTGATCCCGCTCAGGCGGCGTTATTTATGCTTGTCGATAGTCCGCATGCGGCCAAGGTAATGATTGGAATGACGCTTGAAGAGGCAGGTAGCTTAATGGCTGCAGTGCCATTTGAAGTGGCGATGACGTTGCGTCCAATGTTGGTCGATGCAGAAACGTTGATGGGTTTTCTATTGGTCGCGCATCTCATTATCTTTTGGTTGAGCCAAGACAGTAATGTGACGCCACCTGTTTGTCTTGCCGCCTTCACTGCAGCAGGAATCGCCAAATCACCACCGATGGCAACTGGATTTCAGGCGTGGAGAGCTGCTAAAGGGTTATACATTGTGCCGCTCTTATTCGCATACACACCGCTTGTAAACGGCACGCTGACTGAAATGCTTCAAATCGGGCTATTTGCGTTATTTGGTATTTATGGAGTCAATGCAATGATTGCTCGATACGCTGAAGGACCCCTTGTCATGTGGCATTGGCCTCTCATTGCGATCGGAACTGCGCTTTGCTTTTTCCCGCTCGAGCCGGTTTATAATTTGTGCGGCGCATCTTTGGTTCTCGCCATTATTGTTATAACCCATCGAAGTAATCAGTTCTTTAAGACTGCTCCATCGACCTAATTTCTGTGGTTTAATCGACGAGAAGATTTAATCATGTCGGAGATTTCATGCGTTTTTTGTTGTTAATCAGTTTTTGTAGTGTGCTAACCGGCTGTATTTCAATTTTTTAAATCAATATGCCGCACGATCCACACCGTATTCGTCTTGAGGCGAATAGAGAGCTTCATGCTCGACCGTTTCCTATTCTCAACGCTCATTGTCGACTTGTTCATCTTTGCGTTCGCGTTTCACCGAAGACCCGCGCTGAGGTAAGAACATGGATTAAACAACGAATTCCCGACTTCCCTGAAGATTTTCAGGGTCATTGGGAGAGACCTGGAACGGATTCATGGATTCGAGTCGAACGTCATACTGAGTTTGTCGCGATCACACAGGTCGTTCCTGACGGTCTTCAGTTTACTGAAGTCGTTGATTCCACGTGGATGTCTCAGGTTCCACAAGATATTTTGGTGTTAGCGCGCTTGACATCCTCTGTTGGCGGGTCGATACCGGCCGATGCTGAGGCTGTCAGTACACTGCGGGACGGGGCTGTGACTGCAGGAAGCAATTTCACGGCAGATAACGCTGGATTTACCTCATGGACTGTTTCATTTGCAGATGATCCCGGTGAGGCAGCTGCAGGACGGTTGCTGCAAATGATCCTTGAGATCGAAACCTATCGAACTCTTGCAGTCATGGGGATGGATAAAATCAGAGCGGTTCACCCTGTGTTACAGCGAGTTGCCAACAATTTGCCGCGCGAGACCAGCGAGACGCTTGATCACGATACGATGATGGAGACCTTGTCATTACTCTCGGCACAAGAAACCGAACTGCACGACGTCTGGGAAAAGCTTGCTTGGCGTGTTGGCGCCAATCAGGCGTATCATGAGCTTGTCTTTCAACGTCTCGATCAATTGCGAGCGCATGGTTTAGACGGCTACGTCGGGATTCGACATTTTTTGAAACGTCGTTTAACCCCTGCGGTCTCAACGGCTGAAACGGTCATGCGCCGTCGCTCTGAGTTGTCAGATCAAATTGATGAGCGTGCGCAATTGCTACGAACACAATTACAGCTCAATTTGCAAAGCCAAACTCGCGATTTACTCGCAAGTTTGGATCAGAGCGCGGTTCGCCAAATCAGATTGCAGTCGGCAGTCGAAGGGTTATCAACGGTTGCTATCGCTTATTATGGCGTTGGGCTTATTTCACCCATGATTGAACCCTTTGTCGATCCGGCGCTCAAAATTTGGGTGAAAGCAGGGGTTGCTCCTGTCGTGATTGGGGTTGTCTGGTGGACGCTGTCACGAATTCGGAACCGGGTCGGTCACAACGCCGAGAGCTGATGCCTCGTCTTTGCTGATGATTTGATTGTGTTCATTTACAAAGACGACATGCGGTGTGTGATGGTCTGCTTCTGTTGCGTCAAGCTGTCCGAACGCCGCAAGAATTAAAATATCGCCAACAGTTGCTTTATGTGCTGCTGAACCGTTGACCGAAATGATCCCTGAGCCGCGTGGCGCATCAATCGCGTAAGTCACAAGGCGTTCGCCATTATTGACGTTCCAGAGATGAATCTGTTCATTGGGGAGAATACCTGCCGCATCGAGCAGATTTTGATCGATCGCGCATGATCCGATGTAATCAATCTCTGATGCGGTGACCGTGACTCGGTGTAATTTACCTGTCATGAATGTCCGTAACATAGGCTCCTCCTTGGTGGGGCGCATCATAATAGAGAATATTGCTATGCACAAAATTTCAGGCGATTTGCCGCCATGGTTGATTTGGAAGGGCAGTGATGTGTGGCTAATTCAACTTGCGATTCGTTCAGGCGCGCAACTCACACGTGCTGAAGGAGAGCATGATGGGCGACTCAAGCTTTCTGTTAAGGCGCCACCAATTGAAGGTCGAGCGAATCAAACGATCATCCTGACCATTGCCAATGCACTGGGTCTACCAAAAAACAATGTGCGCCTTGTGAGTGGTCTGAAATCGAAGCGAAAAAGTGTCCTGATTGAGGCACCAGCAGACAATGCTTCATTAATCATCGAAACATTAATTCGGATCGGCCACTAATCGACCATCAAGCCCTTTACAAATTGAGGCAATCCAAATGCGCCCTGATGCACCTCGGGGGTGTAATAATTCAGTCGCGATAATGCTTGCGTGCGCGCAGACAACTGCTCGAGAGTCGGCATCGTGATCACAGACTTGCTCGCAAAACCCATCGCCATTGCTCCACCGGCGTAGGTTGGAACGGGTGTTAGGTAAAATGACCGAGTTTCGAAATAGGGCTTCCAGCGTCGGAACGTATTTGTCACTTCATCCCCTTGCATGTAGGGCACGCCATTCTGAGTGATCAAGATTCCATCAGCTGTGAGTGCCGATGCACATCCTTGGTAAAAAGCAGACTCAAACAGTACTTCGCCAGGCCCGATCGGATCGGTTGAATCAGTAATGATGACATCAAATTGTTCAGTGTTTTCTGTAATAAATTGGGCTCCATCGGCAATGACAAGCTTCAATCGTGGGTCATCGAAAGCGCCAGATGAATGTTTTGGAAAATATTCGATGCACATCGCAACAACAGCCCGGTCAATTTCAACTTGCGTGACTGACTCAACGGTTGGATGCTTGAGTACCTCGCGTAGGATACCTCCGTCACCGCCGCCGATGATTAGAACGCGTTTCGGTGACGGGTGTGAGTTCATCGGAACATGGACCATCATCTCATGATAGACGAACTCATCGGCTTCAGTGGTTTGAATCACGCCATCAAGCGCCATCACGCGGCCGAAGCGGGAGTTTTCAAAAATCACAAGGTGCTGATGTCCGGTATTGGCCTCGAACAGTATCTCGCCTTGTTGGAAGTTTTGTCCCCACTCTGAGTAAAGTGTTTCCTGATATCGCATTAACGGATTTTTCCGCGCCGCTCTTCAACGACTTCCGAGCGTGCTGGACGGAAATAACGCCCTAAGATTTCGACTGCACGATGTGGATTCGAGTCGCCACACATAAAGACATCAAACGCCGCATAATCTTTTTCGGGCCAGGTGTGAACTGAAATATGTGACTCAGCTAGGACAGCAACGCCACTGATTCCACCGTTTGGCGTGAAGTGATGCAGGTGGATGTGAAGGAGGGTTGCATTGCACTCCTCAACACAGGCTCGCATCGCCGCTTCCATTCGCTCGAGGCAATCGAGATCTTTTGCGTCCCAAAGGTCGATGATTAGGTGTGTTCCGGCAAAGATTTCGCCGTCTTTACAGATGAAATGATCAAGTGACTGATCGCGATCTTCGATTTGATCGTGTTGTGGCCAATTTTGTGTGGCAACCGCAGTTAAGGTTGTGCTCAATTCAGGTGATACCCCCTGGATCCAGATGAATGTAATACTTGGTGCGATACATCCATCATTGAAGGCATCGCGCGACTAGAAGAGCATAAATCCTCGTGTTATCAGCTCAAGTAGCGCGAAGTGTAGTGATTTTTATCGGGTGTGCAAGAATAAAATTACAAAGAACAAGTTGTTATGAAGCTTTGCTCATGCTTGGATGCTGTAAATAGTCTTTGAGTTCTCGAAGATTATTGAAGTTAATCTCGACTTTTGAAATGCCGCAACCTTCAAACGCCATGAAATACCAGCACCGCCGAATGCCGTGCTTTTGAACAACACCAATGGGTTGGCCTGAATCGGTCATGACTCGAAAACTACGTTTGGCAATTCGGCTCAATTCCATCTGAATCTCCCTCCGTCACCGAAGCGTAACTGGAAGTTCATTTTTTTGAAATACTTAAACCGTTTTTTATGCAGCAGCGTTCAGGTCATCATCATCTGCGTGAAAAGCCAACTCAGAGGCGTCTGTGACGGTTGCCGGGCATTGAGTTGCATCAGCGATGGCTTTTTTCGCGATGAATACTGCACCAACACCGATAAAAATGATGTTTATCACCGCTGATGGCCATGCCTCAGAGTGTGCGCTAGACGCCGCGATAAGAAAGCAACTGATCACTGAGGTGCCGTGGAATGCATAGCTTGTGCCGCTAATCCAACCACGGGTCAGACTAAAGTACGCTACGAGATATGCTAATCCGCCAGCGAATCCAAGTCCTAACATGATGGTATCTAGCACGTGCATCTACTCCAAAAGTTCTATATTTTGAGCGCGCAGTGTATCCATTATTTTTCCCCTCGCAAGGAGAAAAAAATAAATAGTTTTAATGGCTTAGAAGGTTTTTTGCAGGGCAAAATTTTTGTCAGCTAATGACTTTTCAAGGTGATCCAATCGAGATTTCGCGTCAAACCGCGATTTGATGGGTTACATGGTGATAAAAATTAATTCGCGGCCGAATGATTTGGGTTTTTTAGTGCCCGTTGGGAATCGTTAAGTCGTCTAGGGAGCAAACGAAAAAAATGTTGGATGTCGTTGAAATAATGTGTCCGTATTGTGGTGAATTTCAGCAGACTGATATCGATCCAAGTGCTGGTAGCCAAGAATATTGGCAAGACTGTCAGGTATGCTGCTGCCCGATCTTGTTCGATCTCCATGTGGATATGGATCACCATGTGAATGTGGTTGTGCGAAGGGATGACGAGTAATAGTGTCGTTTGATCTGTGGGTTGCCTATGTGCTGGCAATGATCGTTATTTCAATTTCACCTGGATCAGGCTGTATTAACACGCTTTCGACCAGTCTCAGTTTCGGATTTCGGTCGTCAATTCCAGCGATTATTGGCTTGCAGATTGGGCTGTTAATTCAGTTGATTGTTGTCGGCATTGGTCTTGGTGCAGTTTTCTCAACGAGCGAGATAGCATTCATGGTTCTTCAGTGGCTCGGTGTGCTCTATTTGGTCTGGATCGGTGCATCAAAAATCATTTGGCCAAAAACCATGCTGACTGAAAAGGAATCGACTGTTTCAAAGTCAGCTCTATTCTCGAGGGCGATTTTAATTAATGTGACCAATCCCAAAGCATTTGTTTTTCTGGCAGCGTTTTTTCCTCAATTTATTGATCATTCCACGCCACTTCTGTCGCAGTACATAATTTTAGCGCTGACATCGCTGTGTATTGATACCATCGTGATGTTGAATTACGCGTGGCTGGCGAGCACAGTAAGGCAATGGATGAAGTCGGCGTACTGGATGCGCCGACAAGAGCAATTTTTTGGCGTGTTGTTTATTTTTGCAGGCAGTTTGTTGGCTGTGTATTAAGCCGCGAAGACGCGTTTCCACTGTGCATAATCAGTCAGTGCAATAAGCTCGTCTGGCGTCATTGCCATCCAACCATATTGAATTCCTGCAGGCACATAGAGACAGGCCGAATTCAAAGCGGTTGGTGCAATTTCGGTTTCAAGCAAATGAGGTAAGCCAAAAGGGGGCAACCACTGGGCTTGATAACCTGTGAGTAGATACACTTGCATCGCACTTGCGATACGCTCACCTGACGCTAACGAAACCGGTTCATTCCATGGGTGAATAGCAATGCGGGGTGTTTTCTCTGGTTGCAGAATTAAGTTCGACACTAAGATGTCACTGTCCCGACAGCCGAGTGTCAGACTTAACTGGTCCGCAGTCGAATCTAGTTCGTACACTTTGGCATTACTACCAACTCGCTCGAGAAATTCGAGAAGACCAAGCGGTGGGGTTATTGTCTTCATAATTGATCCTGCTCTTCATTTTATAGAATAGCACAATCGGAAATTAATATGGTTCGGGTGGTGCAAAACTGCACCAAAGGTGTCACCAAAGCAGAATAGCGTGCCGTCATAATTCAGTTGGAGGTGAACAGAATGATTGTGATTGGTATTCGTTGCGATGTAGGCACAATTTGGCGTGATGATTGGAAATTTGGACCAGGCGTTCGGCCATGTCATTTGAGTCCATCGCAGGATCTTCAGGGCATCGATTTATGCTTCTATTTGTTTTCTGAAAATAGGGAGGGGCTTGGGTTAACGATCAGTGAATCGAGCTCGCAATCTGAGGCAAAACTGTGTGTGATTGACCAATCGTATAGTCCCGATACAGCCGTCTTATTGGTCAAAGGGGGTTGTCACGGTTATGCATTATTTGAATCCATCAATCAACACGTCATCGGTCGCATCATGTCCGAACTTCTTGCCGGTGGTTATTGGGTTCCACGATTGGTTTTAGAGCGTGTCGTTGAGGAAATCACCATTGATCGAGAAGACGTTGTTGGATCAGTTTGCCAAGGACTATCTCCTCGGGAAAATGAAGTGGCGTTATGGATTGGTCGTGGGTTATCAAACAAGCGAATCGCGCGTGAACTCGGTGTGACTGAGCGAACTGTCAAAGCACACTTGAGTAATATTTTCCAAAAAACGCCTGTGAGTGATCGGCTAGAGCTGGCCCTGTTGATGAATGGCGAATTGCCTGAGCGGGTTCGCGTAGATCTCAAGTAGTTTCTCTTGGTACTTTTCGGGGGTTCCCGAAAGTAACGATTGAAACCGCTCTTTCACATCCGGCAGCAAGTCGTCAGGTATCGGATGACTTGCAAGAAGCGCGTCTGCGAGACGTCCCGTATCGAATAGACGCTGCCCGAGGATGATTTGATGATCAATCTCAGAGGCAAGCTCTTGAGGATTGTCAGGAACATCCTCGATCGGCTCGCCGAAGTGCAGATGCACGCGACCTTTCCAACCCATGATGCCTGTTGCAATGGAAGTCACATCCTCATTAGGTCTTTTTGTATACTCACCATCGCGTTCAGTAATCGCCAGTTCGCGCGCTTTCAGTGGAGCGCAAGGATCAAATTCGTATGAAATGGAAACCGGGACGATTCGAATGGCTCGCAGCGCGTCTTGGAATGACTCATTTCGCACTTTGCCGGCCATTGCCAACATTTTTAAAATAGCGGAGTCAGTGACATCAATCCCATCTTTTGCTCGACCTTCTCGGTGAGCAATCCAAATTGAATGGCCATCTTCAATTGACTGTCGGATGTATCCAGAGAGCGCCGAATAGGTTTGTAGCATTTCTCTAGGTCCTGACACATCACGCTTGACGATAAAGCTTTTGTTAAGGCGCATTAAATCCCCAACAAACGGCTTTTTAACGAGGTTGTCCCCGATCGCAATTCTGACAGTCTCAAATCCACCGTTATAGAGAGCCCAATTGACGAACGCTGGATCCATCGCGATGTCACGATGATTGCTTAAAAAAAGATAGCTTTGTCTTGGATCGAGATGGTCGAGCCCTGACACAGTGAAGGTCTCTGTAGTTGTCGACAGTATTTTTGCAAGTTGCGGTTCGACAACGTTCTGAAAATCGCGAATTGTTTTAATTTGTTTGGAGTGCGTGCGAAGGAAAGCGCGAATGCGAGGTTTGAGAAATACGCTGAAAAGGCCATACCAACCTTTAAACTTCAATTGGCCAATGGCTTTGATGAATTCTTCATCATTGACCAATCGGTTAATGACTTGAGGGACATCCTGGTCGCTGTATGGCTCAATGTCAGACATTCGTTATCCTTATCGCAAACCACGATTATACCGACAACGGGCAATCACAATGCAAACACATGCACTATTTTCGACTCTCGATTCGCGATGGCGATCGTTTCTGGGTGATGACAATCTACAGAGAATTGCCGAACAATGCTCTTCACGCCTGGTCAATGAGCCAAGCTACCCGGAGATGAGAAACCGATTTCGAGCTTTTGATTTGTGTTTACCGGAACAATGCCAGATCGTCATTGTCGGACAAGATCCATACCATGGCCCCAACCAGGCGACGGGCCTCGCTTTCTCTGTCGATCCTGGGGTGCCAAAACCGCCGTCACTCCGCAATATTCTGAAGGAGTGGCAAGACGATTTGGGGTTTGTGAAATCGCCATCGGGTGATCTGTCGCCCTGGGCAACTCGCGGAATACTCTTAATGAATCGTGTGCTGTCCGTTTGTCCTGGC
Organism: Litorivicinaceae bacterium; assembly: GCA_965655875.1. Taxonomy (GTDB): domain Bacteria; phylum Pseudomonadota; class Gammaproteobacteria; order Pseudomonadales; family Litorivicinaceae; genus HIMB30. The sequence continues at coordinate 28,321 of CBFHIN010000009.1, read as the reverse complement.
GAGGCAGGCAGCCATCGTCAATTGGGATGGGAGGCGTTTACGAATCTCGTTATCCAGCGCCTGGCAGAAGATACAGCCTATCGCGTATTTTGCTTATGGGGTAACGATGCGAGACAGCTCATCACAATGATTCCAGATCATCAGGGAACCATTGAATCGCCACACCCATCGCCGCTGTCTGCGCATCGTGGTTTTTTCGGTTCGAAGCCATTCTCTCGAATTAATGCGCTGCTCAAATCACACGGTCAGTCAGAGTTTGATTGGTCGTTGCCCCTCGACTTGGCGAGTGATCTCGAAGGGCACACTGGTGAGCTGTTCTGATTCTATCGTCACTGGAGCAAGCACGAGTGCAACAGTCCCTTCTGTTGTTTGTACCGAGTCAAATATAGGGTACGAGACATCATCGATCATGAGTTCGCGATCATTTATCACCTGATTTGATTGATAAACCCAAAGGTGCTTTTTGCTTTGACCCAAATGTTCGAGTCGTGCGATGACCTCTTGGCCGGTGTAGCACCCTTTTTTGAAATTGACTCCACCGAGCATCTGATAGTGCGCCTGCTGCGGGATAAGCAGCTCCGATGAAAACGTTCTCACATAGCCCATTCCGCTTGATAATCGCACGGCATCAGCTTCGATGCTATGTACGGTCTGAGTGTCACCAATCACCCATTGAGTTTGCCCAAATTCACCGATCCGTGTTGTCTCGCCATGGTGGCTCGACGCAGGCTGTAGCGAATCATTAATTTGCAAAGCCACATCAATATCAGATTGCAAGGCGGTCACTCTTGAGAGCATCAGAAATGGTTGAAGGCGTTTTAGAAGCGTTGTTGCCTGATCTCGTGGCGTAATCAAGCTAACAACGCCTTGATGTAACACAAGCCGGCCAGAGCCAAACATGCGACCTTTGGGATCGCAGAATGCGAGTAGTGGGGCGTGTCCTTCAGAGAGATCGGACACCAGCTGAGTGCATTGACCTTGCAGAACTGTGAGTGTTTTTTCGCCCGAAAATTGAAGGAGTACGAATGGCGTCATCATATTTTAATCCTGGGTGCTACACTAAGAAGCCTAAGAGGAGGGAGTATGGACGATCGCATTGAATTCAACCGCTTAACTTGGCACTCACGGCGTGGGATGCTGGAAATCGATGTCATGCTCATGCCCTTTACAGAAAATCATTACCTCACTTTGTCAGAAGACGATCAGCGAGCCTATCGCAGACTGCTCGACTGTGAAGACCAAGACATTTGGGAATGGTTACGCGGGTTTAAGTTACCGGAAGACAAAGCGCTCGCGGAGATTGTTCTCAAAATTCGGCGGGCAAGTGGTGATCTCGCTGTGAGTTCGAACGCCCGATGAAAGCCCTTGTTTGGCTAACAGGCAGGTTCGGTCATATCGCCTACTGGCCGCGCATGACAATGTTTCGAGTTTCACATGTGGAAGACGAGTTATTCGTTGCTACTCGGTCGTCTCGAATCCAGGTTCAAAGTGATGTGTTGCATGAGTGGCGTTTTGGGCCGCTCAGTTATTTTGCCGTTAGTCTGTCGGCGCGCGCCGGTTGCTTACATTGGATTGCTCGAACCGACGAACCTGAGAATCGCGCCTTACGGCATCAACTATCGATCTCAACTTAGCGTTCTTTCCCTGGGATGAGAACTGTGTCACTTGGATGCTTTGATAAGTCTGGATGATCCAGCGTGAAATGAAGCCCTCGAGATTCCTCACGCTTCAGCGCGCATCGAATGATCAACTCGGCAACAACCACCAAATTACGCAGTTCAATGACAGGAGCTGTAATCCGATAGTTGGCATAGAAATCTTGGATTTCACGTGCGAGTAACTGCGTCCGGTTCAGCGCTCTTTGAAGTCGCTTATCAGTCCTGACAATTCCAACATAATTCCACATAAAGCGGCGGATCTCGGCCCAGTTGTGCGCGATAACGACATCTTCATCACTGTCAATCACTTGAGAAGCATCCCACTGATCAACACTCATAAAGGGCGTTTCGGGTTTCACTGATTGCGCAATACTCTTTGCTGCAGAGCGCCCGTACACAATGCATTCCAGCAACGAATTGGACGCCATTCGATTGGCCCCATGAAGCCCTGTGGAGCTCACTTCACCCACAGCGTAGAGTCCTGCCAAGTCAGTCTCGCCATACATGTCGACAAGGACTCCCCCGCAGGTGTAATGGGCTGCTGGAACGATGGGTATCCAGTCGGTCGTCATATCGATACCTAATTCGATCAGTCGCTGGTAAATCGTTGGGAAGTGACTTTTGATGAATTCTGGTGAGCGATGCGTGATATCGAGATACACATGGTCGGCACCAATACGTTTCATTTCGTGGTCGATTGCCCGCGCTACGACGTCGCGCGGGGCGAGTTCTTCGCGCGGGTCAAATCCAGGCATGAATCGAGTGCCGTCGGGTAAGCGCAAGACGCCTCCCTCGCCACGAACAGCTTCTGAAATTAAGAACGATTTGGCATCTGGATGAAATAAGCAGGTTGGATGAAATTGATTGAACTCCATGTTGGCGACACGACAACCCGCACGCCAAGCCATAGCGATCCCGTCACCACTCGCGCCATCTGGATTTGAGGTGTATTTGTACACTTTACTGGCACCGCCGGTGGCAAGAATCACTGCATGGGCTAGAAACGTATCAACTTCACCGGTTTCTTTATTCAATACATAGCAACCGCGCGCACGTCGAGTCTGAGGGCCGCGACCATTATCAAAGCACAAATCAACAGCAATGAAGTTATGAAAAAATTTGATATTGTCAGCGGCGGTTGCTTGACGATCGAGCGCATCTTGGATCGCCCATCCCGTAGCGTCAGCAGCGTGCAATATGCGTCGATGAGAATGGCCACCTTCCCGAGTAAGATGAAACGATTCTTTCGACTTCGTGAAAGCGACGCCTTGCTCGACGAGCCAGTCGATTGCTTCGCGTGCCGCGGAGACTACATGTTCGACAACGTCCTGATGGCATAGTCCGGCACCTGCTATTAACGTATCTTCGACATGGCTCTCAATTGAATCTTGATCATCAATTACCGCGGCAACACCGCCCTGTGCCCATCGTGTTGACCCACCACTTGGGTCTTTGGTAAGCACGGCGACCGATAAATGACTTGGAATGGATAAAGCAGCGGTCAAGCCTGCTGCACCGGCACCCAGCACGAGAACATCCACTTGGTGGAGTTGTGGTTCAGCGTTCATTCTGCTTGTCCTTTTTGATGCATCGTGTCATGGTACTCGTTGAATTTATTGAGAAATCGTCTGAAATATGGAATCGCCGGTTCAGCAAGTCGAGGCCGAAAACGACCAATTATTGGTTGATCGCGCGCGCTTGGGCGATCGTCATGCATTCGACTTACTCGTATTAAAATATCAGACTCGATTGTTTTCTCTCGTCAGTCGCCTTGTTTCCAATCAAAGCGACGCCATGGATGTTTTACAGGATACTTTTGTAAAAGCCTATCGTTCGCTGCATACCTTTCGTGGCGAAAGCGCTTTTTATACGTGGTTGTACCGTATCGCAGTGAATACGGCGAAGAACCATTTGGCGGCACGCTCGAAAGAATCAAGGGATGTGTCAGTTGATGACGAGGGAACCAGTGAACTGTCGGTCATGCAAGATTTGGCGACGCCTGATCAAGAAGCAGGCGCCGAAGAATTACAAAGTGCGATTCTCGAATCAATTGAGCGTCTTCCTGAGGATTTAAAGCACGCATTGACCCTTCGTGAGCTCGAGGGGATGAGTTATGATGAAATCTCGGTGGCGATGAATTGTCCAATTGGAACGGTTAGATCACGTATTTTTAGAGCGCGTGATCACGTTGTTCAGGAAATTTCTGAACGTTTTCCAGGAACTTTTTCGTCATGACATTGTCAAAAACGATAACTACAATAAACCCAAAGTGTGGAGTGGTGACTGAATGACCGAAACCTTGCGACAATCCCTATCAGCGCTAGTTGATCAGGAAGCAACGGAATTCGAGGCTCGTAAAGTTCTTGATGCGACCAAGGCGAGGGGTGACCTCAAAGAATATTGGGCATCATGTCAAATGATCAGCAGTACGATGCGTGGTGAGACAGTGCTCGGGACCAGTCTGCTGGATCGAATCAATGCGGAACTTGATGGCGTCACCGAAGCGAAGCCGATTGCTGATGACAGCGCTCGAGAGCCCGCGCCACATGTGACGTTCCTACCAACGAAAGAGGCATTGCCGAATCGGTTTGCCGCATTAGCGAGTCAGTTCGCGGTTGCTGCATCAATTGCATTTGCGGTCGTTATTGGAGTGAAAGTCGTCGCTCCTGTTGATGTTCAGACCACAGTTGCAGCAACTGAACCTTTAGAGATCATTAAGTTCCAGTTGCCGGTCCAGAAAGAGACAGTATCGGTTGATGGGATGACAAGCGGGGTCGAGTCGACTGAGCGTCGTCCGGTCGCTCGGATATTAACGGAACAGGACATGAAGCAGTTGGTGAGCAATCGACTTAGCCCATATCTTGTTCGGCACGCAGAAAATACTGCGGTCGTCGGAGGAACATCAGTTCTTCCACTCGCTCGAATCATGGGACGCGACGAGCCAATCGAGTAATGTTTCGTCGCTCCGTGAGTGTGCTTGTTTGCGTGCTCGGTTTGATCTGTACCCACCCTGTTTATGCAATTAGTTCTGAGTCTGCCAAAGAAAAGCTACGTTCAATGGCGATTGCGGTGCGTTCACTGTCGTACTCAGGAAAACTGGTTTACCAACGAGCTGATGTTTTAGCGAACCTTGCATTTCAACACGATATTGTAAATGGACGCGAAACAGCTCGCTTGAGACGCCTATCAGGAAAGCATTTGGAGCGCGCTCAATCGGGTAATTCGCTGATTGAGGCGATTCCTGGTCCAGACGTCTTGCGTCAAGGGTATCCGTTGCCGGGTATGATTAATTCCGAACCTCGGCAAATTTTTGAAGCACCTTATCAAATTACCTTAGGTGGTGTTGAGCGCATTGCGGATCGCTCTGCACAGCTAATATCTGTTGAATCAATGGATGGGCATCGTCACAGTTATAAATTCTGGGTCGATGAAGAAACGTCTTTGCTTCTTCGGTCGCAAACGCTGAACGGTGAAAACCAAACTCTTGAACAATTTGAATTCTCTGAGCTTACTATCGGGCCGCAAACAGTCGATATTGCAAGTGGCCAGGAATCGCTTCGAGTGAAGGTCTATCCGATTACGGAACCGGAGTCTGTGTTGCAATTTTCACCTGCAAGTTGGTTGCCCTCTGGATATCAGCTCGTCTCAGCATTACCGTCACGGGCTGGGAGTCATCGTGTGTACACGCTTGTTTACACTGATGGGTTGGGGAGCTTCTCCATTTTCCTTGAGTTGATGAATTCTCGTCCTGAACCCGATATGCAGGCAATACTGGGTCCCACGGTTGCCCTTGGAAAGGATTATGCATTATCTGGTGGCGCGCTTCGGGTGACGTTAGTCGGTGAGATTCCCGCAGAAACAGGGAAAACAATTATCAATGCATTGGATGTTGATGGTTTGAAAGGTTTGTTGAGTCGCTCTCAGTGAATTGCGACAAAACGGTCGAAGTCATCGCTATCGAACGCCGTTCGCTGCGCGTGAAGCCAATTTCGCAGGCCCTATGCCCGGCATGCACAACCCTTGGCCGTTGTCGTGCTGATTGGTTGAGTTTTCAATTTGCTGATCAGACCTTTGAAATCCCTACAACAGAACCCAAATTATTCACTGTAGGAGAAAGCATCACGCTCTCGGTTGATCGTGATGCGCTCAGTGTACAAATTGTAAAACTGTATGGACCTCCATTGCTGGGTTTGCTGTTGCCAATTGGAGTCGGTCAATCGCTTGGTTGGAGTGAACTCGTGCAAGCACCAGTGAGTGTCCTTGGGTTAGTTTTGGGTTGGTGGTTAAGCCATCGATTCACTCAGACGTTTCAAATAAGGATCAATCGATGAAAGCGATGATGCGGACTTTTATTGGCTTTTTAGTGATGTTTAGTGTGTCAGTTAAGGCACAACTACCAGACTTTACCGAGCTGGTTAAAGAAGTTTCACCTGCGGTTGTGAATATTTCGACACGTTCAGCGCAGAGCGCGTCGCGTCCAAATCAAATGCCGGATTTACAACAACTTCCACCATTTTTCAGAGAGTTTTTTGAACGTGGCGTACCCATGCCTCCGCAGGAAAGAGAGGGTCGTTCGCTTGGGTCTGGCTTTATTATTTCCGAAGACGGGTATGTATTGACGAATAATCACGTGGTTGAGGGCGCTGAAACCGTGATTGTCCGGTTGAACGATCGACGGGAATATACCGCGACCATCGTTGGTACAGATCCGCGCTCGGATGTTGCTGTTTTGAAGTTGGATGCCTCGGATTTGCCGGTTGTGAAAATGGCAGACAGTGATGAGGTCGAGAGAGGCCAGTGGGTCGTCGCAATCGGCTCTCCATTTGGCTTTGATTACAGTGTCACGGCCGGCATAGTGAGCGCAACCGGTCGGGCTTTGCCAGATGAGAGTTACGTACCGTTTATTCAGACTGACGTTGCGATTAATCCGGGTAATTCTGGTGGCCCTTTATTTAACCTTGACGGCGAAGTGGTTGGTATTAATTCCCAAATCTTTACGCGGTCAGGTGGTTTTATGGGCCTGTCATTCGCCATACCGACAAACTTAGCGATGAATGTTGCTGATCAAATCAAAGAAGATGGTGTTGTTCGGCGCGGATGGCTCGGTGTTTTGATTCAAGAGGTGAATCGCGATTTAGCATTGAGTTTTGGTTTGGAAAAACCAATGGGTGCATTAATTGCTCAAGCGTCATCGTCTGGTCCTGCAGGTAAAGCCGGTATCGAGCCTGGTGATATTATCGTCCGGTTCAATGGAAAAGATGTCGAGCGGTCGTCAGATCTTCCGCCGATGGTGGGACTCGTTCGGCCCGGAACAACCGTGCCTGTGGATGTCGTGCGCCAAGGTGATCGTCTGACACTCGATGTGACCATTGAACAACTCCCTGAAGCGAATCAAGTGGCTCAGGCGATGTCGTCACAACCGCAGTCATTGCTGGGAATGGCGGTCGATGACGTACCGGAATCGCTCAAGGCTGAAAATAACCTCCGCGGTGGTCTATTAGTCAAAGAAGTAACGGATGATCCTGCATTGAGCGCTGGTCTGCGGGCGGGCGATATCATTACTCAAGTTGGTGGTCGCGAAATCTCAGATGTTGATGATCTTCAAGATATGTTGGATTCGTTGCCGACAGACCGTCCAATTCCGGTACTGGTTGTACGTGGGGGTAATTCAACATTTCTCACTTTGCGATTAGGTCGGTAGACTAGCCCGAATTTTTGCAAGGAGTAGTGGCGTCTTGACTGACCCAGCACACATTCGAAATTTTTCGATTATCGCCCATATTGACCATGGGAAATCAACGTTGGCTGATCGCTTCATCCAACGTTGTGGTGGTCTGTCAGAGCGTGAGATGGCCTCGCAAGTACTCGATTCAATGGATATTGAACGAGAGCGAGGGATTACGATCAAGGCGCAAAGCGTGACCTTAAACTACACAGCGCGGAATGGTGAGACCTATGAACTTAACTTTATTGATACGCCAGGACACGTTGATTTTAGTTACGAAGTCTCACGTTCGCTCTATGCCTGCGAAGGTGCGCTGTTAGTCGTCGATGCAGCTCAAGGCGTTGAGGCGCAATCGGTAGCCAATTGCTACACAGCAATCGAACAAGGTCTCGAGGTTGTTCCTGTCCTGAATAAGATGGATTTGCCTCAAGCAGAACCAGAGCGGGTCAAAGAAGAAGTTGAGAACATCATCGGAATTGATGCAACCGATGCAATTCCGTGTTCCGCGAAAAGTGGCATGGGGATCGATGATTTACTCGAGCAACTGATTGTTAAAATTCCGCCGCCATCGGTTGATCGAACGCTACCAACTCAAGCGCTTATTATTGATTCATGGTTCGATAGTTATCTTGGCGTTGTGTCGCTTGTGCGCGTCACCCAGGGGTCCTTAAAGAAAGGACAAAAAATTCGAGTGAAAAGCACCGGTCGTGATTGGCAGGTCGGTGACGTCGGTGTATTCACACCGAAACGATTGTCGAAAAATGAGCTTCAAGCCGGCCAGGTCGGTTTCATGATTGCAGGTATCAAGGATATTCATGGTGCTCCTGTCGGGGACACTTTGGTGGATACCAAATTCCCTGATACTGACGCGCTGCCTGGGTTCCAAAAAGTGAAGCCGCAAGTGTATGCCGGTTTATTTCCAGTGTCGGCAGATGACTTCGAGGATTTCCGAGAAGCACTCGAAAAGCTGACATTGAACGATGCCAGTTTGATTTATGAACCCGAAACATCAGATGCTTTGGGCTTCGGTTTTCGTTGTGGATTCCTCGGTATGTTGCACATGGAAATCATTCAGGAGCGTCTGGAACGCGAATACGATCTTGATCTGATTACATCTGCACCGACGGTTGTGTACGAGGTCGTCACAAGTGACGGCCAGACCTTATACGTTGATAATCCATCACGGTTGCCCGATGTCGGTTCAATCGAAGAAATGCGTGAGCCGATCGTGGCGGCGACTATCTTAGTCCCAAATGATTATGTGGGCGCAGTGATGACGCTTTGTGTGGAAAAACGAGGAGTTCAGCGTGATCTGAAATACATGGGCAGCCAAGTTCAAATTGAATTTGATTTGCCGATGGCTGAAGTCGTTATGGATTTCTTTGATCGTTTGAAGTCAGCAACGCGAGGTTTTGGTTCACTCGACTACAGCTTTGTTCGTTTTGAATCCTGTCCATTGGTTCGACTTGATATTCTAATTAATGGCGAGCGGGTTGATGCGTTAGCGGCCATCGTTCATAAAGATCATTCGCAATCTCGAGGTCGTGAACTGGCTGAAAAATTGCGTGAATTGATTCCACGCCAAATGTTTGATGTTGCAATCCAAGCTGCGATCGGACGCCACGTGATTGCTCGAACGACGGTGAAAGCGTTACGTAAAAATGTGACAGCAAAGTGTTACGGTGGCGATGCAACTCGGAAACGCAAGTTGTTGGAAAAACAAAAGGCCGGTAAAAAACGGATGAAGCAAGTGGGGCGCGTTGAGATTCCACAGGACGCTTTTTTAGCAGTACTCAAGGTAGATTAAGAGATGGATTTCACGCTCATATTGGTTGTTATCGTGCTTGTATCGGGCGTGGTTTATGGACTCGATCTTCTGTATTTCAAGAAAAAACGGAATGGTGCTGAGCCAGGAATTATCATCGACTACAGTCGCTCATTTTTTCCTGTTTTATTTCTTGTACTGGTACTTCGCTCGTTTCTTTTTGAACCGTTCCAAATTCCCAGTGGGTCAATGTTACCAACACTTAAAATCGGCGACTTTATTTTAGTAAATAAGTTTGATTATGGGTTGCGTCTTCCCGTTCTTGGTACGACCGTGGTTGAGATCGGAGAACCGAAGCGTGGCGATGTGATGGTGTTTAAATACCCCGAAGATCCGCGTATTAACTTCATTAAGCGTGTCGTCGCAATCCCTGGCGATACTGTTGAGTACCGAAACAAAGTGGTCTATGTGAATGGCGAAGCTCAATCGCTTATGCAAGTGACTCCGGACGGATCGCTCGCACTTCCACCGTTAACCGAGGAAGCGTCTGAAAAATTAGGCGATCGCGAACATCGAATCTGGCGTCGTATGACTCAAGGACGTGACTTTGGTCCGATCAAAATCCCGGACAATCAATATTTTGTGATGGGCGACAATCGAGATAATTCAAACGACAGTCGCGTATGGGGCTTCGTTGACGACTCCCTCATCGTCGGGCGCGCGTTCGCTGTATGGATGCACTGGGAAGAATTGCTTTCGATCCCTTCTTTCGGTGATGTGCGGATAATCCAGTGAGCTCAACCAATCTCGACGACTTACAGTCGCGCCTTGGGTATCGATTTCAATCGATTGAGCATTTGGAATTCGCTTTGACCCATCGCAGCATGGGGCCCGCTCACAATGAGCGACTCGAGTTTCTCGGTGATTCGATTGTAAACTTTGTAGTCGCAGAAGCTTTGTATCGCCGCTATCCGGATGCGAGAGAGGGCAAGCTGACTCGAATGCGTGCTTCCTTGGTGCGGGGTCAATCACTCTCACAACTAGCTCGACGGCTACAATTGGGCGAATCAATTCGTCTTGGTAGTGGTGAGCGAAAAAGCGGTGGGCGCCGTCGAGATTCAATTCTAGCGGATGCGATGGAGGCGGTAATCGGAGCAATATTTCTTGATGGCGGAATGGTTGCATGTCAGGAGTGTATTACTACCTGGCTTGAATCAGAGCTCGCATCTGTGAATCCGAATCAAGTGGATAAAGATCCGAAGACTGCGCTTCAAGAATGGTTGCAACGTGAAAAGAAAGAATTACCTATTTACCGAGTGCTTGAAGTGCAAGGGCCCGCACATCAACAAACATTTCATGTGCAGGTTCAGGTTCAAGGATTAGATCTTTTCCCTGTCGGGACGGGTACGTCACGTCGTGAAGCTGAGCAGGCAGCGGCCGCCGATGCGTTAATTCAGTTGAGTGGTGATGCATGACTCAACAATTTGGATTTGTCGCTATCGTCGGGCGACCGAATGTCGGTAAATCCACTCTGCTAAACCATATTCTTGGTTTTAAGTTATCAATTACGTCTCGGAAGCCACAAACGACAAGACATCGCGTCTTGGGGATTTGGACAGACGATGAAATCCAGATCGCATTTGTTGATACGCCCGGTATGCACACCGATCAGCCTAAAGCCATGAATCGTGTGATGAATCAAACGGCAGAACAAGCGTTGGCAGGCGTTGATGCGATTGTCATGCTGACCGATGGCAAAGTTTGGAATGAACTTGATGAGCGCGTGTATCAGAAGGTTCAACGTGCCTCGGCTCCTAGATTTTGGGTTATCAATAAGGTCGATAAACTCGATAATAAAAATGAACTTCTTCCGCATATTCAGGCAATTATTTCTGATCACCCATTTGATGAAGTGTTTCCGGTCTCGGCACTGAAGAATTTAAATTTGGAGCCGTTGCTCGGTACGTTAAAAACACGTATGCCTGAAGGCCCTTTTATGTATGACGAAGATCAAATTACAGATCGTTCGGAACGGTTTCTAGCGGCGGAAATCGTTCGCGAGCAAATCATGCGTCAACTCGGTGACGAGGTGCCTTACGAAACCACTGTGGAAATCGAAACCTTCGAACATAATGGTGAGCGCGTGGGTATACATGCTTTGATATCAGTTGAACGGGACGGACAAAAGGCAATTTTGGTCGGTGAAGGCGGTAGTCGTTTGAAGCAAATTGGAATTGAAGCACGAAAGCGTCTTGAAGATCTGCTCGAGGCACACGTAGCACTGAAGCTTTGGGTCAAAGTTCGTGCAAGTTGGTCTAATGATGAGCGAGCACTGAAATCTTTAGGCTATTTTGAGTCTGATTAATGCAAAAGTTCTGGGTGATCCGGAAAAAACCTTATCGCGAGACCAGCGCGATTTTAACCGTCTTAGTGAATGACAATCGGTTGCTACGTTGTATCGCCAGAGGCGGTTCGAAAGTCAGTGAGTTCCAACCGTTATTCGGTGTTTTGTCAACGAAAGGCAGTGCTTCGCAGCTTTCGAAAATTGAGCCAGTAGGACCTCGTCTTCCCTTAGCCGGCGTGGAGCTGATCAGCGCACTGTATCTGAATGAAATTACCCATTGGATCATTGCTGAAGGCGCCGAGGTGGATGGGTTATTTGATGCCTATACACGGTCGATCACTCAGATCTCACAGAGTAATTTGGTCGTACTCCGTGACTTTGAGCGGATTTTGCTTGAGGCAGCAGGACAATATCCGTTACTTGATCAAGATCGGGAAGGAAATGCGCTCCGTGATAATGCGTATTATCGTCTGCATGATCTGCAGAAGCTGGTTGAAGTTAATCCAGATGAAGTCGATGCGTTAGCGACAGTCGATTGGCAGTTCTTGGCGTCTGGAGAATACTCGAGCCCAACTACTGCTAAATATGCGAAATGGTTGCACCGTATGTTGATCGATGCTGCCGTTGGTGGCCGTCGCCTTGTATCACGTGAAATGTTGTTGGAAGTTGGGAAATCAAAATGAATCAATATGTCAAATTGGGCGTGAATATCGATCACGTTGCAACATTGCGAAACGCGCGGGGTGGGCAGGATCCGATTTTGCTTCAGATGGCGTTAGCTGTAGAAGAGGCAGGTGCCGATGGAATAACCATTCATCTTCGAGAAGATCGCCGCCACATCCGTGATGAGGATGTATGGTTGTTGAGGAGCCATCTGCGGACACCGATGAATTTGGAAATGGCAGCGACTGACGAGATGGTCCGTATTGCGCTTAAAGCGATGCCGAAGGCATGTTGTATCGTTCCGGAGCATCGCCAAGAAGTGACCACAGAAGGCGGTTTGGATGTCGTGAATCAAATATCAAGTCTCGGTGCGCAGGTCGCAAAACTGTGTGATGCCGGGATTGAAGTCAGCTTGTTCATCGATGCTGATGAGGATCAGATTCAAGCGGCTCATGAGATCGGAGCTCCTGTGATTGAACTGCATACAGGTGAATATGCGAATGCGGCAAGTCCAGAACAACAGCGGTCCGAGCTCGTGCGTCTTACAGAAGCGACTTCTTTTGCGCAAGACCTGGGAATCATTGTGAATGCAGGGCATGGGCTCACGAAGTTTAATGTGGCACCGATCGCGGCGATTGATGGCATGAACGAACTCAATATCGGGCACAGCCTAGTTGCGCGCGCGTTGATGGTTGGATTGCCAGCTGCAGTTCGCGAGTTCCGTGAGATGATGGATCGCGGCTGTAAATGATTGTTGGAATTGGCGTCGATTTGTGTGAGATCCAAAGAATTCAAGATGCTCTCGATCGACACGGAGAAAACTTTGCTCAGCGCATTTTGAATTCGAACGAACAGTCGGAATTCGAACGACTATCCGCTGCTCTAAAGCCTTCGTTTTTAGCGAAACGATTCGCTGCTAAAGAGGCAGTTGCAAAAGCACTTGGTACGGGGATTGGCCGCGGGTTTGGGTTTCAAGACATCCAGATTAGCCATGACGCACTTGGGAAGCCGCTCGTCGTGCTGAATTCTGAAAAGACAGCATTAGCCGCCGCGCAGGATGACAACATCCATTTAAGCTTAAGCGATGAGCGAACGCACGCAGTGGCTTTCTGTACAATTGAGCGCTAATTAAATTGTCGATCGACACGATGCCGGATCGGTAATCGAATTCGTGTTTCGGCCTGCTTTGCCAGGGTCTTTCGATCGCTTCGTGGGCTCAAAGGTTTGCGAATCCAGACTTCAATTAAGACGCCAGGTCTTAAAATCAATTTAAGAAAGTGATTGAAAAACGGCGCATCGGTTCCCCAGGTGTAAAACGCGCGATCTTTGTCAGATAACACGCCACCGTGGCGCTCCCGATAAATTAAGCTGACTGGCTGGGTGTATGCATTTGCTTGACGTGGCGCTTCAAATAGCGCGCTCTTGAACGGAAGAAGACTGGTACCATCGGTCGATGTTCCCTCAGGAAACATAATGACGTTAAATCCTTGATTTAGAGCACTGGACAGTGGCGACAATTCATCACCTGCTCGTGATCGACGTCTCGCGATAAAAATAGTTCGCTGTAACCAAGCAATCCACCCAACAACGGGCCAATCCCTGACCTCTTGCTTAGAAACGAAAACCGCTGGAATCAGGCTCCCTAAAACGAAAACATCGAGATAGGAAACGTGGTTTGCGACCACAAACAGCGGACGTCTTGGGCTGAAATCATTAAACACGCGGATGCGAATCCCGAGGATGCGTAGGGCACCACGATAAAATCGAAGTCGTAGGTGGCGCCCATCGCCGGTTCTCAATAAAAATCCCAACACTTGTTGCAATAGAGCGATTGCAAACCAGAGGATGAGAACTGCAAGGCGAGTGATCGCCCGCAATATGGCGCCAATTATTTCCAGATATTTCAACTTGTTGGGAGAAGTTTGTAACAGGGTGTGTAGCCTCCATTCACTTTCATACGGTTCTCGTCAATCAGTCGTTGTAATAGTGTGTCGACCGCAGTAACGACTGCTGTTTCAGCACATATTTCAAATGGGCCGTCGGCTTCGATCAAGGCGCGTGTCTCTGGTTTGACGTTGCCAGCAACGATCCCAGAGAACAATCGGCGTAATTCGCATGCCAATTGTTCTGGTTTGGAATCAGGATTGAGATTAAGTTCGCGCATACTCTGATGGGTTGGCATAAATGCAGTTTGTAAGACATCGGTAATGGTCAAAGTCCAATTAAAATAGTAGGCGTCGTTGGTTGCCTTTCGATGAGCTTTGACAGAGCTGACGCCTTCTTGAATACGTGTCGCAACGTCAATCGGGTTATCAATAATGATTTCGATGCGGGACCTCACTTTCTCGCCAAGCGTGTTGTCTAAAAACGCTTTGTAGGCTTCAATCGTCGATGCAGACGAGGCAGGGCCGGTTAAAATAATAGGAAGCGGATCAAGTTGATTATCTGGGTGTGCCAAGATTGCAAGTAAATAAAGAATCTCCTCCAGAGTCCCGGCGCCGCCAGGGAAAATAACAATGCCATGTGCGATCCGTACGAACGCTTCGAGGCGTTTTTCTATGTCGGGCATGATGACAAGCTCGGACACCACGCCATTCGGTGGTTCAGCCGCAATGATTCCAGGCTCGCTGATACCGATGAAGCGACCAGACGTATGGTTTTGGCGGCTATGTGCATACATCGCACCACGCATGGGGCCTTTCATTGCACCAGGGCCGCAGCCAGTGCAAATATCAAAACGCCGCAAACCGAGCTGTTGACCAACGGCTTGAGAATAATCGTATTCCGCTTGATTGATGCTATGACCACCCCAGCAAACGATGCATGACAGATTGCTGTTTGATTCTAAAACTTGTGCATTTCTCAAGATCTGGAAGACCAAATCTGTGGAATCATCAGATGATTGTTGCGTCATCCCCCGACTTGGATCACGGCCGTGGAGTAGATCGCGTAATACCGCAAACAATTGATCATGAATGGTTTCGATGAGTTTCCCATCAACAAATGCCTGAGCTGGCGCATGTCTCAAAATAACTTTGAGGCCACGCGAGTGACGCTCGAACTCCAGATCAAAGTCTGGATATTGAGCAAAAAGAGCAAGGCCATCGTCGCTCATAACACCACTGTTTAGAACGGCAAGCGCACAATTTCTGATTAAGGGATAGAGCGTCTTGTCGGTTCGATTAATCAGTTGGTCGATTTCATTTTGGCTTAATAGAGCCAGGTGTTTCCGAGGGTGAACTGACGACTCGAGAAGGGTTATCGCCTCGCTCACTTCGCATGTTCTATTCATGAAGACTTCCTATGCAACATGATCGGAGCGTTACATAATTCAGGTGACGAAAAAAGCGCTGAGTTGATTTTTTCGATGGAATCCTTCAGTTTTCGTGCGCAACTAATCAGTGAGAATCCTTTGTCATCATTTACCTGTGAAATTCCCTATCCCAAAGCGCAGCAGCACTCGCCTCTGACGCTCGAATTCCCGGATCTTCCTGTCACCGATGCAATTCCTGATATTGAGTTGGCACTTGCCACGCATCAGGTGGTCGTCATCGTTGGTGAAACAGGATCCGGGAAAACGACTCAATTGCCGAAGCTGTGTTTAAAACTCGGGAGGGGGCAGGATAAGCAGATCGTCCATACGCAACCTCGACGTTTGGCTGCTCGGTCGGTAGCGACTCGGATCGCTGACGAGTTGAAAACAGACCTTGGTGATTTGGTTGGATATCAGGTGCGCTTTGAACGCCATAGTTCAGATGCGACTTGTATTAAGTTAGTGACTGACGGACTCTTGCTTGCAGAGTTTCGTGACGACCCGCTACTGATGCGATACGACACGATCATTATTGATGAAGCGCACGAGCGCAGTCTGAATATTGATTTCCTTCTTGGGATTTTAAAAACCATTCTACCGAAGCGACCTGATCTCAAGTTGATCATTACATCGGCAACGATCAACTACGAAAAGTTTAGTGAGCACTTCCATGGGGCACCGGTTATTCAAGTATCAGGGCGAACCTATCCTGTCGAAATCCGGTACCACCCGATTCAAGATGTCGATTTAACAAAGCTTGACGGAACGCGCCTAGCGCAGGCAATTCATCAAGCGGTTTTTGATTTGCGTGCTATGGATCGAGAGCAGCAGCGTCCAATGGGCGATATCTTGGTGTTTTTACCGGGAGAGCGAGAAATTCGAGATGTATCTCAGTTTCTACGTCAAGCAGCTGTTGATCGGTTGGATGTGTTGCCCTTATACGCCCGATTGGGTGCAAAAGAACAAACTCGAATTTTTCAACCGCAGAGTCAAGGGTTGCAACGGATTGTTCTTGCAACCAACGTGGCTGAAACCTCACTCACAGTTCCCGGTATTCGTTATGTGATTGATTCAGGACTTGCTCGCATGAGTCGATACTCTGCACGAAGTCGCATTCAGCGGTTACCGATTGAGCCAATCAGTCAAGCAAGTGCAAATCAGCGATCGGGTCGATGTGGGCGCACAGAACCGGGTGTTGCAATTCGCCTGTTTGAAGAGGACGACTTTAAGTCGAGAGCAGAATTTACTGACGCAGAAATTTTACGAACGAATCTGGCGTCAGTGGTCCTGCAATGCTTGGATCTTGAGTTAGGCGATCCAATTGAGTTTCCATTTGTGGACCCACCAGAGGCGCAATTAGTTCGAGATGGTATCAGTCAATTGCGTGAACTGGATCTGGTCTCTGCCAAAGGCCGTCTTACAGCGCTTGGACGTCGAGTTGCACGATTGCCGCTGGATCCAAGAATTGGTCGGATTCTAATTGATGCCGCTGAACGCCGTGTTTTCTGGGATGTGAGTGTGGTGGCCTCGGCCTTATCGATTCAAGATCCGCGAGAAGCTGGGTTTGATGATGAAGCGATCCAGGATCCCGCGAGTGAGTTTGTCACGTTATTAAACTTATGGAATCGAGTTGAACAATCGCGTGATGAATTATCGAACTCGAAGTTTCGTCAATGGTGTCAATCCGAAAAGTTGAACTACAACCGGTTGCGGGAGTGGCGAGAAGTTCATCGACAAACGCTGATTAGTTTTCGAGATCAGAAGCAGCCATCTGATCCTGGCGACTTGGATCGGATTGGGTTTCACACTGCGTTACTCACTGGTTTGGCAAGTCAGATTGGCCATCGTGACGAACATGATTATCTGGGTGTGCGAAATCGGCGTTTTCGCGTTCCAAAAACAGCAGTTCATGTCAAAGCACATTGGGTGATGGCGGCTGAGCTTGTTGAAACGCATCGAATTATTGCTCGAACTGTCGCAGTTATCGATCCGAAGTGGGTTGTAGCTGCCGTACCACGCTTGTTGAAGTACGCCTATGCCGAACCGTTTTGGTCGAAGAAGCAGGGTAGGGCGTTGTGTTATCGCACCACTCGACTGTTTGGGTTGGCATTGGTTGAAAAGGAAGTTGTTGGATATGCGTCAATTGATGCCGAGCATGCGCGAAATCTAATGATCTCCGAAGGTCTTATCGGTGGCGAAATGCGCACATCACTACCTTTTATGACTCATAACAAATCTGTGTTTGCCGAGGCCTCTGATATTGAGGCGAAATTGAGGCGGGTCGATGTGATGAAGTCGCCGGATGATATGACTGGATGGTTTTCATCACGATTTCCAGAATCAGTGGCCGATTTGAGAAGTCTTGAGCGATGGTGGAAAGGGGCGAGCCAAAAAGATCGTCAAGCGCTTTATTTATCGTTGGATGACTTGAAAGCCGATCCGGACGCGGTGATTGATACCGAGCACTTTCCAGAACAAGTGTCACTTGGACACTTGAGCCTACCTGCCAGCTATCAGTTTGCACCCGGACGTGATGAAGATGGAGTGACGGTTCAGGTTCCTCTGGAAGCGTTGATGCAATTGAAACCAGAAGATTTGGACAAGACGGTTCCTGGCGCGATAGAAGAAAAAGTAGAGGCGATGTTACGCGCTTTACCGAAGTCTATTCGACGACAACTTGTTCCAATCCCTGATTTTGTTGGATCGATCATGCCGTTGATCAATACTGATCAAGGAGGATTGAGTGAATCGGTTGCGCGTTGTGTCACGAAGAAAACTGGTATGGCAGTTGATCCAATCATCTGGAGCGAACAATCACTTGATGCGCGACTTCAACTCCGTATTGAGGTGATTGATACGGATGGATTGGTGGTTGATGCGGACCGCGACCTCTCTGCGTTACAAACGCGTTTGGCATCGAGAGTAAAAGACGTTCAGGTACAGGCAGTTGAGGCGGTTTATCCAGATTGGCCCGTTGGCCTTGATCTTGAACCCGAATCAAAAGCGTCCATTGCTGGTGTCAGCATGAAACGTTTTGAACGATTTATGATCAAGCCGCAAGGGGTTGTTTTAACTCATTTATTTGATCCCAAGGATGCCTTGATTCAGCATCGAGAGGCGGTTTATGAGTTGTTGGTGAATCGGTGCCAGGATTTATTTCGTTTCCTCCAATCTAAAGAGGCAGGCTACCAGAAAGGACTGGTGGCAGTGTGTGTTGGCGAGGCAGCTCAAGATCATTTCAAGCGCCTTCTAGTGGCCTCGTGCTTGGAACCTGATCTGTATGTGATGAGGCATGCCGATTTTTTGGTGGCGAAACAATGTGTGCGGGAGCGATTGGTTGATCAGGCCAAACGAATTGCTGTCTCACTCGATTCTGCCAGAACACGTGAACGCCAGTTGAAGCAACGTTTGAAAGGTAAAATCCCACCGGCGTGGCTGACTCCAATCACGCAAATGAAAACGCACCTCGATACGCTGTGTGATGATTTATTAAGGACGACACCCCCTGATCGACTCATCGATTTGGATCGATATATCCATGCGATCGAGATTCGATTGGATAAATTACAATCGCGGCTTCTACTTGATGCGCAGTGGCAGCGTGAGATCGATGAGATTGAAACCCAATTGAAGCAACTTTGGGTCACAGTACCCGCTGATTGGCGTTTACAGGACCAAAATTTGGTTGAATTGAGGTGGCAAATCGAAGAGTTTCGCGTACTCTGTTTTGCGCAAACTTTGAAAACAAGAGATAAAGTCTCGTTTAAGCGGCTATCAAATGCCTTGAAGGAATATCGGAAACTATGATTCGTGCGATCTGTCTATTTGTCGCTGTTTTTTGTACGCCACTGATTGGTTATGCCGAAACCGAAGGCGATCCCTTCGAAGGTTGGAATCGGGCTATGTTTTCGTTTAATCAAAAAGCGGACAAATATGTTCTCAAGCCTGTTGCTGAGGGATATCAGGCAGTTACTCCTGCGCCAGTTCGAAAGGGCGTGAGTAACTTCTTTAATAACCTCGGCGAGCCAATCACGGCGGTTAACTCAGTGTTTCAGGCAAAACCGGGTAAAGCGGCGCGTTCGCTCACTCGTTTTGTTTTCAACACAACGTTTGGGTTATTGGGAATTTTCGACGTTGCAGGTGCGATGGGAATCGAACGAGAAAAAGAAGATCTCGGACAGACGCTTGCCTATTGGGGTGTTGGATCGGGTCCTTACTTAGTGCTACCCGTGCTTGGACCGAGTAACTTACGTGATTTGGGCGGTCGTTTAGGGGACCGGCCATTGAATCCGATTAGCTGGCAAGATGAGGTTGGAACCACTGAGCTCTTGATCGGTGATGGAATTCAGACAAGGGCGCAGTTATTAGGTTTGGAGCCGAAGTCTGTCGGCGATCCCTATGTGCTCATGCGGAGCGCTTATGAACAGCGTCGTCGATATGACATCAATGATGGCATTGTTGTCGACTTATTTTTGGACGACCCGTTCCTCGACGATCCGTCAGTCGATCAATAATCGCTCGAGCGTCTCTTGATCGCGGATAAAGCGGGTGATCCCATCAGCAAGCTTTTCATTAGCCATGGCATCCGCTGCAAGCGATAGTAAAAACGTGTCTTTGTCGAGTTCACTCAGGGCGTCCTGACCCGGTGTGGGAAGCACCAGTGGTTTCACTGGGTCTGTTTTGTCTCCGAGTTCTTTCAGTAATGCCGGTGATATCGTGAGGCGGTCGCAACCGGCGAGTGCGAGCACCTGGTCTGCTGTACGGAACGAAGCTCCCATAACGATGGTCTCAACGGAATGCGATTTATATAGATTCAATATTTGACGAACTGATTGAACGCCGGGATCACTGTCTGGTGATTTTGGTGTGTCGCCTTTTGCAACATGCCAATCATAGATGCGTCCGACAAATGGGCTAATCAGCGTTACTTGCGCATTCGCTGCCGCAATCGCCTGTGCTTCGCAAAATAGCAACGTTAGATTACATCCAATCCCTTGAGATTCCAGAGCCCGTGCAGCCTGTATGCCCTCCCAAGTCGATGCCAGTTTGATCAGGACACGGTCTTTGGGTAAACCGAAGTTTTCATATTTTTCGATGATCCGATGCGCTTGTTCGATCGATTTTTCAACATTGAACGAGAACCGCGCATCAACCTCAGTGGAGATGTACCCAGTGATACGGGTCGCGATCTGGTAGCCAAAGCGAACAGCAAGATCTAAAGCCGCATCTCGAGCTGAAGAATACGTTCCCTGCTGCAGGCCACGTTTGGCATCTTCAATTAAGCTTTTGGTTTCTGCTGCTTGAGCTTGCTTCAAAATGAGCGAAGGATTCGTCGTCGCATCAACTGGTCTGAATTCTTCAATTGCCTGAAAATTAGCAGTGTCAGCGACAACAATGCTGTGTTCGCGAAGTTGGTCGAGTGTGTTCGTCATAGTGTCTCTACATTTGGGATCGCCGCGAGAGCATCTTCAATAACTCGCCAGTCAGCGCCTGGTAAGTGAGCGCGTTCGCTTAAGATTCGACGATATTGCCGTGCTCCGGGAACCTCATGATACAGACCCACGAGGTGTCTTGTCAGGTGTTTCAAAGGAAATCCCGCAGCTAACGTCGATTCGACATACGGTCGATATGACATCAGTGCATCAAATGCTGTCTGATTCGGCGGTTCGGATTCAAAAAATGTTTGATCGACGTCTAAAAGAATTTGTGGGCTTTGATACGCTGCGCGTCCGACCATGACGCCATCGAGGTGATCGATGTGTAATTGACATTGATCGATTGTTTTTAAACCACCATTTAAAACGATTTCTAATTCCGGAAACTCGTTTTTCATTGAATGAACTAGATCATAATCGAGTGGTGGAATGTCACGATTTTCTTTCGGAGATAACCCTCCTAATATGGCTTTTCTAGCATGAATAATTACATGTTTTATATTCGAACTAATTAGCATGCTCAGGAAGCTTGGAAGCGTTTCATGAGGTTTTTGATCATCAATACCGATGCGGATTTTTGCTGTAACTTTTGGACCGGCATTCCCGGTGGCATTCAGCATGGCTTCAAAACATTCGGAGACTCGTATTGGATCTGCCATTAATGCAGCACCAAAACAGCCTGCTTGCACACGATCTGATGGACAACCCAAGTTTAAATTGATTTCACAGAAACCGAGATCCTTAGTGCGTTGTGTTGCTTGATACAATTCATCGGGATTTGATCCGCCGATTTGCAGAGCAAGTGGATATTCTGTTTTAGAGTGTTCTGTTAAACGCTCTAAATCTCCATGAATCAGTGCTGGAGCTGTGACCATTTCTGTGTAAAGCAGAGCATGGCGCGTCATTGTTCGCGCGAAAAAGCGCCAATGACGATCCGTCCATTCCATCATGGGTGCGGTTGAAAAACGGTGCGATGGCGAAATCATCGGCGCATGATACCGAACTTCGTTACCTTGAAACCATTTTTTATTCTTTTTGAGAATGAACAAACATTTATATATTGAATAACAAATTATTGATCATATTATTTAGGTACATTGATATTTAAATTAATCAGAGGTGAATAGTTTTGGAATTAGAACATCTGAGCTTGAATGAACTTCAGGTTTTACGAGTGCGTGTTGATCAGGAAATCGAAAAACGCAGAATTCAGGTTCGAAAGGAAGGGCTTGAAAAGATTAAATCAATCGCTGCTGAATATGGATTATCGGCGGACGAATTAAAATCACTCTCAGCAAATAAAGTCTCTAGTAAACGTGGCTCAGTTGCGCCGAAATATCGTGACCCGAATAACCCAGAGCAAACATGGACCGGTCGCGGTCGAAAACCAAAATGGGTTGAGGCGTTTTTGAATACTGGCGGTCAACTCGAACAGATTACAATCTAGCCTTCATCAAAGCCTCGGGCTGGCGTTATACTTCGGCGCCAACCGGAGGACCTCATGACTGTTCGTACTCGCATTGCACCTTCGCCGACGGGAGATCCCCACGTCGGCACCGCCTATATTGCTCTCTTTAATTACGCCTTTGCCAAGCAGCATGGAGGGCAGTTTGTATTGAGGGTTGAAGACACAGACCAAAAACGATCGACTCCCGAGTCGGAGAAGGCGATTCTAAATGCATTGCGTTGGACCGGGCTCAATTGGGATGAGGGGCCAGATGTTGGTGGAGAGTTTGGTCCGTATCGACAAAGTGAGCGTCGCGGCTTGTATGAGACACACTGTCAAACATTGATTGAGCACGATCATGCTTTTCACTGTTTTTGCTCAACCGATGAGCTGGATGCAATGCGTGCCGAGCAAATGGCCGCCAAACAGACGCCGCGTTACGATGGGCGATGCTCTCGCTTATCGAAGAATGAAGTTGCCGAGCGTCTCGCTCGCGGGGATGCTTCAGTTGTTCGCATGCATGTGCCGACAGACGGTGATTGTGTGGTGCAGGACAGGCTGCGCGGAGAGGTTCGCATTCCGTGGTCTCAAGTCGATATGCAAGTTTTGATGAAAGCCGATGGATTACCGACGTATCACTTGGCGAATGTGGTCGATGATCATCTTATGGGCATTACGCACGTTATCCGTGGCGAAGAGTGGATACCGTCTGCCCCGAAACATCAGTTGCTGTATCAATACTTCGAATGGGATATGCCTGAGTTATGTCATCTTCCTTTACTACGTAACCCTGACCAATCGAAGCTCAGTAAACGGAAAAATCCGACTTCAATTTTGTTCTATCGGGATCAAGGCTATTTGCCCGAGGCTCTCTTGAACTATTTGGGTCGCATGGGTTGGTCGATGCCTAATGAGCAAGAGCAATTCTCGCTGTCAGAAATGGTGTCAGCTTTTGATATCGATCGAGTATCGCTCGGTGGTCCGATCTTTGATGTTGATAAATTGACTTGGCTGAATGGTCAGTGGTTAAAAAATGCGCTGAGTGATGACGAATATCGAACGCGATTGAAGGAATGGATGTGTTCAGATGCATTTATTGAGTCGGTGTTACCGCACCTGAAGTCTCGGATTGATGTGTTTTCAGAGGCAAGTTATTGGCTCAATCCACTTTGGATCAAGGATATAAGTCTTGACGAAAATCAGTTGTCTGAATTGGGTTTAGAGCAGGATGTTCTTGCGAATACGTTGCAGTTTCTCATTTGGCGCTTTGAGAGTCTGACATCTTGGACGCGAGATGCGATTGAGACTGAAATTCGTTGGGTGGCTGAGTCGCTTGAATTAAAGCTCAAAGATGTGATGCCCGTTATCTTCATGGTGCTCTGTGGTACACGTCAGGCAATCAGTGCTTTCGATACCGCAGTGCTTCTTGGCCCAGATCGAACACGAGCGCGCCTCAGGTCTGGATTGGAGGCATCAGGAGGGGTTTCAAAGAAAGCACTGAAGCGTCTAGAAAAAAGCTACCAGGCCGCACTGCATTCCATTGACAGTGTGACCGATGCGAACTAACCTTCGCGTCCTCTGAAATGGGGCTATAGCTCAGCTGGGAGAGCGCTACAATGGCATTGTAGAGGTCGGCGGTTCGATCCCGCCTAGCTCCACCATTTCTTTCCATTTCGTGAGTCGCTCGTTATTGTGTGGTGGTCTATCCAAATCACAATAATCACGGAGCGACCTATGAAACTGATCTACGTTCTTATTTACTTTATGCCTGGAACCATTGAGCCCGTTGAAACTGGGATGGAGTTCGAGACTCTTGCTGAGTGTAACGATGCTGCGTTTGAGATGGCTGCGTCATTTGATATGAAATATACCCTGCAGTGTGTTCCTCAAGATTCTGGGGAAACGGTCCCAAGGGTGTCTCTGACGCCGCTTGATGCAGCGCATCAATACGATGCACCGAAAGGCTAGTGGTGCTCAGTTTTGGGTTTGATACGGTAGTTGCGTTAGCGCTTTAATTATTTTATGCAGAGCAACATTTGCCTAAGACTTTTGGCGTGTTGGTTTTGCACTGGGTGCGTAATTCGTTTTAATATTCGTTTTAGTAATAACGATAGAACTCTTTGGAAGGGTAATATGACGAAGCTATATGAACCGTCTCTACCGAAGCTAATGGAAGCAATTGCGACCGAAGCGAAGGATATGCGAGGCATGGATCGCCGGAATTTTCTGAAAGGCGGTATTGCCGCTGTTGCGGGACTTTCGAGCGTACAAATGATTCCGAAAGCAAATGCATCGGCGAATCTTCCACCGAATCTTCCAGAATGGCAGAGTTATTTAGGTCGCGGCGTTGTTGCCAAGCCTTATGGCGATCCATCTGAATTTGAAGATTTACAACGTCGAACGGTTCCATGGCTCACAGCCGATGCCGCATCGTCTATTTCGATGACACCGCTGCAAGACCTTGAGGGTATTATTACCCCGAGTGGTGTGGTGTTTGAGCGGTATCATGGTGGTATTCCTAACGTAAACCCTGACCAGCACCGGCTGATCATCCACGGTCTCGTAGAGCGCCCATTGGTTTTCACAATGGACGACCTCAAGCGGATGCCTACTGTGTCTGAGATTCGTTTTATCGAATGTCCAGCGAACGGTGGCATGGAGTGGCGTGGAGCGCAGATGGAAGCATTGCAGTTCACGCACGGTATGCTGTCATGCTGTGAATGGACAGGTGTTAAGTTATCAACGCTGTTAGACGAAGTTGGTGTTAAGCCAGAGGGTAAGTGGATTCTTGCCGAGGGCGCTGATGCGTCAGGTATGTCGCGTTCTATTCCAATTGATAAAGCTCTTGACGATACGATCATTGCTTGGGGACAGAATGGCGAAGCACTTCGTCCTGAACAAGGTTATCCGCTTCGTATGCTGAACCCAGGTTGGGAAGGTAATACCTCAGTGAAGTGGCTGCGTCGTTTGGAAATTGGTGATCAACCATGGCATCACCGTGAAGAAACTTCGAAGTACACGGATCTGATGCCAGACGGCCGTGCGCGTCGATTTACTTACGAGCAGGAATGTAATTCGGTTGTAACGTCGCCGTGTCCAGAGAATCCACTGCAGAAGCGTGGTTTCGTTGAAGTACGGGGTTATGCATGGTCAGGCCGTGGCAAGATCAAAGCAGTCGACGTGTCATTCGACGGTGGTGTCAACTGGCAGCGTGCTGAGCTTGATGGTTTGGTATTGTCAAAAGCATTGACACAGTTCCGATTCAAGACTCAATGGAATGGTGAGCCTTGGCTCCTTCAATCACGTGCAATTGACGAGACGGGCTATGTTCAGCCGACGTTGAAGCAGTTACGCGATGAGCGCGGTGGCTGGTCGATTTATCACAAAAACTCAATCCATACATGGAACGTGACGGAAAGCGGAGATGTCTTCAATGTTCAAATCTCTTAATATTGGGGTGGCTGCCATCGCATTGGCAGTGTCAGGAGCAGTATCCGCTGGTCCATTAGGTATTGGTTCAACAGCAACGCCTGAAATGATTGCTGGTTGGGATATTGATATTCGTCCGGATGGAACAGGATTGCCTCCTGGGGAGGGTTCTGTTGCAGAAGGTGAGGGCCTCTATGAAGCGCAGTGCGCGAGCTGTCACGGATTGTTCGGTGAAGGCGAAGGTCGCTGGCCTATCATCGCAGGCGGCGAAGGGACGTTGGATACGGCACACCCAGAAAAAACCGTTGGCTCATATTGGCCATATGCGTCGACTTTGTGGGACTACATTCACCGTGCAATGCCATATCCTGCACCGCAGTCATTGACCGATGATGAGGTGTATTCGATTTCTGCATATGTTTTGTATCTCAACGACATCGTCGATGATGATTTTGTGGCGAATAAAGAAACGTTTGCAGCAGTCAAAATGCCAAACGAGCCAAATTTCTACATCGACAATCGTCCTGACGTTCAGAATACGCGTTGTATGAAAGACTGTGCAGATCCAAGTCAATTTGAAATCGTGACAACGATCAACGGCGTAACACCAACAGGCCACTTCAAAGAAGATTCAGGCGTTGCAGCGAATCACTATGGCAGCGACGAATCGAAGCCTGAAGCAGTTAAAGTCGCTATGTCAGATGCCGCAGTCGCTGGCAAAGCCGTGTATGATAAAGCATGCCAGGCTTGTCATAATATGGGCGTTGCGGGCGCACCGAAGGTCGGCGATGCCGCTGCTTGGGTAAAGCGGATTGCAACCGGTATGGATTCGATGAATAGCAATGCGATTAATGGTTACCAAGGTGAATATGGCGTTATGCCGGCTAAGGGTGGCAATATGTCGTTATCGGATGACGAAGTGAAAAACGCCGTGGCGTATATGGTAGAAGCGAGCCAGTAGGGCTCGTTTCTGAATTCATCAGGAGAGGAAACTATAATGAAAGGGCAACTCCTAACAGCAATTCTGGCTTCGGCTTTGATTGCGCCCCTCGCATCAGCAGATGCAGTCGAAAAGGGCAAGCAAATCGCTTGGGATCGTCAAAAGGGTAACTGTCTTACCTGCCACATGTTTGAGGGTGGTCAGCAGACTGGTAACGTTGGACCCCCAATGGTGGCAATGAAAGCTCGTTTCCCTGAAAGGGAAGCTTTGGTCGAGTACATCAAGGATCCAACCAAGCGGAACCCGATGACCGCAATGCCACCGTTTGGCCGGAATAAGATTTTGTCTGAGCAAGAAATCAATCTTGTCGTAGATTACCTTTACACACTTTAGAAAAAAGAAAGGAGAGTTGCGATGGATCGTCGTAGCGTACTAAAAGTTGCAGGCGCAGTTTCAGCCGCTGCAGCATCGTTGGTAGCAATGCCTCGTTTGGCAATGGCTGCTTATTCAGAAAAAGCGTTTAAAGCGAAGGGCGGTGCTGACGCATTGCAAAACGCGTTTGGCGCAAATGCTTTGACGCCAAGCGACAAAGTGAAGCTTAAGGCACCTGATATCGCTGAAAACGGAGCGGTTGTTCCTGTCGAAGTTCAGACTGATATGGAAGCAGAATCAATTGCAATTTTGATTACAGAAAACCCATCGCCACTCGCGATTACTGCTGACATCCCAGCGGGTACAAAGGCACTTGTTAAGACTCGTTGCCGTATGGGTAAAACTACAGAAGTGACAGCTGTCGTTAAGTCGGGCGGTAAGCTCTACACAGCGTCAAAAGAAGTTAAAGTAACAATCGGCGGCTGCGGCGGTTAATAGGAGATCAACATGTCATCAATTCGTATTAAAGCTAAGGATCGTAAAGGCATGGTCGACGTGAAGTGCTTGATGAAGCACAACATGGAAACTGGTCTTCGTAAGGATAAAAGCGGTAAGAAAATTCCTGAGCATTGGATTCAGGATGTGACTGCGGAAGCAAATGGTAAGGTCGTATTCTCGTGTGCATTTAACACATCGATTTCAAAAGACCCGTACCTTGCGTTTGCGTATACCGGCAAAAAAGGCGACAGCTTAAAAATTTCATGGAAAGATAACACTGGCGCAACGGACTCAGCCGAAACCAAAGTACGATAACTGTTTGGAGACAGGGCAATGAAAAAAATAATTCGTAATGTTGCTTTTGGTTTGCTAGGTCTTTCAGTATCAGCGGCGTCAGTCGCTGGTCCTGAAGAAGACCGCGCAGCTTTCCAGAAGTTCTATGAGAATCGCTTCCCGGATACACCGGTTGACGATTTCCAGAATGGTGTCTACTCAATTCTTCCATCGGCTCGTGAGCAGTGGGAAGCAATTGAAGAATTTCCTCCGTACGAACTCTCTATCGAACGTGGTGAAGAGATTTACAACAAGACTTTTGCGAATGGAAAGTCGCTCGCTTCTTGCTTCGGTGAGGACGGTGCAGTTCGTGGTCAATATCCAAATTGGGACAAAGAGCGTGGCATGGTTGTTACCATGGAACTCGCTATTAATGAATGTCTCGAAGCGAACGGTGAG
>CBFHIN010000008.1:0-43897 GCA_965655875.1 Litorivicinaceae bacterium | reverse complement strand
GCTCACGCATCACATAACCCATACCGCCTGCGGCATGGAAATGATTCACATCAGCCGATCCGTTCGGATACACTCGCGCAATCAGTGGCGTGACCTTCGATAAGGCTGCAAAATCTTCCCAAGTCACCGATAAACCGGCAGCCTGCGCGATAGCAATGAGATGCATGGTGTGATTGGTCGATCCGCCGGTCGCATGCAAGCCAACGATTGCATTCACAATCGCTCGCGCATCAATGACAACGCCCAAAGGCAAATAGTGATGACCGCCACGCGTCGAAGCGAGCGCTGCTTCGACAGCAGCATCTGTTAGTAACTGCCGAATATCATCCCCTGGATTGATGAAGCTCGATCCGGGGAGTTGAACACCCATCATCTCGAGCAACATCTGGTTTGAATTCGCAGTCCCATAAAAGGTACAGGTCCCGGGACTGTGATAGGCCGCAGCCTCCGATGCAAGTAACTCGTCTCGACCGACCTCACCCTTCGCATACGCCTTACGAACCTGTGATTTTTGATCGTTGCTGATCCCTGTTTGCATCGGCCCTGCAGGAATAAACACTGTCGGCAGATGGCCAAATGACAATGCACCCATCAAAAGACCCGGCACGATTTTGTCACAAATACCAAGAGCCACAGTCGCGTCATACACGTTGTGACTGAGTGCGACCGCAGTGGACATCGCGATCACATCGCGTGATAACAGTGATAATTCCATTCCCGGACGGCCCTGAGTCACGCCATCACACATTGCTGGTACACCACCAGCAACCTGTGCCATAGAGCCTAAACTTCGCGCTTTCTTTTTGATTTGTTGCGGGTAATTTTCATAGGGTTGATGTGCTGACAGCATGTCATTGTAAGCAGTCACGATCGCCAGATTCTTCGCACGACCGGCGTCAACTGTTAATAACGTTGTCTGATCATCTAAGGCACCTGCAGCTGCATGCGCGAGATTCGAACAACTGACCTGACCACGATCTGAGTCAGACGCATCAGCCATTTCCCGAATTCCATCGAGGTAGCGTGCACGTGTTTTTTGACTGCGCATTTCAATTGCTTGAAGCACAGTTTTGACAGCATCACTTCGATTCATGGATCACTCCACGCTGGATGGTGACTATTTCACCATCAGGCCACGCAACCACCACCGGATGATCCGAGACAAGGAGATAACTCACCGGATTCATCGGATTCATCGCCATAAGACCATTCATTACTTTGTCTTTCTTCTCTTCTGAACTCACCAACAGAACCACCAGCTCAGCTGACAAAATGCGTGTCAGTGTCATTGAAATCCTTGGAACGGAAGGTGAGCCCATTGCTTCGGTGGCAACAAAACCGTCCAGCGTATCTGCTAGACCAGTCACGGGTGTGGCACTTGGGAAAAGACTCGCGAAGTGCCCATCTTCGCCCATACCAAGCACGACGACGTCCAAAGTCGCTTCCCTTTGATTCAGAACACTCACTGCTTCAGTGGCATCATCACCTATAAACAACGGCTCGAATTTGGCAGATTTCGCGTGCTGAATAAGAAGTTTTTCTTTAATTAGGCGAGCGTTTGATGCATCCGACGACTCATCGACTGCACGTTCGTCAACGAGTGTGACGTTGACCGATGACCAATCCAATTCGGTTTGAGATAACTGATCCATTAATGCAACAGCGCTTCGACCACCAGGGAAAGCAATTCTCGCCGAGCCTTTGCTGGCAAGGGCATGAGTTAATGCATCGATAATGACTGATGACACACTCATTGATCGACCTCAGGCTCGATCCAACGGTGACCGTGTTCGGCCATCAACTCGAAGGCTGACACTGGCCCCCAAGATCCCGCGGTATATCTCTCGGGTTGCCGTTTTTTCGCTTCAACGACAATAGGATCAATAAAAGCCCAAGCTGCTTCGACTTCATCCGAGCGCATAAAGAGCGTTTGATTACCTCGCGCTACATCCATCAATAGACGCTCATAGGCTTCAGGTAAGCGTGTTTTAAACGTCTCGTTAAACGACAGATTTAAACTCGCCGGAAATAATCGCATCCCGCCAGGGCCCGGCTCTTTACTGGTCATGCTGAGTTTTAATCCCTCATTAGGCTGCAGCCGGATAACCAAGCGGTTAGGCTCCATCACTTCTGAATTCCGCGGCCCATCTTCAAAGATATTGTGCGGAGGTCGCTTGAAAGTAATGACGATTTCGCTGGCCCGACCGGCTAAACGTTTCCCAGTCCTCAGATAAAAAGGGACACCTGACCATCGCCAATTTGAAATCTCGCACCGAAGCGCTGCAAACGTCTCGGTCCGACTCGCATGGCCAACCTCATGGGTGTATGCATCGACTGGCTGAGCGTCGATGGATCCTTTTCCGTATTGTCCGAGTTTCACGTGACGGTCGAAGTTATCGGTAGTGATTGGCTTTAATGCACGAAGAACTCGTAGTTTTTCATCACGAACCTGATCTGCAACAAACCGCGAAGGTGGTTCCATTGCAACCAAGCACAACAACTGAAGCAAATGATTTTGAACCATATCGCGCAAAGCGCCAAAATCGTCGTAGTACGACGCGCGTGAGCCGACGCCCACATCTTCAGCAACAGAGATTTGGACATGATCAATGTGTGCGTTAGACCACAATGACTCAAAAATCGAATTTGCAAAACGAAGCGCCATTAAGTTTTGGACAGTTTCTTTACCGAGATAATGATCAATCCGATAGATCTGTCGTTCTTCAAACACAGCCAAAATCGAATCATCTAAGGCTTCAGCACTCTGTAAATCGTGCCCCATCGGTTTTTCAACAACCAAACGGGTCTGATCGGTCTTCAGTCCAGTTCGCTCGAGCGTCTGGCAGGCATCTGCGAATAACGTTGGAGAAATCGCAAAATAAAATACCCGAGGGATAGCTGCTGTCGCTAAACAAGCTGCTTCAATTTCGTCCGCACCATCTCCGGTTTTGACGTCAAATCCAATGATTTGAACGCGCGCACCAAACGCATCCCAGTCCGCCTCATTCTCACGGGTAATGACTTCATCACAAAACGGACGTAATCGAGCCAGAAATTCATCCTTGGGCAGCGTGTGCCGAGCCGCCGCGATCAGTGCGCAGCTGTCAGGAATCTGTCCATCAAGAAATCGATGAAACAATGCCGGAAAAATTTTTCGAAGTGCGAGATCTCCTGTGCCACCAACAATCACAAAGTCGGTTGGAGGGATTTCGGCTTCTTTTGGGATTTTCGATTCAATCACCATCTGCAGTTCGTTTTGCCTCTTGAACAGATACTATTTTCAATGTGCTCGTCCCACCTGGGGTATTCAATCGGTCGCCACGAGTCAATAGAACTTGGCGGTCATCTGGAATCTCGAGTAATTCTGAGACTTGGCTAACCACAAATTGATCGACATAACTCATTGATTGATTATTCGGTGGTTCGAAAGCC
Source organism: Litorivicinaceae bacterium (assembly GCA_965655875.1). Lineage (GTDB taxonomy): Bacteria > Pseudomonadota > Gammaproteobacteria > Pseudomonadales > Litorivicinaceae > HIMB30. The sequence goes on along the minus strand of CBFHIN010000008.1, from coordinate 40,465 downwards.
AGCGGTCTGACGCCCCGAAAGAGTGCCATTCGCGCTAGAGTCTTTGGTTGCTCGGACAATGCGACAATCGGAAGACTCGCACCAGATCGACTCATCCAAAGAGGTGTCGATCCACTTTCTGTGATGCAAACAATGGCCGCAAGCTTTTTTAAATGATTTGCAATGTACATTGCACCTAATGCAATGGCTTCATCACGACGCCCGTATTGGGCTTCAACACGTGCACCAAGTGCCTGCGCCTGATCAGTTTGTTCAGCGCCTTCAGCCGTTTTTGCCATCGCAAGAACTGTTTCAACGGGATATTCGCCAGCTGCTGTCTCGGCTGACAGCATCACGGCATCGGTCCCATCTAAGACGGCATTTGCTACATCAAACACTTCGGCGCGAGTCGGCATGGAACTCGAAATCATCGATTCCATCATTTGAGTTGCAGTGATAACAGGGCGATCGAGTGCTCGCGCCCTGGTGATGATTTTCTTCTGCACACCGATCAATCGGTCATCACCGATTTCGACACCCAAATCGCCACGCGCAACCATCACGGCATCACTCGCTGAAATTAACGCATCGAGTACTGAATCCGACGCCACTGCTTCAGCACGCTCAATCTTTGCGACCAAATCAGCTTCACACCCTCGCGCTTTCAGTGCAGCTCTGGCGAGATGCATATCCTCGGCATCGCGAGGAAAAGAAATCGCCACAAAGTCAGCATCTATTTCGGCGACCACGTCCATGTCCGCGTAATCTTTATCGGTCAGTGCAGAAGCAGACAATCCGCCACCCTGCTTATTAATCCCTTTGTTGTTTGATAGCTTTCCACCAGTGATAACCTCGGTGACTACCTGCGAACCATGGACTTCGACAACCCGAAGTACGACGCGTCCATCGTCGAGAAGTAACGTATCTCCAGGGCGACTGTCTTTCGGAAGATCGCGGTAATCCAAACCGACCTGGGTTACGTCACCGGAATTGGCGTCAAGTTCTGCGTCAAGAATGAACCGATTGCCTTCGATCAACGTCACAGATTGCTCTTTAAAACGGGCAACGCGAATCTTTGGACCTTGGAGATCGGCCAAAATTGCAACGGTGCGCCCAATCTCTTTTGCAATGTCACGGACTTCCCTCGAACGGCGCCGATGATCATCCGCACTCCCGTGCGAAAAGTTCAAACGACACACATCGACGCCAGCTTCGAGCAAACGCTTCAATACGCCCGGATGGTCAGAGGCTGGACCTAAGGTGGCAACAATTTTTGTACGACGCATTATTTTTTCCTTGCTGTTGCGATGACTTCCATTATTTTGTAGTAAATTAACAAGATAACATGACAACTCAAAGACAACTCAATCCGGTAATCGCGTTCCATCCAACGCCTGTTTGATACGCGCTAGATGCGGTTGAAAATCCGAGCCTCTTTTCTGCGCAACTCCAGTAACCAAAACATCCAAAACCAATAACTGCATCAAGCGAGACACCATCGGAATATAGAGCTCTGTATTCTCATCAACATTAACTGGCACCGTCAGCGTCGCAATGTTAGACAACGGTGTGTCTGGACGCGTCAGCGCAAGCACGCTCGCCCCCGCATCGCGAGCAAAAGTTGCCGCTTCAACCATGGCCCGCGTCCGCCCCGTATGCGAAATAACCACCGCCAAATCCCCAGTTTTCATGGCAGCCGCATGCATGCGCTGCATCAATCCGTCCTCATACGCAACAACCGGAACATTAAACCGAAAGAACTTGTGCTGCGCGTCGCGTGCGACTGAACCACTTGCACCCATTCCAAAGAAAGCAACTTGTCTTGCCTGACAGAATAGATCAACCGCACGCTCTAGCGTTGCAATATCGAGCGTTGACTTAAGATCCTGAACTGAATGCATCGCTTTATCGGTCAGCTTTGCGAAGATCTCAGGCATCGCGTCCTTTTCCGACACCATTGCTGCAGTCAGCATCGGTCCACTGGCAAGGCTTTGCGCTAATTTCAGCTTAAAGTCAGGGAAACCGCTGGCATCAAACGATCGACAAAACCGATTCACTGTTGGCTCAGAAACCTCTGCATCCTGAGCGACACGCGCAATCGACATTGATAGGACTCGCGCAGGATCAGCCAAAACGAATTCTGCAACCTTCCGTTCTGAGCGACTGAGCACATCAAGTGATGATTCAATATTCGATAACACCAAAATTCCTCTTGCAGATTACTCATCAATTACTTAAATTTACGTAATATTACAAACATTCGCGATGCAATGCACGCAAAAACATAGGCATGATGACATGATTAAAGTTGCTATTAACGGATTTGGACGCATCGGACGCAATATCCTCCGAGCGCTTTACGAAAGAAATCTACAAAATGAAATACAGATCATTGCGATCAACGACCTCGGAAGTCCGGATATTAACGCGCACCTCCTGCAATTCGATACCACACACGGGCGCTTTGCATTTGATGTCAAATGCTCAAGCGCGGGCTTGCGCATTGAAGATCAAGAAATCAAAACGTTTTCAATCCGCGATCCAAATAACCTCCCTTGGAGCGAACTCGGAATTGATGTCGTCTTGGAATGCACAGGCCTCTTTGTATCGAAAGATCAGGCGATGGCACACATTCAAGCAGGCGCTAATAAAGTCATCATCAGTGCACCAGGAAAAGAGGTCGATGCAACGATTGTTTATGGTGTCAATGACGATATCCTGCACGATCAAATGCAGGTGATTAGTAACGCAAGTTGCACAACAAACTGCCTCGCACCACTTGCGAAAGCGTTAGATGATGCATTTGGGCTGGAAGACGGGCAAATCACGACAGTACATGCATTTACCAATGACCAAAAGCTAACCGACGTCTACCACTCCGATCTGTACAGAGCGCGGGCTGCAGGTCATTCAATGATTCCAACTCAAACTGGCGCAGCGGCTGCAGTTGGTTTGGTACTGCCTCATCTCAATGGACGCCTTGATGGCATGGCAGTGCGCGTACCCACTATCAATGTGTCGTTAGTGGATCTCACCTGCCGACTGAAAACGCAAGCTTCAGTGGATGAAGTCAATCAAGCGCTTCAGAAGGCAGCTGCTGGTAGTCGAGGTGGCATTTTAAACGTCAACACCCTTCCGCTTGTGAGCCAAGATTTCAACCACAACGCAGCGAGCTCAATCGTCGACTTAAATCACACCAAAGTGCTTGGTGGACTCACCAAGGTATTGTCTTGGTACGACAACGAATGGGGATTCTCAAATCGCATGCTCGACACAACACTGTCGTGGATGTCATCTCGCAGATCCGAGCAAACTGCTGCTTAGATCCACCAGTTGCGATCTTTAGGCGGGGTAACCCGCCCTTTTTTTGGCATACATTTCGCTCTCTCCAAGCCAGGACCAATAAACTGCACCAAATCCGAGCGCATCGAACCAAGATTGTGCATGGATGCAATGCTTTGACTTAAATTGCACCACGATGGTGCATTTACTGGAGAGACAAAATGGAGCCCACGCTAACAGGCCTTGCCGAACGCATCGACGTAATCGTTGCAGGAACCGATACTTTCTTTTTACTTTTAGGCGCGATTTTAGTGCTTTTCATGCACGCGGGGTTCGCGTTTCTCGAAGTGGGAACGGTCCGTCACAAAAACCAAGTCAATGCTCTGGTGAAAATTCTGACTGACTTTGGTGCTTCGACGCTCGCTTATTTCTTTATCGGCTATCAAGTGGCATACGCGACCGGATTCATGGTGAGCGCAGACCAAATGATGGACGGCAATGGATTTGCCTTAGTGAAGTTCTTCTTCCTTCTTACATTCGCGGCTGCGATTCCTGCAATTATTTCGGGCGGTATCGCTGAACGCGCCAAATTTTGGCCCATGATGATTGCTAACGTCGTGATCGTCGCGCTCATCTATCCATTCTTTGAAGGCATGATTTGGAACGGTAATTTCGGTTTCCAAGCATGGATTGAACAATTAACCGGTGCAGGCTTCCATGATTTTGCCGGATCAATCGTTGTCCACGGCATGGGAGGATGGCTTGCCTTAGCTGCAATTCTTCTGCTCGGATCACGTCGTGGACGTGTGCGCGATGGCCGAATTATTTCATTTGCTCCAAGTTCAATTCCTTTTCTAGCGCTCGGTGCCTGGATTCTCACCGTCGGCTGGTTTGGCTTCAACGTCATGAGTGCACAGGCTGTTGAAGGTATCAGTGGATTGGTCGCAGTCAACTCACTCATGGCCATGGTCGGTGGAACGATTGCTGCATTGATTATTGGCAAAAACGATCCAGGATTTATTCACAACGGTCCACTTGCAGGCTTAGTCGCGGTGTGTGCCGGATCGGATGTATTCCATCCACTCGGCGCCTTGGCGACTGGACTTGTCGCTGGCGGCTTATTCGTATGGCTGTTCGTATGGTGTTCGCGCCAGAAGCAACTCGACGATGTCCTTGGTGTATGGGCACTTCATGGTGTTTGCGGTGCCTGGGGTGCTCTTGCATGTGGAATTTTTGGATCGACAACCTTTGGTGGTCTCGGCGGTGTGTCATTCATGGCACAGTTAATTGGAACAGTTGCGGGCATCGCTATTGCGCTAATTGCCGGTTTCATTATCTATGGAATTATTCGCCAAACGCTGGGGCTGCGTTTGTCTGAAGAAGATGAATTCGATGGTGCCGATCTCGCGATTCATCGCATCAAAGCGAACCCTGAAGTTTAAAAGGGCTGGCACTGCTTAGGCAGTGCCTTCTTCTGTTTGTGGAAGTGACAAGGCTGTCACGGACGCGATTGCAATCAACAATGCAGAAACCCACAAGCACGCCTCAAGCCCAGACCATTGGTACAGCGCGCCAGAGCCAATGGTGCCAAGAAGGCGTCCACCGGCATTAGCCATATAATAAAATCCAATGTCCAAACTTGCGCCATCAGTTCGAGCGAATCGCACAATCAAATAACTGTGTAGCGCTGAATTCATGGCAAACAAAAGAGCGAATAACAAAAGACCAAGAGTTACGACCCAGACAGGCACAAACCCTTGTAACAGCGCGAATCCAATTCCTGCTGGAGTCAGTGCGAGCAATCCACCAAATAGCACTAACTGACCTCTAACCTCGTCAGGCGTTTTTGACTTGCCGGTCAGCTTGGGCGCCAGCGCTTGAATAAACCCATAGATGATCACCCATGATGCCAAGTAGCCACCCACCTGCCAGAAATCCCAACCGAGGATTTCATGAAGAAATACAGGCAACGCAACAACGAACCACACATCGCGCGCACCGAATAAAAAGAAACGCGCCAATGATAAAAAGTTAATCGCCTGGGAATTTGAGAAAATTTGATTGAACTTGGGCTTATTTTTCATGATGCCCAATTCCTGTCGAAGCAGCAGCAAGCTTGCTATCCAGACAATCGTCAGCATGCCCGCCATCGATGCGACTGCACCCTGAAATTCGAGCCAAGACAAAAGCAACGCGCCAACAAAAAAACCAGCGCCTTTTAAGGCGTTTTTCGATCCAGTCAGAAACGCGACGATACGGTACAAACTCTCATTTTGATCACTCGCAATCGATTTCATGGAGCTTTTAGCGCTCATTTTATTCAAGTCTTTTGCGATACCCGACAGCGCTTGTGCGATCATAACCCAAACGACTGTCAACATCGTTTCCGGAACTAGCAGCATGGCCAACGCACCAATCTGCATCAAGAGTCCGATTTGCATCGTTCGATTCAGGCCGATCCGTGCGCCCAACCAACCGCCGACGGCGTTGGTCACAATGCCAAAGAACTCATAGAACAAAAAGAGCGAAGCGATCTCAAACGGACTGAATCCGAGCGTATGGAAATGCAAAACCACCAACATCCTGAGCGCACCATCGGTGATGGTGAATGCCCAATAATTGCCCGTGATTACCGCATAGTCGCGAAGGCTAGAGTCCACGCTGCGCCCCAGTCAATGCCGCTAACTCAACCAAACGATTGGCGTATCCCCACTCGTTGTCATACCAAAGATAGAGCTTGAGTTGCGTATCGTTGACCACCATCGTCGATAATGCATCGACAATGCTTGATCGCGGATCAGTTTTGTAATCGATTGAAACCAAAGGGCGTTCTTCATAGCCCAAAATACCTCGGAGATCACCGTCCTCACTCGCCATCTTTAACGCATAGTTCACCTCATCCACACTCACAGCGCGCTCGAGCTCGAAAACACAATCTGTAATTGATGCATTAGCCAGCGGCACACGAATCGCATGACCGTTTAAACGTCCACGCAACTCTGGAAAGATTTCCGCGATGGCGGTTGCACTACCAGTCGTGGTTGGGATCAACGACATTCCGCAGGCACGCGCTCGACGCAGGTCTTTATGCGGTGCATCAAGGATCGTTTGCGTGTTGGTAATGTCATGCACAGTGGTAATCGAGCCATGCTGAATTCCGAAGGTTTCATGAATCACTTTAATCGCAGGTGCAATGCAGTTCGTTGTACAACTGGCGGCAGTTACGATCGGATGCTGTTCTGAGTTAAAAAGATGATGATTGACACCCATGACGACATTGAGGACCTCAGGTACCTTAATCGGTGCAGAGACCACAACCTGCTTAATTCCAGATTCTAAATACGGTTGTAACGCATCCACCGTTTTGAATTTCCCTGTGCACTCAAGTACTAAATCACAGTCTGAAAAATCTGCGGCATCAAGCGTTTTTTCAGAAGTCACCTTTACCGCGCGGTTGTTGATCATCAGCTCATCGCCAGTCGATGCAATGTCTGCATCCCAATGTCCATGAACCGAATCAAAGGTCAAAAGGTGTGCATGCGTTGCTGCATCACCCGCCACATCGTTGACATGCACCAATGTTAGATCGGGATGTTTTTCTAATGCTCGAATCGCCAATCGACCAATTCGACCAAGACCATTAATACCAATACGCATGTTTTTTCCTTAACGACAGATTGAATTCAGCTGTTCTAGAGCGGGCGCACAGAGATCTCGCCTACCCTGACAACAGTCAGCCAATAAAAATTCCAATAGTTCACGAACAGAATCAGGCGCAATTCGATAGCGAATAAAACGCCCTTCACGCTCTGTGAAACAAAGTCCAGATGCTTCGAGTTCTTTCAAATGAAAACTGACCTGAGACGGCGCGAGATCAAGCTCGTCAGCGATTGAACCAGCGGTCATGCCGGAATCGCCAGCCTGAGCCAAATGCTGGAACATCTCCAACCGATGCGCTTGCCCTATTGCTTGAAAACAGCGAACCGCTGTCGGTGTATCCATTAAAGAAACCTATTAATTCAACATTTCAATAATTGTCAAAATATAAGACAACTTCATAAACAACAAATGAAGATTGTGTTACATAAAACCATCCGCACCGGGAGCACGCTTCTGCGGCTCAGCTTCTGGTGCTTCGTTTTGCGGCTCTGATTGATCGTCCTCGAGACCCAATAAATCATCCGGCGACTGATAGCCAAGTTGCATGTACAAACGATCAATGGTGGATTGAATCGACTTGATCGCCTGTTCATCTTTCGGGTTTTTCGACAAGACTGCTCCCTGAATCAAGAGAGAGTTCACGACCTCAGGGGGTAGCCACGAGTTTACTGGACCACGTAGGGTGCGAATGATGGTGTCGGGTTCAAGTGAAAGCTCACCTTCTTTCGCTTTCTCCAGCACTTCTAAAATGTGTTTCCTTACAACCAACTCAAAGCGTTTTCTCGCGTCATCTGAAAACTCAAGCTCTTGGTGGTACTCACCCGCCATGGCATAGAACAAAGCCTCTCCTTCGAGATCATGAAAGATGTCGTCGCTCTTTTTGTGATCTGCTTTGTGCTTCTTTGCCTCATTGGCTGCCTTCTCTTGAGCCATCTGTCGCCTTTTTTCTTCAAGACGCATGACCCTTTGATTCAGTTGAAACAATCCGTAAACAAGAAATAGCAGAGTGATCAGAGCAGTGAGTAACAAGATTCCGTGCATACGGTACAACCTAGCAAATATGATATTTTTCAGTTTTTAGATATCGACAGAGTGTCGAAAATCTTTGGTCAAATTCGCGAAAGCTCCGCTTTTAACCATCTGTTTAAGGTACGTTTCAACCAGTGCGATTGTTTTGGGTAATAACGCGCCATACCGCCATGGTGATTCTGAAGGTCATTCGCTCCGGGTAATTCCAACATATGACCGGCACGAGAGAGCCAGCGCCGCATCATTTTCGGGTGCATCTCAGGATGAAACTGAGTCGCAAGTGCAGAGGATCCGACACAATATGCCTGCTCGTGAAATAAACCATCAGCAACACCAGAGGCAAGACGGGTCGCACCGTGTGGAAGCTCAAAACCCTCCCGGTGCCACTGATACACATGGGTCAATGGCCTAAAAATCTTCTGCCCTCGCCCAACAGGCTGCATTGGATACCAACCAATTTCGACCTGGTCTTCGGGATGGGTGAAGACACGCCCACCAAACACACGTGTCATCAGTTGCCCACCCAAACAAATCCCCCAAATTGGTCTATCAGAGCGCATCCATCGTTCGATTAGTTGAAGCTCAGTACGGATTCCCGGAAGGTGATCATCATTGGCACTCATCGGCCCGCCAAATACGATCAGTCCAGAAAACCGATCAAGTTGTCTTGGGATCCGTTGACCAACTAAGGGACGGACCACTTGCACTCGGTGGCCGAGTTGATTTAACGCAATACCAACCTGTCCTGTGGTGGAGTGTGCTTGGTGCAACACACATAAGATCGGTTGCGTCATCTAACCCGCCACCGATCGAAACGTGATGTTAATCCGAGGCTCCATCGATTGTTTCGTTTTCATCAATGCATGTTCCCAACCTGTTTGTGTCCGCCCGTACATCACTAACAGATCTCCCTTTCCTAATTCAAATGTCAGCGGGGTTGTCTCAATCCCTTTCCGCGGTCTCAGCCGAAAGCGTCTCGCTTGTCCCAGCGACAGCGACACGATCATGGGATCAATACCAAGTTCGGCCTCATTGTCTCGGTGCCAACCCATCGAGTCCTGACCTGATCGGTACAGATTCAAAAGACAATGATTTAAACCAAACGGCGTGACCAGACCAAGCTCGGTCATCAGTTGCTCGAGCTTTGATCGCAAATTCAATAGTGAAGGATGCCAAGCTTTTGGCTCAAGCCGTCGGCGAGAATAAACATACGGCGTATCACCGCACCAGGCTGTCAAACGCGGCTCATCGATCGATTTTCCGAACATTGACACCGCGCCTTGATTCCACTCAAGTTCAGTTTGTAAAGCATGTATCAAGGTGTCATGTTGTTCAGGCGCTAACCAACATGGGAGAACACAAACTGCCAAATCTGGCCGGACATAACGAATATGAGAAGAAACCAAACAAAGCCTCGCATATCAACCTCAAATCATGATACGCGAATCGATGGAGAGAACTAGGTTAAGAGTTAGACGACTCTTGCTCGTCAACAGTGTCCGCGCGTTCAGCAAGCAGCTCTTCACGCAATACAGGCACATCACGAGGCGCATCGACGCCTACACAGATCTGCTGCGTTCCTTTAATTTTGACAACTGTGATACGGATGTCATCGCCTATACGGATCGATTCATCCACGCGTCGTGTCAGTACAAGCATATTCCACCTCAATCCGTTGAAAACTTTCATCAATGAAATATTACGTCAGCTCGAGAGCATATTTATTATCACTTGATGCTACGACCAAGAATGCCACAAATATCCAGAGATAGAATAAGGTTCGCTAGAAATAAGCCCCGTGTTTGTCGGACAATAATTCGTAATCAAATTACAAAAATTCTGATCCACTGGACTGAAAGGAACGAATTTGACCACTTGAGTCACGTCAAAAAGACTCCCTGGAAAGGTTTGATTTAAACTACAGCAATAGTCTCGAGGACACGAGTGATGCAGTCATATCAGCCGGTATGGGATATTTGGATTCGCTTAGGCCATTGGCTTCTCGTTGCGGGAATTATTTTTCAATACGTTTCCGGTGAAAATATCGAGCTGATCGATGCCCACGCAACCGTCGGCATTCTACTCTGTGGCTGGGTTATTTTCCGGATTGCCTGGGGCTTGTCCGGTCCGTTATATGCACGTTTTAAAAGCTTTCCACTTCCAGAACCAACCGAAGCGATCAGCGCAATCGGTCGATTGATCTCTCGAGAAATTGAGCCAACACCCGGGCATACCACAATCGGTGGAGTCGGTGTCTACCTCTTAATCGCACTCATCGGACTGACTGCATTGACTGGGATGGCGTCATCAGATGACATCTTTTTCGAAGGGCCATTGGCTGCTTTTTTACCAAGTACGATTGTCGAATACGCCGGTGACATCCATCCGGTTTTGAGCGATCTCGTTTTCATAACAGCATTGCTGCATGTTAGCGCCATACTCTGGCATACCTATGCGATGAAGGAACCACTGATCAAAGGAATGGTTACGGGATTGAAACCGAGCTTTGGGAAACCCATCGGACATCCACATCCATTCTCAAAAATGATCGTTCTTCGTGGCTTTGTATTTTTTACACTCTGTATCGGCGGAGCCTACGGCTTCCTTGCGATTTACCTGGGTTGGTAACGTGCATGACTGGATCATCCAGCACAGCGGTTAATGTTAGTATTCTTCAAACCATAGCTACCTTGCGGCCGAAAAGCGCGATCAATTTCAACGATCTTAAAAATACATTCATGCAAAGCTTTGCTTCTTTGTTACAGTCTCGGTCCAAGTATGAAACGTGAGAGGTTCGAGTGAATACTGGAGAACGTTGGCTTTTTAACCTTGCTGCCTTTGTCGTGGTTATTGCAGGCATCAAACTAGCAAGTCCAATTATCGTCACGCTGTTAGTCGCGTTATTTGTCGCCCTCATCTCGGCGCCACTGTCGATTGGCTTGCAACGTCGCGGTATACCGAATGTGCTGTCAGTACTCATGGTTTTGGCGCTTTTACTTGCAATTATCGTGGGGCTCAGTGCTGTCGTAGGTGGCTCAGTCAACGCGTTTCGTGATGCTGCGCCAACCTATGAAGCACGTCTCAATGAACAACTCGAATCACTTTGGGTATTGGCGGCAAGCTACGACATTCCAGTAGATGCCAGTCAGTTACAAGAGAGCTTCGATACGTCAGGTGTCTTTACATTACTTTCAAATTTACTAACCGCCCTCGGTGCACTCTTAACCAACGGTTTCCTCATTCTCTTGATCGTGGTTTTTATCCTGATGGAAGCGGCATCAATGCCTCAAAAAGTCCGCGTTGCTTTCGGACGTAGCGAACACGAGCCATTTGTTGCCTTCACTCAATTTATGAAACATCTCAACCAGTACCTCGCGATCAAAACACTCATTGGTGTGATTACCGGCGTGTCCGTCACCATTTTCTTGCTCGCAGAAGGGGTCGACTTCCCCTTTGTTCTCGGACTGCTGGCATTTTTACTCAACTTCATCCCAACTCTAGGGTCGATTCTGGCCGGTGTTCCCGCAGTCATTCTCGCATTTCTTGAGTTCGGTCTCGGCTCGGCTGGACTGACTACACTGGTTTATCTCGGCGTCAATATCAGCCTCGGTCAAATCATCGAACCAAGAATGCAAGGGCAAGGCCTTGGGTTGTCGCCAATGGTGGTATTCTTGTCTCTGGTATTTTGGGGGTGGCTACTTGGAATTGTCGGCATTTTATTAGCCATTCCATTAACGATGACCGCTAAAATCGCGTTTGAAGAATCACCCAAATATCACTGGCTCGCAATTCTTTTGGGCCCTGAGCGTCCTGTAAGCCGTAATTCAGACTAAAGCGAGATAGCTTTTTATGTTGCAAGCGCTAATATTCGCACCACGGTCTGGGAGGGATTCTTTGTGACCACTGCCGAAATAGAAGAGATCATCATGTTGGTCTGTGTAACAGGCCTCGTCGGCTACATGGGTTTTATTGTCGTCGATCTCGCAAAACGATCCGGTGCCGGCAAAATGGGTATGTATATCCTCCTGGGCGTTCTGATGCTGGCGCCTGCTGTGTTTATCCTCAAAGAACTGGCGGTGCTCCTCATCGATTTGTAAACGAGAGGATGTAACCCAACATGCGATACCTTGCCCGAGTGCTCCTGATTGCACTAATCCCTGGGCTTACGTTTGCTTCAGATAGTAGTAGCAACGTGATCGATCTCACAAACCAAACGGCTGGCCTTCTGGCCATTGCAGTATTCGTCCTAGCCTATGCTCTTGTCATGGCGGAAGAATCAATCCATCTTCCAAAATCAAAACCTGTACTGATTGCAGCCGGATTGATTTGGCTCATTATCGCTGTTTCCTATCAAGGTACTGGATATGAGCACCTTGCCGAAGAGGCAGTCCGACATAATCTTCTGGAATTCGCGGAACTGATGCTTTTTCTCTTGGTAGCGATGACATACATCAATGCCATGGAAGAGCGACGCTTGTTTGAGTGGTTGCGAGAAAAGCTTATTGCGTCTGGACTTGGACTCCGTTCGCTGTTTTGGTTGACGGGAATTCTTTCGTTTTTTATTTCACCGATCGCCGATAACCTGACCACTGCATTATTAATGTGCGCGGTGGTTATGGCTGTTGGCGGTAATAACACACGCTTCATTGGACCAGCATGTATTAACATCGTTGTAGCAGCCAATGCTGGCGGTGCGTTCAGTCCATTTGGCGACATCACAACGCTCATGGTGTGGCAAAAAGGCGTTCTCGGATTCACTGAGTTTTTTACGCTATTCATCCCGTCTGCCATCAATTTTCTTGTGCCAGCATTAATTATGTCGACTGTATTGCCAACCACTCGCCCAGAGGCAACCGGTCAATCGGTTGAGCTCAAGCGAGGAACCTGGAGGATTGTGTGGTTATTTCTCGCAACGATCGCCACTGCGGTGTCGTTCCATAGCTTTCTTCACCTACCGCCGGTGCTTGGGATGATGCTCGGTTTAGGGTATCTCAATATGTTTGGCTATTATTTGGTCAAAACACTGCCGCAATCACTCGATAAGAAACGCATGATTTACGAGCAACGCGGCGATATCGAGGCAATTCGGCGTTTGGGTGAAGTCGTACCTTTCAATGTCTTTTCGCGAGTCGCTCGAGCGGAGTGGGATACCCTCTTATTCTTTTATGGCGTTGTACTGTGCGTTGGCGGTCTTGGTTTCATGGGCTACCTGTCGCATGCATCTGAGCTTTTATATGGTGATTTTGGGCCGACTGCTGCCAACATCGCAGTCGGTGTTTTGTCTGCAATTGTCGATAACATCCCCGTCATGTTCGCTGTGCTTTCAATGATGCCAGACATGTCGCACGGTCAGTGGCTCCTTGTGACGTTAACGGCGGGTGTGGGCGGCTCCTTATTATCGATTGGATCGGCAGCCGGAGTTGCCCTAATGGGACAAGCCAAAGGCAAATACACTTTCTTTGGCCATCTCAAATGGTCATGGGCAATTGCATTAGGTTATGCAGCGAGTATTGCCACTCATATGTGGATTAACGCAGATCTTTTTCAACTTACAGTGGAAACCGCGCGTGTTGCATCCGGCCACTGATCATTTGTATGAGCCACACTATCGTGTGGTTCTTTGATTGGGAGTCTTCTATGTTAGTTGCCCACATTTTAATGATGATCATCCCAGGCCTGTCGCAGCCTATCTCCACGGGTCAAATCTTTGAATCAGGGGCCGCCTGTGAAATCGCTAAGCAGGCAATAGCGGCCAATGACCCAATCAATCAATACAGTTGTCTGGCAGCGCCTGACAGCACGCCGAATCGATAAATAACATCTACAGGGTCACCGTCACTATCCACAGATTCACGTTACCAAACGAAACATAACGACTATGAATTATTTGGATAAAAAAACCCTTATAAAACAGAAGCCTCGCCCGAAAAAAAATTTAAGTCATTGAATTTATTCAATAAAAATAAGAATGAACAAATTGATCAAAATTTGATCAATTCGAATGAATGCCCACAGATCAAGCACTTAGCCAAACCGTAAAAAATCAGTCCCCATAGTTATCCACAGGCTCTGTGGGTATCAAATTTGTCAACGGTCTCATAAAAAATCTGCGATTTTTTTTTCGATACGGTAATGTTCTAGGATGTCGCCACGCACACCCTCACAGCTTGACAAACGTGCCATACAAGGGATGCGCGCGATGCTTCCCTTACTTCCCGGAATCATTCCGTTTGGTTTAATTGCAGGCTTTACTCCGATCTCATTTGGGTTTACCTGGATGGACTCCTGGGCGGGTTCACTTCTCATGTTTGCTGGTGCATCGCAATTGGCTGCCTATCAATTGATCAATGAACAAGCCTCAATTTGGGTGATCCTGTTTACAGTCGCTGCCATCAACCTCCGCTATGTTCTATACAGCGCATCCATCGCTCCACACCTCGCCGACGCAAATCGGTTGACGCGACTGCTTGCTGGCTACGGTCTCACTGATCAGATCTATGCAATTTGCCAACGCGACTACCCCGAAAACCAATGGGACTTAAAAGAACGTATCGCATATTACGCCGGAGGTACGTTCCTACTCTGGAGCTTGTGGCAAGTCTGCACCCTCATTGGCGCGTTCGCGGGGCAAATCATTCCTGTATTTTGGTCACTGGAATTTATGATTCCCCTGACCTTCCTGGCACTTGGTTTAAATACATTAAAAACAACCGCTCATCGGGTCGCTGCAATCACCGGAGCATTTGTGTCATTCATCGGTGTTGATCTACCCTTCAATCTAGGGCTGATCTTTGGAGGCCTGTCTGGGATTATCGCGGGCGTTCTTTTCCAGAGACTATTTCGATGACGGCCGAATTCATTTTTATCGTCGTCATCGCAGGGCTTGTCACTCTGGCATTAAAAAGTGCCTTTATTGAGGGTCAACATTATTTCACCCTTCCTCGGTGGTTCATTGAAGCCCTAGAGTTTGTTCCGCCAGCCGTATTATGCGCCTTGATCATTCCTGGCATCGTTAAGGGTGAAGTCGGATTAGTTCAAGTATTCGGTGCGGTCCCAATCGATCCAAAGCCCATTGCCGCGATGGTTGCCACGGGCACTTTCTTAGCCACAAAAAAAACCATTCCAACACTGTGCGCGGGAATGGTTTCTCTCTATGCGATCTATTGGCTTCAAATTTAGGGAATGTAAACCAACGGAACCAGATGACTCCAAGCAATCACGCTCGCCGCCAACATCCCGACAAGCGTACACAACGCGACCGTTAATACCGAAGATGCGAACATAAACGCACGGTCTTCGTCGATTTTCATCACTTGTGCGGTACCGCTATATAGCAAATACACGGAATAAGTCAGTGCGACACCGGCGCAAGCGACATTTAACCAAAGGATCGGCATCAAAAACGAAATTCCAGATAAAAATAGAGGTGTCGCAGTGACTGTCGTCAAGACGAGGCACGAATCAAGTGACGCTTCACCGCCATAGGTCTTTTCCATCCAGTGCATACATACCGCAATAAACGCCACAGCAGCCCACATGGCAAAGTAGAAAAGAATGGCAGATCCCATCGCACTCGTAGCTGCTAAACGAACAGGTTCCTCACCCGCGACCGACCATCCGACCTGCGTCACGCCAAAGTACATAGCAACAGCCGGGATTGCGGCTAAGATTGAGATCTGCGTTAGAAAAACGGTGGTGGCAGAATACTTTTCTTGCTCGATTAAAGCCCACTCGTCCTTGGGGTTTCTTAAGATTCCAGCAATGTGCCCAAAATACATCATGTTGTGTTCTCTCCTTGAAGCCTATTAAAAACAGACCGGTGTGTTGGGTTTTTTATTGCTCGAAATCGCATCCTTTCGATTCGCGAGTCACCTTTGTTTTAGATTAGCACAAAGTGATCAACCAACAAGATCAAGAACAGCCACATGATGTACCGAATCGAGTACCAAAATAGTGCCATTGCATCAGCGGAATCTTCGGTATCTGCGTGCTTTTTGAGCAACAGCAAGAATCGGGCATTGATCACGGTCACACCGATCAAATACAGAACGCCACTCATACCACTGAGATACGGAAGAACAGTCACTAGCACCATCAAAATGGTGTACAAAAGCATCTGAAGACGCGTGTAATCATCGCCGTGTGTGACCGGCAACATTGGGATCTCGGCTTCTGCGTACTCATCTTTCTTTGCAATGCATAGCGCCCAAAAATGCGGTGGCGTCCATGCGAAAATAATCGCAACCAACAAAAGCGAGTGCGGATCAACCGAGCCTGTAACAGCAACCCAGCCAAGAAGTGGTGGAGCAGCTCCTGCAATGCCGCCAATCACGATATTTTGTGGTGTTGCACGTTTCAGATACAGCGTGTAGATCACTGCATACCCAATGATTGATGCAAACGTGAGCCACGCCGTTAATGGATTTGCGACGATCGCAAGAATCGATAAACCAGAAGCACCAAGTAAGAACGCGAACATCAAAGCGTAAGCAGGAGACACTTTACCTTCAGAAACGGGGCGGTGTTTCGTTCGATTCATTACCGCGTCAATCCGTCTGTCGACCACATGATTGATCGCGGCGGCGGCGGATGCGGCAAGCGCAATTCCTAAATTTGCGAGGATGAATAATTCGAGGCTTGGCAACACAGGGCGTGCGAGAAGCATACCCACCATCGAAGTCACCACCATAACCGCGACAACGCGCGGCTTGGTAAGCGTCAAATAGTCACGCCAAGACGGGCTATTAGAGCGCGCGTTAAGCGTGTTTGAGACTGCCATAATTGGTCTCCTCTTGTACGGTCGCGGTTGCGTAAGCAATCGACCAAGCAGATAACAGTAACAGTACGCCCAGGGCGTGATGGATGAACGCGAGGCTATCAGGTACTGCATACACAACGTTCGCGTAGCCAAATACGATTTGAACAACGATCAGGCCAACAAAATGCATTGCTTTTCTTTTGACCAGCGAACCACTTTTAACAAGCGTCCACAACAAAACGAGCCAATACGCAGTAACCACGAATGCCCCGATTCGATGCACTAACTGAATGGCAGCGCGGGCACCGTGCTCAAGTTGTCCACCTTCATAGTTAGGCCCAACTTCTGGGAAGAAATTAAAACCACTTTGGAAGTCGTACTGAACTTCGCCACCCGGAGCACACGTTAAGATTCCGGGGCACGCCCATCCGGCATAGTTGGTACTGACCCACCCGCCCAATAGAATCTGGACGAACAAGAGAAAAACGCCGACCAAAACAATCGGGCGCATTTGAAGAATTGAAGAGTCTCCCTCCGCCAACCGTTTTAATCGATGCCGCAAATACATCAGCGTCGATACAATGATCAAACCACCCATCAGATGCAACGTGACAATGTTTGGCAACAGCTTCAAAGTCACTGTAAAGGCACCAAAAGCACCCTGTACGATGACCATCCCCAGAAGAGCCAGCGAAAGTAAATATGGATAGTTGACGGTTTTTTCTTTTTCTCGATAGCCGACATAGGCTAAAACCAGGATTAGCAAACCGAGAATGCCTGCGATATACCGATGGATCATCTCAATCCACCCTTTATGCACTGCAACGTCGATTTCTGGATAACGCTCCTGCAAATAAGCAAGAGTCGCCGTATCTTGAGTCATGACCATACTGCCGAAGCAACCTGGCCAATCAGGGCAGCCCAGACCTGAATCAGTAATACGCGTAAACCCGCCCATTAACACAACTTCAACTGCCAGAAAAAAAGCAATCGTGACTAACTTGAGAGGAAGATTATTTGCCATTCGACTATCCCACCTTTGATAGTTTCAGAAGTTTCTTCAAGTCCTTTAAGATCAGTGTTGGATTAACCGACGGCTCGAATCGTAAAACCACGTTTCCAAGCGGATCAATAATCCAAATCGAAGCACGTTGATCCGTCAACGTTGACGCTTCAAGTTCTTTTACACTCACTCGGCCACGCTCTCGGCCGATAGCAGTGTGGAAATTTTCTAAACCCTGACTGAAGGAAGCACAGGACTCACATTCCGGTGTGGACGCGAGGATAACCTGCCAGTCTGGACTAACGGCTTCAGGTTCCGGGAGTTTTAGATCACTCGCCACTGTCCCCGTTTCGACCAATTCACCGTGATGTGTACGGCTTTCTGGTACGCCAATGTTACCGAAGTACATGACAAAAGCGATCAGCATCGGAACCAGAGCGATTCCCCAGATCAACCAGAATGTTGTGCGATTACCCATGGGTCAAACCTCTTCGATACACATACACCCCCAAAAATGAGAGAACCAATGCCAATAAAAACCACTGAACCGCATAGCCATAATGGGTTTCTGGGCCAAGCCTGGGCTTTGGACCTAACGCGTTTCGTGAGAGTACGTTCGAAGCAATAAACATCCCAGGCAGTACGTCGTCCGGAATAACTCCTTTAAGCGACTGCACACGCGTCGAATTGTCCATTTGTTCTGGAAACGCATCACTCATAAAATAACTGTCAGTGATTGGTACCCACAACGCATCAAGGTCGAAATCACGCGATAGATCAAGAGACGGAAGAGAATCTCGCGATGCGGCTCCCTCTATCCAGCCCAGGTTAATAAACAAACCGATCTCACCTTGTGCTGTAAGTGCCTTTGCAAACACCTCATAACCGGCTACGCGATCTTGGATCCGATTCTCTAAGTACACAAAGTTGGAATCTACCAAACGAACCGGCAACTTTACTTTGTAAGTGCTCGCTTCAATTGATGCGGTCGTCAGATCTGAAGGTGTCGTCAAAAGCGCTTCACCGACTGAAAGCCTCTGAATCAATTGCTCTTTTTCGGCTGCACGATCAAGCTGCCAGAGGCCCGCTTTTATACAAAGTAATACAACTGGAGTTACCACAATTACAAACCACCATTTCTTTGTCAGCCGCATTGTGGTTTCCTATCAACTCCAATCATAAAGAGGCCAACCATGTTTAAAATTCTTATCGTCGTACTGTTTCTGGCCGTCGTTGGCGCCCTATTCTCAGGGCTCTTTTTCCTTATGAAAGACTCTTCAGATAAAAAGCGAGTCGTGAACGCGCTGGCATGGCGTGTCGGACTCGCTGCAGCTCTAATCGCCCTCGTTGCAATCGGCGTCGCAACAGGGCTTTTAGAACCTCGTGGTTTTGGCGCTTAAAGGATATAGACGAAGATAAATAGTCCGACCCAAACCACATCGACAAAGTGCCAATACCAAGCAACAGCTTCAAAAGCGAAATGCTTTTCTGGTGAAAAGGCCCCGTCGAAGCAGCGAAGTAGCATCACGAACAGCATTGTCGTACCAAGCATCACGTGGAAACCGTGGAACCCAGTTAGCATGAAGAACGTTGCACCATAAATACCTGACTGAAGAGTCAGCCCAAGTTCCGTATACGCTTCGACATACTCAAGCGCCTGGAAATAAAGGAACACAACGGCTAACAAGATAGTTGCAGCCAACCATGCCTCGAGTGCACGACGCTTATTTTCCTTTAACGCATGATGCGCAAACGTCAGTGTAATACTCGACGTGACAAGCAAAACGGTATTGAGAAGCGGCAAATGCCAAGGATCGATAACAGCTTGCGCGCCTGGGAATTGCTTCATGTCAGGCGTCTCAAGAAGTGGCCAGGTGGCTGAGAAGCCTTCCCACAGCATGTTCGTAACACCTTTCTCACCTTCTCCGCCCAACCATGGCACAGAAAATGTACGGACATAGAACAGGGCCCCGAAGAATGCGACGAAGAACATCACCTCTGAAAAAATAAACCAAAGCATGCCCTGGCGGTATGAGAGTTCGAGTTGATCGCTATGAAGGCCTTGTGCCTCTTCTTCGATTTGATCCTTAAACCATCCGAAAATGACGTAAAACAAGACAACGAAACCGGCACCTAAGATCCAAGGTCCAATGGATTCGCGATCGGCTGACATTGCAGTCATTGTCATCGCCGCGCCATATGCGAGAAGACCGAGCGAGATTGAAGCCAAAATTGGCCACTTACTTTGCTCTGGTACGTAATAGGTTGAACCACTCATAATGCCCGTCCTTTTTCATTATCATGCGCACCCTGCGCAACTTCTGGGTTATCTGTTATGTCATATAGAGCATATGACATCGTAATCGTAGTAATGTGCTTAGGGAGTTCTGGGTCGACCACAAACACCAATGGCATATCGGTCCCTTCGCCAGCCTCGAGAGGCTGTCTTTCGAAGCAAAAACAGTTCACTTTATGAAGATATGGCGCCGCCTCTGAGGGAGTCACCGATGGCACGGCTTGGGCCACCATCCAATTCGGCGTTGAATTTTTTGCATAGAACGCTGTGATTTTATCTTCGCCCGGATGAACGCGCATCGTGCGCTCATTAGGCCGAAACTCCCAAGGCATCTCGGCTGGGTTCACAGTGACGAACTGAATTTTCACGGTGCGAGACTCATCGACTGCCGTAATCGCCGCTGGGCCTTCGTTAAAGTTTTTCCCATTCAATCCGGTGATGTCGCAAAACACTTCGTAAAGAGGTACCAGTGCGAATCCAAACCCGAACATGCAAACTGCGGCTGTTGCCAGCCGCAGCGCGAGCCGCTTCGTTTTCAGCTGCTCAGTCATCGTTTAGTCGACCTTTGGTGGAGTCGAGAACGTGTGGTACGGAGCTGGTGATGGAACAGTCCATTCCAAACCGTTTGCACCTTCCCAGACCTGGCCAGTTGCTTTCTCACCAACACGAACGTTTTGAATCACGTTGTAGATGAATACAAGCTGAGACACGCCGAAAATGAACGCACCAACCGAGGCAATACTGTTGAAATCAGCAAATTGCAGTGCGTAGTCAGGAATACGACGTGGCATTCCAGCAAGACCGACAAAGTGCATTGGGAAGAACGTGATATTTACCCCAACAAACGACAACCAGAAATGGAATTTACCCATGGTTTCGTTGAGCTGGTGACCAGTCCATTTTGGCAACCAGTAATACGCCGCAGCCATAATCGAGAACACCGCACCAGGTACAAGTACGTAGTGGAAGTGCGCAACGACAAAGTACGTGTCGTGATATTGGAAATCAGCAGGTGCGATAGCAAGCATCAGACCTGAGAATCCACCGATCGTGAACAATACAACGAACGCCAACGCGAACAACATCGGTGTTTCAAACGTCATCGAACCGCGGAACATGGTTGCGACCCAGTTGAATACCTTCACACCTGTTGGTACGGCGATCAACATTGTCGCGAACATGAAGAACACTTCGCCCACAAGTGGCATCCCGACTGTGAACATGTGGTGCGCCCACACAACAAAAGAAAGCAATGCGATTGATGCAACCGCATAAACCATCGATGCATAGCCAAACAACCGCTTACGAGCGAACGTTGGTATGATCTCACTGATGATACCGAACGCAGGCAAGATCATGATGTAGACCTCTGGGTGTCCGAAGAACCAGAAGATGTGCTGGAACAATACTGGATCACCACCACCAGCTGCGTTAAAGAACGATGTACCGAAATGGATATCCATCAGCATCATTGTCACAACACCGGCTAGAACTGGCATGACAGCAATCAACAAGAATGCCGTGATGAGCCACGTCCATGTGAACATCGGCATCTTCATCAACGTCATGCCTGGCGCACGCATGTTGAGAATGGTCGCGATGATATTAATCGCACCCATGATTGATGATGCACCCATGATGTGAACACCAAAAATGAAGAACGTTACTGACTCAGGTGCGTACGTCGTCGACAGTGGCGCATAGAACGTCCATCCAAAGTTTGGAGCACCGCCGGGCATAAACAGAGATGAAAGCAAAATCAGGAAGGCAAATGGAAGAATCCAGAAGCTCCAGTTATTCATCCGTGGAAGCGCCATATCTGGTGCACCGATTTGCATCGGGATCATCCAGTTAGCCAAACCGACGAATGCAGGCATCACAGCGCCAAACACCATGATCAGGCCATGCATCGTTGTCATCTGGTTGAAGAAATTCGGCTCAACCAACTGCAATCCAGGCTGGAAAAGCTCTGCACGAATGACCAACGCCATCGCGCCACCGATCATAAACATGCACAGACTGAAAATGAGATACATCGAACCAATGTCTTTATGGTTCGTTGTAAACAACCAACGCCCGATCCCTTTGGCAGGACCGTGGTGGTGCGGATCTTCGTCTTTAACGTGCGGTAGGTCGACGTCTACTGTTGCCATGATGTTTCCCTCTTATTTTTGAACTGCACTTGGCTGGACCATATCGCCCACAGAATTACCAAGTCCATTTCGTTGATAGGTCACGACAGCTGCAATATCGACTGCCGAAAGCTGGTCTTTAAACGCTTGCATTGCTGTGCCGGCTTTACCGTTCACAATAATGTCAAGATGCGCGTCAATTGCGCCAGTTGCGATTGAACTTCCGGTGATCGCAGGGAACGCACCTGGAATACCTTGGCCGTTAAGACCATGACACCCTGCACATGCTGCCTGGTAAACACCTTCGCCTTTCGCAACGAGTTCATCCATGGAAAATTCTTTTGACGCCTCACCTGCCATGGCGAGTTTCATTGCCTTCTGATCGGCAACCCATTGTGCGTAGTCTTCTTCCGACTTCACTTCGACCACAACTGGCATGAAGCCATGATCTTTTCCGCAAAGCTCTGTGCACTGCCCGCGATACACGCCAGGTTCCTCAACACGCACCCATGATTCGTTAATGAAGCCAGGGATTGCATCCTTCTTAACAGCAAAATGCGGCACCCACCACGAGTGGATCACGTCATTTGCTGTGATCAAAAACCGAACTTTCTTGTTCGCAGGAATGACCAGTGGGTTGTCGACTTCAAGGAGATAGTTCGCATTCTTAGCTTCCGCGTTCATGATTTCTTCACGAGGCGTCGACAAGTTTGAAAAGAAGTCGATGTCTTCATCGAGGTATTGATAACGCCACTTCCACTGGTATCCAGTAATTTGAATGTCCACATCGGCTTCAGAGGTGTCGTACATATCCATCAAGGTTGCTGTTGCAGGAACGGCCATGCCGATCAAGATCACAAATGGGATGACTGTCCACAACACTTCAACGGTGGTGTTCTCATGCCAATGCTCTGCGACTGCGCCTTTCGACTTGCGGTGCTTGAAAATGGAATAAAACATAACGCCGAATACACCGACACCAATCGCAACACAGATCCAGAAGATCAGCATATGTAGATCAAACACGTCTCGAGAAATGGCTGTGACGCCTTTATTCATGTTGACTTGCCAATCTGCCCAAGCTGGCATGGCCAACAGCGATAGAGCTAAAGTAATCGCTTTGCTCATTCGCGTACCTCCTTATACGTTATAAATTCGGTGAATTACGCGCAGTTATATGCTTATAAAAAATTGTCGGACGAATTATACGAAAACGGAACGCTCTCGCAACCGTTCGAAGGAAAATTCGACCAATTACTTAACCAAAGCCATGACAACCGTGACTAACCCATAGACCGTAGCCAAGAAGGCGACCGTTAAAGTGATACCCGCTACGACAAACACAGAGAATCGTCCGTGCTGGAAATCACGTACTCGGTTTTCGTCCGATTGCACACCCAGGAAAGCAGCGAACACGCTACCAAATGCTTGCAACCAATTTTTCATTTCGTCCTCTGAAGACACATTCCTTGCCAATCGAACTCGCACCCAACATAAACCGTCCAGGCGAGACTCCCATCCGTAGCACTCATATAATAAAATAAAGCCTCTACTGATGCTCACTGACGATATACCATTTAGGTATAAAACACTAACTTTTAGTTATAACAGGCAGTTAAGAAATTGTGTTTTTTGGCAGTGCGGCTCTACCTAATGGTCAGAAACTGACTCGCTCCGAATCGCGATTCTAAGTAGACCTGCAAAAAGCAGTGCCGCTAATAGAGAAAGCACAATGGTTACATAAAAGACCTGTGCTTCAAGAATTTGAAATAGCATCAGTACAAACGCTGGACCTATTGCACTCCCGATCGCCTTCGGTGTCGCAATCCAACCTTTTGCTCGACCGAACACAGCGGCTCGGAAATATAGGTTGGGCACATAACCAAAAGTCACGGTAATGATTCCGTTAGCCATCCCGAAAATGGCCATACCGATTGCCACGATAATGATCGAGTCTGAGAGAATGAATACTTGCGATACGGCGACAAAAAGTATGGCGACCAAGCAATTCACACGTGCATCGAAATGGCCGGCATAGCGCATTTCAAACACACGACCCAGCACTTGGAAAGGACCATAAATTGCTGCCAACAAAACAGCATAAGCACCGAAATCCTGATACGTAAACCAAGTAATGAATAACAGCGTAAGGCCGGTGAAATTGATGTAATCGACCGCCCCACTGCTCGCAAGCAACACCAAGGCTTTCTTCTCATCACCAGTCAAAAGTGACCAGCGGAACGGCTCAAGAACTTCAGTTTTCTTAGGTCTTTCGGCTGTTTTCATTTGCAAGACGAAACCACCCATCAGAATCAATAGCGCGCCACCTAAATAGGTTGTCTGCTCAAGTCCAATGATTGGTAAAAGAGTGCCTTGAACGATCCAGACCAGAGAGCTCGCAATTCCACCATAAAATGTGATGATTGAAATCTTTCGACGCGCAGTTCCCTCGTCAAATTGCACCGGAACAGCGAATGCGACCGTATAGGTTCCCAACGCATGACCGACGGTGATGACTCCAATACAGAACCAGACCCATTCGATCACGGGAATCAGGGTTAGCGATGCGTAACCCAAACCACCAATTACGAGTCCCGCGCGCAATACCGTCAAAGCACTTAAGCGATCGACAAGCTGCCCAACGAATGGCGCCAACAGAGCCTCAATGAAAAGTGCGATAGATAAAGCGGTAATAATGGCGGAGTCAGACACACCAACGCTTAAAGCCAGTTCGTCTTTGATCGAAGCGAAAGAATAAAAGAGAAGACCGTAAGCAAGAATTTGCGATACACCCAGCCGATGAACCGGGGCTTTGAGAGTGCTCAATTTCTAACTCAATGTATCAACGAAATGAATCAATTGATGTTCCAATAGCGGCAGGATATCACTTGGTTTCATCACATCTTCATCGTGAATCGACCAATACGTCACTTTGTCCTGATAGTCTGCAAAACGTGTCTCAATTGGCACCCGGTGCTCTTCTTCTTTAACGGCAATCACGAGATCTGCGGTCTCAAACAAATCAACTGTTGCAGCCATTGGCGGACGATCAGGAACTGTCCAACCTCTGGCATGCGCAAATGTTCTCGTATATTCCGAGATATTGCCTTCGTTGTCGTTCTCCATGAGAAGCCCCGCACTTGTGGCATACCAAGGCATGTGTCGCAACTCAGCTTCATGATTAAACCAAATTTCGGCAAATCGACTCCGAAAATAGTTACCGCTGCATAGAAACAGGACGTTCTTTTTACTCGTCGTCATCGACCGTTTTCTTCCGACGCATCACAACAACGATTCCGACGATAACCACAAGGCCAATTAAGATGGCGATCATTGGAGGACCGGATTCTTCTGGTGCCTCTTCTGCTGTTTCCGCTTTGACTGGCGTTTCAGCAGATGCGTCGGTTCCGAAATTTTCAGTTACGCTCGCTTTACCGACAGCTATTGCCTCATTCATGATTTCAGTTGCTTTGTCGATATCACCACCGCCACAGGCAGCCATTCCTTGATCCATCAACTCAACAATTTGTTTCTGACCGTCTTCAGTGGAACGATTCATTTCAAGACGTGCACGCGCTCGCAACCCAAGAATCGAAACATCGCTACACGCATCAATCAAAGCCTGAAATGTCTCTTCTGCGTTTGCACCGACCGCATTCCCAGCGCCCTGCTGAAAATTAGTCGTGGCAAGAGAGGCTGTAGAAATGACACTCGCAACAAGAACTGTCAAAAAGTATTTCATGGTGGATACTCCTAAACTAAACCAATCAATATACGACGTAAGCGCGCTGAGGTTTTATCGATAGCGATCACCATCAACAGCACCAATATCGCCATATACGCCACGTTTTCAAAATCCGACCCGGTCTGCATTGCGCCCAAAAACTGTAATCCAATACCACCGGCGCCCATCGCTCCAATAATGACAGCACCACGAACGTTGGACTCAAAGTAATAGAGTGTTTGCGAAATAAAGATCGGCATGATCTGAGGTAAAATTCCGAATCGATGCTGGAGAGTCTTCTTAGCGCCTGTTGAACGAATTCCTTCCTGCTGCTTTGAATCTGCATTCTCAATCGCTTCGGACATCAGCTTTCCGAGAGTACCGGTATCGGTAAAGGCAATCGCAAACGCACCAGTGAAAAGACCAGGCCCAAACGCACGTAAGAAAATGAGGCTCCAAATGAGCATGTCGATTCCACGCAACAAATCAAACAATCGACGCAAACCGAATCGAACGACTTCAAACGGAGTAATATTTTGTGCGGCTAAAAACGCCAGAGGCAATCCAAACAATGCCGCAAAAAATGTTCCCAAGAGCGCCATCAAGAGCGTTTCCAGCAACGCCACCATGATTTCCATGTGGAACCAAATCTCGTTATACCAAAATTCACTGAACACAAGTGAGGCATTGGATTGAGATGGATCAACTCGATCGCCCGAGAACATTAACCCAACAGCATCAAATAGCGAAACGTCAGCCAATGGACTTCTGAAATCAAACCAGAAGTATTTCCAACCGAGTGAATAGCGATGAATTTCAGCCTTTCGAGCAAACACCTGTAGTCGTGTATACAGGTCGGGACGGACCTCAATTTTATTTTCCGTCCAACGAATCCAATCAGGCAGTTGATCACGTTTATTCTCATAACCAACAATCTGAGGGAGGCCATCCGCAGTCCGACCAAAAACTAAGGGCGCATCGAGTCCTGGCCAATCGTGCAGCGTGACTGTTTCACCGGTTAAAACAAAATACGACCCGTTATCAATATCTACTCGACTTCCAGATACCGGTGACGAACGCGAAAACCAATCAGGGTCTTTCTCATACTCGTATACTTTTGCTTCAAAATAGACGTCGATATCGTCGGCTCGGTCCCATTCCATCAAGACCACATCTTTATGCGCGTAGGTGTCGAGCATGAACATCGTCGCACGCTCGGGACTCCATTTACGAGCGACAGACGGCAGGTCAAACATCCAAACTGAAAATGCCAAATACGAGATGACAACCGCGAATACGGCCATCAGGATCTTCCGATACCGTGACGATGCAGCAGTACACTCAATCATTTTGTCTGACATCGAGCTAACAGATGTACTCACAATCGGATCCCCCCGATCAATTTGTTACGAACATAGGTCGACAGGTAATCCAGAGCAGTGATGGTGATCACAAGAAGCGCCATAATCGCCATGATGTCTGGCTCATAGCTCCAACTGATATTTGTTTTCAATGCCTCACCGATACCGCCGGCACCAACAAAACCCAAAATTGTCGAAGCGCGTACGTTGATCTCGAGTCGCAAGATCCCATAGGAAAAAAACAAAGGAAGAACCTGAGGCAAGACCCCAAACCGGACTCGTTGCCACCACCCGGCGCCAGCAGATTGAAGACCTTCAACGGGTTTCATGTCACAGTTTTCGACAGCTTCTGAAAATAGCTTGCCAAGGGCCCCAACTGTGTGAAGCCAGATTGCGATCAATGCGGGCAATTCACCTTTACCCATCAAAAACAAAAGAGCCATTGCAAGGACAAGCTCTGGGAATGAACGCAATACATCCAGGGTCCGGCGCGCAAAGCTCACCACCCAACCACTGGAAATCAAATTCGAACTCGCAAACAAACTCAAGACGACAGCACAGATGAAACCAAGCATCGTCGAGAAAAGAGCAAGATTAATTGTTCTAAATAACTCAGGAGTATGGACTCCTAATAATTCAAACCAGCCCCAGCCGGCATTCCACGCACCAGCAAAGAGGTCAACAGGGAAATCCCAGAATTGATCCATCCCTCGTGACAAACTTCCGGCATTTTGATTTTCAGCAAAGAAAACCCCGCTCGTAATGACAAATACGATCGCGCCAATAGAAATAAGCGTATATAGAGCACGAGTTTTTGCTTGAGCATGCAAACGCTCAAGATAGATATCGACTGGATTTGATGTTGTCGTGGTCATAGGTCTCACTTACGAAAAAACCAGGCTGAGCATGGCCCAGCCTGGTATTGGATCAATTAACCGTTTTTCTTAGCTTCAATCTTCGCTTTACGCGCTTTGATGATTGAATCGTAGAAAGACTTGTCAACTGGCATCCACGCCTTTACGACGCCGTTTGCAACGTTTTCTGAACACTTTGGATCGTTCTCATGAATCCAAGCTTTCATGCCCTGCATGACTTCGTGACCTTCAGTGGCAGGCGTACCGTCTGACCACTTAGCTGGCATTGCAATTGGACCGTTAGGAATCAGGTTTGATGACCAAACTTGAACGATGTCGTCCATGTTCAACTGTCCAGCGTCAACCATCTTGCGAAGGTTTCCAGATGTGTAGCCTTCAGACCACTCACCGACTCCTGAAACCCAGTTGAATCCAACGTCGATATCGCCGTTCAATACAGCTAGTACAACGCCAGAGTGGCCACCTGAGAATTCAGTTGAAGAGAAGTAGTTCTCGAGAGGACCGTTAACTTCTTTCGTTGCTGGCAATTCGATTGAAGGAATCAAATAACCTGAAGTTGAGTTAGGGTCTGCAAAACCAAGACGCTTACCTTTCGCGTCAGCAAGTGTCTTAATGCCTGAGTCTTTACGCGCAATCATGACTGAGTAGTAACCCATGTCACCAGTAGGCTGCATACGTGTAAGAACTGGAACTACGAAACCTGGCTTTTCAAGTTCCATACCTGCGTAACCTGATGATCCGTACCACGTGTAGTCAAGGTTTCCGCCAAGCATTGCTTGCATGTTGCCTGCGTAATCTTCAAACGTGAACATTTTCGCTGGAACACCGAAAGCTGCTTCGATGTATGGCTTCAAACACGTGTTACGAGTTAGAACGTCTTGTGCCGCTTCATCGCCAAGAAAACCGATACGGAATTCAGGCTGATGCTTGCTGAGATCCATAGTTGGACCTGTGTATTTTACCGTGCCAGCTTCTGGCGCATTTCCGTGACCAGCTGCAAACGCAACTGATACTGTAGCTGCAGCTACAAGGCCAACAAAGGCCGTTTTTAAAGTAGACATGTAATATTGCTCCGTGTGCATTGTCATGTGTTATTTCCGCCGATACCTAAGCACCAGCTGGCATTGGGGAACCCCCCAAAGCGGTTGAGGTCACCCCAGGCTCGAACGCTTCGTCGGCCTCGGCACCGTAAATTTCTTTTGCCATGTCATCAGTTAGATCGCTCGATGGACCATCAAATACGATTTCACCCATACGCATCCCGATCACTCGATCACAGTAGTTCCGGGCGGTATCCAACGTGTGCAGGTTACAAATCACCAAGATGTTTTCTTCGCGGTTGATTCGATGTAACGCATCCATCACAAGGCGTGCATTCAATGGGTCCAGTGACGCAATCGGTTCGTCTGCTAGGATGAATTTTGGTTGCTGCATCATTGCGCGGCAGATCGCGACCCTCTGCTGTTGACCACCAGACAACGTTTCGGCGCGCTGTAGCGCGGTATCAATCATCCCAAAGCGATCAAGAAGCTTGAGTGCGAGCGCACGATCGTCATCAGAGAACAATTTCAACATCGCCTTTAACGATGGCTGAGTGTTCAACGATCCGAGAATGACATTTGTGATCACATCAAGACGGTTGACCAAGTTGAACTGCTGAAAAATCATGGCGCACTCTTTCTGCCATCTGAGCTTTTGGTCACCTTTCAGCTTCAACACATCGGTTCCGTCGACAATGACTTCTCCAGAAGTCGCTTTATTTAAGCGATTAATTGTTCGCAAAAGTGTCGACTTACCCGCACCAGATCGACCAATGACACCAATCACTTCGGGTTTATCTGTCTTAAACGAAACATTGTTGAGAGCGAGGTTATTGCCAAATTTTTTGACGAGGTTATTAACTTCTAACAATGGAGATCTCCCTTTGAACGGCGAAGAGAATATTCAAAGAGGGATTACAGGGATGTGTCGAAAATATGAAAAATCTGTGACAAAAAATTGTGGGCTACGATACCTTTGCGATCACCAAGCGATACCCAACATCGAGCACTTCAAGTTCTAGAATCGAACCATACCGAGCATGCCAATTGCCGTCATTTAAATCGGCTGACAGCATCTCGAGACTCTGATCAACATCGGCCAGCCGCGAGAATACTGAAATACTGTCCCGAACAGATGGATCTAAATAAGCGTGAGGTCTTCGCCAGTAGGCGCCATAAAACCCATCGCAACAATCGTGAGGAACTGGAACAACTTCAATATCAGCCGAACCCAGAGCATCTCGAATGATCTCCAGTGATGGCATGTCAGTTTGATCAAGTGTGCGACGAGACGGTAAGTAATCGTCCAACCAAAAGCCCTCATGGCTTGGATCAAAAGTCATGATGACGACTGTGTCTCTAGCGACCCGCATCAACTCTGAAAGCCCAAGAGCAACATCAGACCAATGATGAAGGGTCATTACTGCCATCACTGCATCAACACATTGATCAGCAAATGGGAGAGTCTCAGCATAACCCCTGACAACAGGAAACGCAGTTGAAGGTCTTTGACTGATCATCACTGAAGATGGCTCAAGTGCGATTCCGTGAAGTGATATTGGTTCATAGGAACCTGTCCCAGCTCCAACATTCAAGATCGACCGAGCATCGCCAAGGGCAGCTTCAATCTGAGCCCCGATCCGAGAATCAGGTAGACGTCTTTTTGCGTATGTTCGTCCGATCTGATCGTAACGTGACTTCATTGTTGCGTCCGGGCTCCGACCGTTACCAACCCAAAGGATAGCGAGTCAAACAGGCTTCGCCCACGACATTTTTCCATCGAAAACCTCAGTAATGCGCACTATTTGCAATAAAAATCGAATGAGCGTAAAGTGCACATTGTGCGAATAAAGAGGAATTATCAGATGAAAATCAATGCAATAATAATATCCGGATTACTCGTCATTGCTCACACACCGGTATTGGCAGAGCCCGAACCGATGATGACCAAAGGTGATTTGTGTGCATACCTCGGCCTCTCCGCAAGGCAACAAGATAACTTCCTTTCTTGGGCGTACGAGAAGAAGAAGGAAGACTTTTCCGACGATCCACTCTACCTCGAGGCATTAATCATTGAGATTGATCTCGCGGAGAACAAGAAAACACACTACGAGTCGATGATGAATTACTCCGAGTGTGATTCGAGCTCACGCTGGCATGAAAAACTTGTACCAGAGGCCATCTAAGCTTCTGATTTGACCTTGAGCGTCACCACACGATTCACGCTGGGTATCTGGTCACGAATGCGGTCAGTGAAAACCTCTGAATCAGTTACAAGCTCGAGATCAAGCTGACCACGCAAGTAGTGAATTCTGAGATCAACAGCGGCATCTGGATCAACCAGTGCCTCTCGAACAACGGATTCAATTGCTGGACGAAGAGGTCTCAGTGGCGGCAGTTCGTCTTGATCAACCGCAGCATCATCCTCTGGATCGATATGGAACGTGATGTCCTGAATATCTTGGAAACGTTCTCGTATCGATGCAGCAACCCAGCACCCGATTTCGTGGCCTTCTGACACAGAAACGCGATGATCCACCTGCAAATGGAGGTCCATCAATGTCTTACCACCCATGGTGCGTGTCCGAATGTGATGCACATCGCGAAGGCCGGGCACCTCTAACGCAATTTTTCGTATGTCCTCAACCTGTTCAGCAGGTAGCGCAGTATCAATTAACTCCTGCATTGAATCCCACAACAAACTCAACGCAATTTTCGCAATAAACAAAGCGACAACAAGCGCAGCCGCAGAATCCAACCACACCACGTCAAAAGCCACACCAACAAGGCCAATCAAAACTGCGATTGACGAGAGTGAATCAGTGCGAGCATGCCAGGCATTGGCAGTCAATAATTTCGAATTTAATTTTTTCGCGAAATACAGTGTGTAGTGAAAGATCGCTTCTTTGGCTAGGATCGACGCGACGGTTACCGCAAATGCGGCGACGCCCAGCTGTATCGTGACATCTGATTCAAAAAAACGCTGCACACTGTCATAAAAAATTCCACCGGCAACAGCGAGTAACACACTACCTAGAACCAGAGTCGCTAACGTCTCAATCCGATCGTGTCCGTATGGATGATTCGCATCCGGCTCTTCGTTACTCCATTTGGCTGCTAATATCACCAAAATATCAGTACCAAGATCGGAAATTGAATGCACCCCATCAGCAATCAATGCATGACTTTGACTGATGTAACCGACTGCAATTTTCAAAATCCCCAGCAACCCATCAACACAAGCACCGATGACCGTAACTCGAGTCATGACGTGTGCGTTAGTCGGCTCAGTTGCCATCAACTCACCACCCGCTCAACAAACCAATACACACCAATAAGACCAATGACACCGGATAGGGGAACTGCGACGCGGCTGTGATACCACGAAGATCGGATCACCCAAATACCCACTGACAAATAGGCGACTAAAATAATCGCAAGTTGACCCAATTCGACGCCTGCGTTGAACGACAATAAACCAATCACAAAATCGCGTTCCGGCAAACCAAGTTCAGTGAGGACTCCCGCAAAACCGAGACCGTGTAATAACCCGAAACAAAACACAATGACCGCCCTTGACGTATTGACTCTGTGATGCCAAATATTCTCGAAGGCAATGTAAACAATTGATGCTGCAATCAGGGGTTCAACAATCGACGAAGGCAACTCCAAAACACCATACAAACCCATCGCAAGTGTTACAGAATGAGCAACCGTAAATGCAGTGACCTGAATGACTAAATCAATGAATCGTTTTGAAATCAGCGTCAATCCAAGAATAAAGATGATGTGATCAAGGCCTCTGGGAATGATGTGTGTAAAACCGAGTTCAATATATTCCCCAACAACAGCTAATACGGATCGTTGTACCGCTTGATCAAGTGACAACGGATCGGATGAGTCGCCACTTTTGACAAATTGAACTCGCGGATCTGCATTATCCAAAAATAATCTGACAGCTGTGTTTGGCAACGAATCATGAACACGATAGACCAGACTATTGGTACCGTCTGGCAGCCCACCGACAAATATTAATTCCGTATCGCGCGGTAACTCTGGGTCATCTACTGGAAGGACATTCACATCCGTCAAAGTCATCGTGATCATTTCGCCTTGAGCCAGTATTTCGATCACTTCACCCAGTGCTTGATCGTCTTCTCTGACGCGGCGATCCAGTGCATTTCGATCCAGTGCTCGGTATTCATCATAGATCGCAACATTCGGTGAATCATTTGTATCAGACAGTGACGGGTCGATATTTGCGAGCCACGCCTCCATATTTGTGACAAGCTTTAGGGTAATGATTCCTTGCGTATCAACTGACAGCGAAGCGATCGATGGACGCATCTCATGTGCATGTGCGTTGGCACTGAGTAACACAAAGAGAAAGCTGAAGAGCCAAGGTTTCATTGTAAAGACAATCTCATGATTAAAGGGCCGGCATGCCAACGTTTTATAGCCTAACACTCTCAATTGGAATTCTGTTGGTGAGTAACACAATTGTTGCTCATGAGTTCTGGATCGAACCCTCAACGCATTATTCAAGCCCAGAGGACACGATCGACCTCACCCTCAAAGTTGGCGAGGAGTTTCGGGGGAGTGCACAACCATTATTACCAGACGAAATCGAAACGTTCGTCCACATCTCCGATCACAAATCAACGATTGATGGCCTTTTAGGAGATTCACGGCCCGCCGCTCGAGTACCAATGAGCGACGGACTTAATCAAATCATCCATCTGACAACACCATTTTCAATTCGATTTGGCGAAGGTGACGAACGCTGGGCCAATTACGTCGACCTCGATGGACTGTCTCGACAAATCGATCAATTCCCAGGAATCCCAAAGACCGTTCCAGTAACTGAACGCTATGTACGCTGTGCAAAAAGTTTGATCAAAGTCGGAAATCGTCAAACCTCAGACTCATTGTCTGGTGAAATGCCATTTGAACTCGTGATTGAGGGTGACTGGAACACACTTTTGGCTGGTCCGAAGACCATCACCCTGTATGACGGCAATACACCGCTTCCAGACGTTTTAATCAAAGCATTCCGACACAGTGACAGGCGTGTGGTTTCCGAAGCATATACAGATAGTCGCGGACAAGTGACATTGGATTTACCGACTGCTGATCGTTATCTGATTAGCGGCGTTGTGATCCGTCCAGATGAGGATCCAAACTACGACTGGATCAGTCATTGGCCAACAATCACGTTAGAGGTTGTTAACTGAGCAATTGATCGACCGCTTTTGCGGTCGCATGCAAGGCAAATACCGCCGTCACGTGCGTGACAGCACCGAGACTTCCAGCACAATCCAAACGATTTGCGCCTGCCTGTGGTTTTTTTTGCCCCATCGATCCATCAGTTTGCAGATATCGTGTTTGCTCATCGGAATAGACTGCATTGACAGAAAAACGCTTACCAGGGGTTCGAGAAAACCCATAACGGTTTCGTAGCGTTTGACGCACAGATGCCAGTAATGCGTCACCGTCGGTTTTTGCCAGATCTCGGACTTGCACCTTTCCAGGGTCGATACGACCACCGGCTGCTCCGATCGTAATGACTGAAACTTTGATCCGTTTGCAATGAGCAATCAAGGCGGCTTTTGCCATCTGGTTATCACCACAATCAATGACCAGATCCAAATCTGACTCCACCAACGACTCAACAGTCTTATCGGTCACAAACGCATGATCACACCGGATCTGGATGTCTGGATTAATCTCAAGACAGCGCTTCGCCATGACATCTATTTTTGATTGACCGACCGTGGATTGCAGCGCATGTATTTGACGATTTGTATTGGTGACGCAGAGGTCATCAAGATCAGCCATCCGGATTTCGCCGATACCCGATCTCGCAAGACTTTCAACAACCCACGAACCGACGCCACCAATGCCAACAACATACACTCGTTTTTGAGCAAGTGTCTGATACGCTCGATCACCGTACAGGCGATCGATACCCTGGAACGCGTCAGGTGTTTTAACTGGCATCCTCAAGCGCCAGGTCAAACGCTTGATGCAGTGCACGGACTGCAAGTTCCAGATATTTTTCATCGACGACAACCGAAATTTTTATTTCAGAGGTCGAGATCATCTGAATGTTGATTCCTTCAGCCGCGAGTGTTTCAAACATCTGGCTTGCAACACCTGCGTGGGAACGCATACCCACACCCACAACAGATACTTTGCAAATTTTTGCATCCTTGCGAACTTCGCGCGCACCAAGATCTTTCGCAACACCCTCAAGCACCTCAAAACCGGCATCGAGGTCATTTCGGTGCACTGTAAACGTAAAGTCAGTAGTCTGATCCGCGCCAACATTTTGTACGATCATATCGACTTCAATATTCTTCGCACCGACTGGAGCCAAGATTTTTGCTGCGACACCAGGAACATCAGGTACCCCGAGTAACGTCAATTTGGCTTCGTCACGGTTGAATGCAATACCAGAAATAACGGGTTGTTCCATGGAATCTAACTCCTCAGTCGTAATCAATGTGCCGGGACCATCTTCAAAGGTCGACAGTACGCGAAGCGGGACGTTGTATTTACCGGCAAACTCTACCGATCGAATTTGCAATACTTTGGATCCGAGAGACGCCATTTCTAGCATCTCTTCAAATGTGATTTTTGACAATCGGCGCGCGGAATCAACGACTCTCGGATCAGTTGTGTATACACCATCTACATCGGTGTAAATCTGGCACTCGTCAGCTTTAAGGGCGGCCGCTAAGGCAACAGCAGTCGTATCTGACCCACCACGACCGAGTGTCGTAATGTTATTTTGCGCGTCCATTCCTTGAAATCCGGCAACAATAACCACTCGTCCAGCGTCTAAATCAGCGCGCATATACTCGTTATCAATAGCCTGTATTCGCGCTTTCGTATGCGAACTATCGGTATGAATACGAACCTGACCACCGGTGTAACTCTTCGCTTCACAGCCGAGTTCGGATAAAGCCATCGCAAGCAATGCGATCGTTACCTGTTCCCCAGTCGACACCAGCACATCCATCTCACGAGGAATCGGACGCGGACTGATTTCATTCGCCATACCGATGAGCCGGTTCGTTTCTCCACTCATTGCAGAGACGACAACGACAACATCATGCCCTTGATCTCTAAATCCTTTGACTTTATTTGCAACGCCTTGAATGCGCTCGACGGTTCCAACGCTGGTTCCGCCATACTTCTGGACAATTAATGCCATCGAACTTCCTAACTCAATTGTTCCTCAAGCCATGTTGAGACTGACTTTAATGCCTGTGGCAAAGATGCAGGCTCTGTGCCTCCAGCTTGTGCCATATCAGCACGTCCACCACCACGACCACCAACTTGTGCGGCGACGAATCCAATCAAGTCCCCTGCTTTCACGCGGTCAGTGAGGTTATCAGTCACACCAGCAATGAGATTGACTTTGTCATCACGCACGGTTGCCAATACAACAACGCCCTGCGATAGACGATTTTTTACTCGATCGAGCGTATCTCTGAGTGTTTTCGGATCTTGCCCATCAAGGCTCGCGACCAAACATTGCACCCCAGAGACCTCGACAACATCGTCCAGTAGATCGCCACCTGCAGCGGTTGCCAATTTCATTTTTAATGCGTCGATTTCGCGCTCAGATGCTTTGAGTCGATCTGCCATTTGCTCAATCTTGGAAAGCACAGCATCCGATCCCGTTTTCAACAGACCCGCAGCCTGGTTGAGTGTCGCCTCAAGCGCATGCACGTGGTTGAGTGCACCTTCACCGGTCACCGCCTCAATTCGACGAACGCCAGAAGCCACACCGCTTTCTGTTGTAATTTTAAACAGGCCAATGTCTCCAGTGCGGGAAACGTGCGTACCACCACATAATTCAACCGAAAATTCACCCATCGACAAAACACGAACTTCATCATCGTATTTCTCGCCGAATAGAGCCATCGCACCAGCTGCTTTGGCCTCTTCGATCGGCATAAGGCGAGTCACTACATCATCATTACGACGAATCGCGAGGTTTACCATCGCTTCGATTTCAGCCATTTCGGTCGCTGTCACAGGCTGCGGATGCGAGAAATCAAACCGTGTGCGCTCATGCGTTACGAGCGAGCCTTTCTGTGTGACATGATCACCAAGAACAGCTCTGAGGGCTGCATGGAGCAAATGCGTTGCGGAGTGGTTCAACGCGGTGGCCGACCGTCTTGGACCCTCGACACGTGCATTCACAGTGTCACCGATTGTCAACTGTCCCATCCCCAATTTGCCTTCGTGGCCAAAGTGCGATCCGTATTTTTTAGTCACAGACACTTGGAACGATCCATCTGTCGATGTGAGCGATCCCGAATCACCTTGCTGACCACCACTTTCAGCATAGAAAGGTGTTTGATTTAACACGACGACTCCACTGTCGCCGGCGTCTAACGTTTCAACTTGTTCACCGTCTTTGGCCAGTGCGATCACAACTGCGCTCGCGTCTAAATGGGTATAACCCAAAAACTCCGTCGAGCCGTCCAGATCAAAACGAACTTGTCCTTCGATCGCAAAACTTGATCCTTGGCGCGACTTTTCACGTTGCTCTGCCATCGCTTGCTCAAAGCCTTCGATATCGAGTTCAAGATCTCGCTCACGGGCAATATCGTTGGTCAGATCAACAGGGAAACCGTGGGTATCGTACAAACGGAAAATTAACTCGCCTGGAAGCGTCTTTTCTTGCAGTGAAGACACCGCCTCTTCCAGCACCTTCATACCTGCGTCGAGTGTTTTTGCAAATTGCGCTTCTTCTTGCTTCAACGCGGCAACAATTTGATCTTCATTGTCACGAAGCTCTGGGTAGGCTTCACCCATCTCAGCAACAAGCGTGTGCACGATTTTGTGGAAGAACGGCTGATCACATCCGAGCTTATGTCCGTGTCGAATCGCGCGACGAATAATTCGGCGAAGCACGTAGCCACGCCCTTCATTGGATGGCAGAACTCCATCGCAAATCAGGAACGAACAGCTTCGAATATGATCGGCAATCACACGTAGCGATTTTGCTTCTAGATCATCACTGTGGGTTGCATCAGCAGACGCTTTTAAGAGCGCTTGGAACAAATCGATCTCATAATTGGAATGCACTCCCTGCATTACCGCAGCAATCCGCTCAAGCCCCATACCAGTGTCGACAGATGGCTTTGGCAATGGTGTTCGGGTGCCGTCTGCAGACTGCTCGAATTGCATAAAGACCAAGTTCCAAATTTCGATGTAGCGATCGAGATCATCATCCTCAGAACCCGGGGGACCTCCAGGAACATCAGGCCCATGGTCATAAAAAATTTCACTACAGGGACCACATGGACCTGTATCACCCATGGTCCAAAAGTTATCTTTATCGCCAAGTCGTGATAATCGATTAGGATCCACACCGATTTGTTGAATCCAGATATCTTCCGCTTCTTGATCAGAATGATGCACAGTCACCCAAAGACGTTCTTTCGGAAGATTCAGGCGCTCGGTCAGAAAGGTCCAAGCAAACCGAATTGCGTCCTCTTTGAAATAATCACCGAAACTGAAATTTCCAAGCATTTCGAAAAATGTGTGGTGACGCGCTGTATAACCGACATTTTCCAAATCATTGTGCTTTCCGCCTGCTCTGACGCAACGTTGTGAAGTCGTCGCTCTACGGTATGGTCGAAGCTCTTCCCCTGTGAAGACATCCTTGAACTGAACCATACCAGCATTGGTAAACAGCAATGTCGGATCGTTGCCCGGTATCAGAGGACTTGAGGATACGATTGTGTGGCCCTGTTCTTGAAAATACTCAAGGAACTGCGAACGGATTTCAGCGCTTTTCATGATCTCTTAAATGTCTGGAATTCAAGTGAGGTGCAATGCTAGCGGAAAATCGCGTCGACTGCTTCTGTTGCATCAGAAAAATTAAAGCCACGAGACGCTAAAAATCGCAGCGCTTTATCCCGGGTTGGATCTTTTTTACCGCGCATCCACTTCTCAAGTGCAGCATGACATCGTACTGATTCATTTTCATCAGCCTCGTCAAAATGATGTGCTACATCCTTCGGATCAATGGCATGTAATGAAAGTTCTTGCTCGATTCGGCGGCGCCCTTGCCCACGCTGAAGGCGAGAACGAATCAGCATCTCCGCGAAACGTGCATCAGACTGCAGATTCAGTTCAATTAAACGGTCGAGAAGCGTCGAGCGATCTGATTGCTCAAGTTCTGGATGTACTGTTTTTAGTTTACGATCAAGCTCGACCCGCGAATGCTCTCGTCGGGCCAAGCGATTGATCATCGAGTCAAACGGATCACTTGCCACCGCGCTGACGCATTGCCTCTAAGCGTGCAAACAAGCTCGATGTATCCCAACGCGCGCCGCCCATGGCCTGAACCTCTCCATAGAGCTGATCCACTGCGGCGGTTATCGGTAAGGCCGATCCGTTTTTGCGCGCTTCTGCTAGACAAATTGATAAATCTTTACGCATCCAGTCGACCGCAAAACCATGCGCAAACTCGTCCGCGAGCATTGTTTTGTAGCGATTCTCCATCTGCCATGACTGCGCCGCACCCTTGCTGATCACATCAACTACCTTGTGCGCATCAAGCCCAGCTGCACGGGCGAACGATAACCCTTCAGACAAGGCTTCAACCAATCCAGCAATACAGATTTGATTGACCATTTTTGTGAGCTGACCGGCACCCACGTCGCCCATCAACGTGCATGCGCGAGCAAACGCGTCGATCACTGGAGCAGCTCGATCAAAATGAGCCTGGCTCCCGCCTACCATCACGGTGAGCGCACCATTCTCGGCCCCTTGTTGGCCGCCAGAAACAGGCGCATCCATGAAACCGATATTGAGCGCTTTCGCTGCCTCGCCTAACTCACGCGCGACTTCAGCACTAGCAGTCGTGTGATCGACAAATAATGCACCCTCGCTCATGCCCGCGAACGCACCCGTGTCACCGAGGGTAATACTGCGCAAATCGTCGTCATTACCCACGCAGGCAAACACAATTTCCTGGCCAATCGCCGCTTCCTTTGGGGTAGCTGCCGTCTGTCCGCCAAACTCAGCAGCCCATTTTTCCGATTTCGCCGGGGTCCGGTTGTAGACCGTGACCTCATGGCCTGATTTAGCAAGATGCCCAGCCATCGGATAGCCCATCACACCTAACCCTAAAAATGATACTTTCATGTGGAGTCCTTTGTTGTTTTATCGTTGTCTAAAAACCCTTCGCAGCTAACTTCTCCGCTAAAGGATGTGACGACTCCCAGTTCATGGGGGCTAATGTCGACTGAATCCAGTCTGAAGTAACATCTTCAACGGCCTGAAAGTGCCATTG